>NZ_JBSFNO010000021.1:0-142326 GCF_053981095.1 Nocardia sp. NPDC003693
GTGGACCACGTGCGCCGCCTGGTGGACGATCCGCGCCTGCGGGAGCGGACCGCCGCCGCGGCACAGCGCAGTGTGCGCGACCGATCCTGGTCCGCCGTCAATGATCTGCTGATCCGGCACTACCGCGAGGTGATCGGACAGCGCCACTCTCTGCCAGGTAGCGGTGACCTTCGTGCCCCGCTCACCAAGGAGGCGTCCTGATGCTGCGCATATCCGTCATCGGCACCGGCTATCTGGGTGCCACCCATGCCGCCGGCATGGCCGAGCTCGGTTTCGACGTGCTCGGCGTGGACAACAATCCCGCCAAGGCCACGGCCCTGGCGGCCGGGCTGGTGCCCTTCCACGAGCCGGGTCTGCCGGAGTTGCTGTCCGGGCACGTGTCCGCGGGCAAGCTCCGCTTCGGCACCTCGCTGCCCGAGGCCGCGCGCTTCGCCGACATCCATTTCCTCTGTGTGGGAACCCCGCCCGGCCCGCACGGCGCCGCCGATCTGTCCCAGCTGTATTCGGCGCTGGACGGTCTGGTCCCGCACCTGACCCGCAACTGCCTGATCGTCGGCAAGTCCACGGTGCCGGTGGGCACCGCGCAGGCGCTGGCCGCGCGCATCGCGGACCTGGCCCCGGAGGGCATTTCGGTAGACCTGGCCTGGAACCCGGAGTTCCTGCGCGAGGGGCACGCGGTGTTCGACACCCTGCACCCCAACCGCCTGGTCTTCGGGGTCACCACGCCCGACGCGGAATGGGCGCTGCGCCAGGTGTACGCCACCCCGATCGCGGACGGCGCACCGGTCGTGATCACCAACCTGCCGACCTCGGAGTTGATCAAGGTCGCCGCCAATGCCTTTCTGGCGACGAAGATCTCGTTCATCAACGCCATGGCCGAGCTGTGCGAGCTGACCGGCGCCGACGTGACCCAGCTGGCCGACGCGCTCGGGCACGACGATCGCATCGGCCGCAAATTCCTCGGCGCCGGACTGGGGTACGGCGGCGGCTGTCTGCCCAAGGACGTGCGCGCGCTCATCGCCCGCGCCGGTGAGCTCGGCGCGAGCGAGTCGGTGGATTTCCTGCGCGACATCGACGCGATCAACGTGCGCCGCCGCGAACGCGTGGTGGACATGACGCTGGATCTGTTGCGCGGCACCGGCCGTCGCCCGCGCGGCCGGGTCGGCATTCTCGGCATCGCCTTCAAGCCGCTCTCGGACGACGTGCGCGATTCCCCGGCCCTGGATGTGGCGGTGCGCCTGCAGGCCGCGGGCATCGAGGTGACGGCCTTCGATCCGGCCGCGACCGCGCCCGCTCGCGCGGTGGCCCCGCAGCTGGTCTACGCCGCGACCGCGGCCGCCGCCCTGCACGAGGCCGACGTGGTCCTGCACCTCACCGAATGGAACGAGTTCCGGGAACTGGACCCGGTTTTCCTGCGCTCGGTGGTGCGCGGCGGCATCCTGATCGACGCCCGCAACACCCTGGACCCCGCGCCCTGGCTGGCCGCGGGCTGGGACTTCCGCGCCCTGGGCCGCCTCGTCGAGTCCGAGTCGGCGACCACCCCCGCCTCGATCCCGGTCCGGGACTACACCGCCGCCCGCGCCCGCATGCGCCGCGCCCGTCCCGAAACTCCTGCCACCCCGCCCGATTCCCCCCTGACCCGCCTCCGCGCCCGCGTCCGCCGCACGGCCTGAACCACCCGAGCGAATCGGGCGCCGGCCCGCTCGCCGGAAGCCCCTCGCGCGTGGCTAATTGTGCGCGTTCACAGGAGAACCCGTGCCAGTTAGTGCTGCTTCGGCCCCGGGATATATGCGTAATCCATATATGTAACCGGTGTTACCCATTTCCCCACTGACGGACCTACCGGCATGTAACTATGTGCCTGATTTGCAGGACTCTGGTTAGGGGTAGATGTGACTGGGGTGGGGACGCTGGCATCTCGCGCGATCGGGCTGATCGCGCTGCTGGTGCTGGCCGTGGTCGCCCTGCGCGGCCACATTCCCGGCGCCGGCGGGCCTTCCGCGCCGCACACCCCGTCGGCCGTCGCGGTGGCGCTCATGCCGGTGCTGCTGCTGGTCTCGGTCGTGATCCTGGCGGCGGGCGTCATCAACTCCCAGCACCGCCTGCCACTGTCCATGCCGGAGCCGGACCTCACCCCGGCGCGCGGCCCCCGCAAACTGGGCAGGCTCGGGCTCCTGGTGCTCATCGGCGTGACCGCGGTGGCGCTGCTGTGCACCGCGGTGCTGTCGGTGTACCTGGTCGGTCCGGGCCGCGAGGCCGCCACGGACACCCCGGGCACGTCGACCACCGAGACCACCGCGCCGGTGGAACCGCTGCCCCCGCCGTCGGATTCGATCGACAACCCGCCGCTGAGCGGTACCGCCCTCGTCCTGGTCGGCATCGGCGCGGCCCTGCTCGTGCTGGTCGCCATGACCGGCCTGGTGGTGGTCGCGGTGAGTTCCACCCGCCGCCCGCCCGCGAAAACCGGTGTGCCGGAGGCGCCCACGCCCGAAGAGGCGGTCTCGCTGGCCAAGGTGGCGGAGATGGGCCTGGCGGCCATGATCGCGCCCGGCCAGGATCCGCGCACCGCCATCATCGCCTGCTACGTGGCCATGGAACGCGGTCTGGCGCAGGCCCGCGAGGTCGCGCCGCTGGCCTCGGACACCCCGTCCGAGGTGCTGGCGCGCGCCTTCGATCGCGGCTTCCTGCGCGACGCCTCGGCGCGCGAGCTGGTCTCGCTGTTCGAGGAGGCCCGCTTCAGCCCGCACTCCATGCTGGAGTGGCAACGGATGCGGGCCGAGCAATTGCTCCGTATCGTATTGGCGGACCTGCAGGGGCAGGCGGCATGAAAAACGTTGTCGCACTGTGCATCGAGCAGGAATCGGGGTGTGGGGGATGAACCGGATCGGCATAGTCGTCGGTGCGCTGATAGTGGTCGCGGCCCTGGAGTTCGTGGCGTACAGCGGCGAGCGGGACACGTTGCTGCCCTTGGCCGGGATACCGGTCGCGGCGGCGCTGGGCCTGCTGCTGTGGACGTTGTTCGAGCGATCCCGCCGGGCGGGCCCCGGCGACATCGAGGACAACGAGATCGACAACGGCCCGGCGGACATGCTGCGGCGCTGGGAAGCGCGCGCCACCATGCTCGCCGAACGCTCCGAGGGGACGCGCGCGGACTGGGACCGTCACCTGCGGCCCCTGCTGGCCAAGGAGTTCGAACTCACGAGCGGCCACCGCATGGCGAAGAACCGGCGCGCCACCGAGGCCGCCGGACTGCTGCAGTTCGGTCCCGAACTGTGGCGCTGGGTGGATCCGGCCAATTCGGCGCTGCGCGACCAGACCAGCCCCGCGCCGGGCCGACCGGCGCTGGACGAGATCCTGCGCCGCCTCCAGAACATGTGAAACAGGGTTTGAGATGCGAGTACTGATATGAGTTCACCGATGGACGTGACCATCAAGCGCACCGACGCCGTGCTGCGGGAAATGTCCCGGGTGGTGGTCGGCAAACGGGATGAGCTGCAGCTCATCATGATCGCCGTGCTCTCGGGCGGCCACATCCTCATCGAGGATCTGCCCGGCCTGGGTAAGACGCTGATCGCGCGCTCGTTCGCCACGGCTCTCGGGCTGAACTTCACCCGCGTGCAGTTCACGCCGGACCTGCTGCCCGCGGACCTCATCGGTTCCACGATCTACGACATGCATTCGGGCCGGTTCACTTTCCGGCGCGGCCCGGTCTTCACCAACATGCTGCTCGCGGACGAGATCAACCGCACCCCGCCCAAGACGCAGGCCGCGTTGCTCGAGGCCATGGGGGAGGGGCAGGTCTCCATCGACGGCGAGACCTTCCAGCTGCCCAAGCCTTTCGTGGTCATGGCCACCGACAACCCCATCGAGTACGAGGGCACCTACCCGCTGCCGGAGGCGCAGCTGGACCGGTTCGCCATGCAGCTGCGCCTGGGCTACCTGTCGGAGAACGACGAGATGCAGATGATCCGGCGCCGGCTCGAACGCGGCGCCCAGCCCGGGCAGGTCGGCCAGGTGGTCGACGCCGAGGGGCTGATGGAGATGCGGCAGTCGGTGGAGTACGTGACCGTGCACCCGGACGTGGTCGGCTACGTGGTCGCCCTCGCGCATGCCACCCGCGGGCATCCGCAGGTGGAGGTGGGCGCGAGCCCGCGCGCCGAACTCGATCTGGTGCAGATGGCCCGTGCCCGCGCACTGCTCAACGGCCGCGACTTCGTGGTGCCCGAAGATGTGAAGGCGCTGGCGATTCCGGCCATGGCGCATCGCATCACGCTGCGCCCGGAGATGTGGGTGCGCCGCATTCGTGGTGAGGACGTGATCGCCGAACTGCTGCGCCGGCTCCCGGTGCCGCGCGCCAGCACCCCGGCGTGAGGCGCGCTCGCCCGTGAGACATCGTGATCTGTCCACCGCCATCGAGGCCGAACTCCAGTGGCGGCCCGCGCCATTGGTGTTCATGCTGGCCGCGGTGTCGGCGCCCGCGCTGATCCTGGCGGTGATCTTCGGCCAGTGGCAGCTGGTGGTGTTCGCCGCGCCCATGCTCGGCGTGCTGGCCACCGCGCCGCTGCAGCAGACCCGCACCCGGATCCAGGTGGACGGCGGCGGGGTGGTGCGCTGCTTCGAGACCGAGGAGGTGGTGCTGACCGCGTCCGCCTTCGTGGAGTCCGGGCACGCGCTGCTGCGCGTGCACTCGGAAACGGTGCCCGCCATGGAGATGCGCGTGGAGGAGGCCTTCGATTCCGGGGCCGCTCCCGCCGGTCTGCGGCTGGCGCTCTCGGCCGTGCGGTGGGGCCGCTACCCGGTGCCGGTGCGGGTGACGGCGCTGAGCCCCGCCGGGCTCGCGGTCGCCTCGGTGCGCCTGCCCGCCGGCGAGGTATACGTGTACCCGATCACCGATCCGCAGCCGATGCGGTTGCCGCGCACCGAACTTCCCGAGCGGATCGGCACCCACCTGACGCGGCGGCACGGTCCCGGCGTGGAGTTCGGCGATGTGCGCGTGTACGCGCCCGGTGACCAGATGCGCACGGTCAACTGGGCGGTGAGCGCGCGGCGCGGCAGGCTCTTCGTCACCGAGCGGTTCACCAACCGGGCCGCGGATGTGGTTGTGCTGGTGGACACCTCGATGCAGGCCCCGGGACCGGCTTCCGACTCGCTGGAGCTGTCGGTGCGCGGCGCGGCACAGGTCGCGCAGTCGGCGCTGCAGGCCGGCGACCGCACCGCGGTGGTGTGCCTGGGCCGTTCGCCGCGCTGGCTGCGCCCCGACATCGGCCGCCGCCAGTTCTATCGCATCGTGGACACCGTGCTGGACGTCGGCGACGAGCACATACCGACCTCGGGCACGCTGGCGCCGCACGGCGCGGTGCCCATCGGCGCGGTGGTGGTGGCGTTCTCGACGCTGCTGGACACCCAATTCGCCCTGGCGCTCATCGATCTGCGCAAGCGCGGGCACGTCGTGGTGGTGGCGGACGTGCTGCGCGGCCCGCCGTTCCACGCCGACGCGGACTCCACGCTCGCGCGCATGTGGCAGCTCGAACGCACCTCCATGTACCGCGATATGGGGACCGTGGGCGTGGATATCGTGCCCTGGCCCGGTGATACGCGGCTCGATCAGGTCATGCGCCTGATTCCCGAACACCGCCGCACCGTGCGGGTGCGCCGATGACCAGATTCCTCGCCGTGCTCTCGGGGCTGCTGCTGACCCTGGCCGTGGCTTTGGTCGAACCGTGGGCGGTGGTGCCCGCCCTGATCCTGGTCGTGGCCGGTTGGCGGTGGCGGGCGAGCGCCGTCGGCGCGGTCCTGGTCGCGCTGGCCGTGCTCACCTTCACCGATACCGGCGCCCTGATCGCGGGCGCTATCGGTTTGGTGGCCACCACGTATCTGCTGAACACCGCGACGGTTTCCGCTCCGGTGGGAGTGGTTCCGACCACCATTCCCTCGGTGGCCGGAGCCCTCGTGTTCACCGTGGCGGCGGGTGCCGCGACGTTGCTGCCCACCGGGCTGGCGTGGATTCCGATCGCCGCGCCGGTCGCGGTGATTCTGCTGTACGCCTTGATCGTTCGCGGCCTGGCCCAGGATCGGCGGCCGGTCGAGCCGGTGGGTACGCGGTAGCCGGACCCGGTGCTACTGCAGCGCCGGGGGCATACGGGTCGGCTTGATCCGGCCCGCGTCGATCAGGATGCGGAAGGCGGCTGCCTTGCGCGGGCACTCCGCGACGGTGCAGCGGCGGTGCTGCTGCATGGTCCGGTGCGCCTCGTACAGCCCGAGCGGATTGTCGGGGGCGCCGTGGGACCAGTCGGAGCGTCTCAGGAGCAGATCGGTGGATGCGGTGTCCTCGTTGCTGATTCGCTGACGAATCCGTTCCACCGAGAGTCTGTCCGGGTCGCGATGTGGATGATGCAGGCTCACGTACGTGACGGCCATGATCGTGAGCATTGCCAGGGTGGCTGTGAACACCTGCCAGCCGGCCATTGGTTCACCTTCTCGTCTATCGGCTGTAGATCGGGTAAGCGGTTCTTCGGGCCTATCGGAAAAGGCGTCCCACCCGGTACAGCGGTCTACCGAGTAGTTCGCTAGATATTCACCATACGACCGAGGGGGTGCGTTGTGCCAGTACCCAATCGGTCAGAAATAGCCGAATTTCGGCCTATAACAGCAAATTACCGGCAGGTTCCGCGGCGAAGTACGCCGAGAGTTTGCGAAGATTTTCCGTATGGCCGATCACGGTGGCGACGGCCCGCCCGGCCGTGCCCATCCGGCCCCGGACAACGCACTGGGCCGCAACCGGAATCGGTTGCGGCCCAGTGCTTTACACCAGCGGATCAGGCGGTGACCGCCGCCCGCTCACGCTGGAGTTCCAGGGCGATGTCGATGAGCTGATCCTCCTGGCCGCCGACCAGCTTGCGCTTGCCCGCGCGCACCAGCATCTCCGCGGCGGAGACGCCGTAACGTTCGGCCTGGCGCTCGGCGTGTCGCAGGAAGGACGAGTACACGCCCGCGTAGCCCATCATCAGGGCCTGACGGTCCAGCAGGCACTCGGACGGCATGGCCGGGCGGACGACGTCCTCGGCGGCATCGGTGACCGCGAAGAAGTCCACGCCGGTCTTGACGCCGAGCTTGTCGCACACGCCGATGAACGCCTCGACCGGCAGGTTGCCCGCGCCGGCGCCGAAACGCCGTGCGGAGCCGTCGATCTGGGTCGCGCCGGCGCGCACCGCGTACACCGAGTTCGCCACGGCCAGGCCGAGGTTCTCGTGGCCGTGGAAGCCGACCTGCGCGTCATCGCCGAGCTCGGCGACCAGCGCCGAGACGCGGTCCGAAACCTGTTCCAGCACAAGGGCACCCGCCGAGTCGACGACGTACACGCACTGGCAGCCCGCGTCGGCCATGATGCGCGCCTGCTTGGCCAGCAGCTCCGGGGTGGTGCTGTGCGCCATCATCAGGAAGCCCACGGTCTCCAGGCCCAGATCCCGCGCGTAACCGAAGTGCTGAATGGACACATCGGCTTCGGTGCAGTGGGTGGCGATGCGGCAGATGGACGCGCCGTTGTCCTGCGAGATCTTGATGTCCTCCTTGATGCCAACGCCGGGCAGCATCAGGAAGGCGATCTTGGCCTGCTTGGCGGTCTCCGCGGCGGCCTTGATCAGTTCCTGCTCCGGGGTCTTGGAGAACCCGTAGTTGAACGAGGATCCGGCCAGGCCGTCGCCGTGGGTGACCTCGATGACCGGCACGCCGGACGCGTCGAGCGCGCCCACGATGTCGCGGACCTCGGTCACGGTGAACTGGTGACGCTTGTGATGCGAGCCGTCACGCAGCGAGGTGTCGGTGACGCGGACGTCGATTTCGCCCGAGTAGGGCTTCAGCACATTGCTCATGGTCGCTTTTCTCCCTTACACCCGAGCCGAGAGGATCTGATCGGCCAGCACGTCGCCGACCTTGGTGGCCGCGGCCGTCATGATGTCGAGGTTGCCCGCGTACGGCGGCAGGAAGTCGCCCGCGCCCTCGACCTCGACGAAGATCGAAACCTTCGCCAGGCCACCGGAAACCAGCGACGGCTCGTCGAACTGCGGATCGTTCAGCAGGCGGTAGCCGGGCACGTACTCCTGGATGGACTTCTCCATGCGGAAGATCGACTCGGAGATCGCGTCGCGGTCGGCGTCCTCGGGGATGGCGCAGAAGATGGTGTCGCGCATGATCATCGGCGGCTCGGCCGGATTCAGGATGATGATGGCCTTGCCGCGCTGGGCGCCGCCGATGGTCTCCACGCCCGCGGAGGTGGTCTTGGTGAACTCGTCGATGTTCGCGCGCGTGCCGGGGCCGGCCGAGACCGAGGACACCGACGCCACGATCTCGGCGTACGAGACCGGGACCACGCGCGAGACGGCCGCGACCATGGGGATGGTCGCCTGGCCACCGCAGGTGATCATGTTGACGTTCATGGCATCCCGGAGCGTGTCCAGGTTCACCGGCGGGATGACGGCGGGGCCGACCGCGGCGGGGGTGAGGTCGACGGCGCGGATGCCCGCGGCCTCGTACTTCGGCGCGTACGCGCGGTGCACGTAGGCCGAGGTGGCCTCGAACAGCAGATCCGGCTTCTCGTCCAGGGCCAGCAGCCAGTCCGCGCCCTCGGGCGAGGTCTCCAGGCCCAGGCCGCGAGCGCGCTTGAGGCCCTCGGACTCGGGATCGATGCCGACCATCCAGCGCGGCTCGATCTTGTCCGAGCGCAGCAGCTTGTAGAGCAGATCGGTACTGATATTGCCGGACCCGACGATCGCGGCGGTGACTTTGCTTGCGGTCACGGCTTTCTCCTACTTCGGTGAGCTCAGCTGAAGGACAGGTGGACGGAGCCGAGCCCGGTGAACTCGGCGATGAACTCGTCACCCGGGCGGGCGTCGATGGCACGGGTGCAGGACCCGGGCAGGATGATGTCGCCGGCCTTGAGCCGCACGCCGAACGACGCGACCTTGCGGGCCAGCCAGGCCACGGCGATGGTGGGATCACCCAGTACGGCGTCCGAGCGGCCCTCCGCGATGACCTCGCCGTTGCGGGTCAGCACGGCGTCGATCGCCTTGATGTCCAGCTGATCCGGGGCCACGCGCTGCTTGCCCAGGACGAATCCGGCGGAGGAGGCGTTATCGGCGATGGTGTCGCACAGGCCGATCTTCCAGTCCTTGATGCGGGTGTCGATCAGCTCGATGGACGGCGCGTACGCGACGGTCGCCTTCAGCACGTCCTCTTCGGTGCAGTCCTCGCCGGGCAGGTCCGCGCCCAGGATGAAACCGACCTCGACCTCCACGCGGGGGTACAGGAACTTGGACGTGTCGACCGGGACGTCTTCGAAGACCTCCATCTCCTCGAGGAGATGTCCGTAGTCCGGCTCGTCGACGCCCATCATCTGCTGCATGGCCTTGGAGGACAGGCCCACCTTGTGGCCCACGACCTTGGCTCCGCCCGCGAACCGGCGGCGCATGTTGATCAGCTGGATCTCGTAGGCGTCGACGACGTCGATCTCGGGATGCCGCGCGACCAGGGGGTCGAGCGCGATGCGATCCCGTTCCGCGACGGCGAGTTCGTCCGCCAGTTGAATCCGAAGCGCGTCGGTCAGCACGCTGTGTTCCTTCCATCAGGTGGCCAAGCTGCGGGCCATGCAGTCGAGAGCCTAGAAACTGAAACGAGTTTTTGTGAACAACATCGCCTATTCAGTCCCATCTGCCAGACCAACATAGACCAAACCAGGATTGATTCTATAACGTGTTCTACATGACTGATCGGGATTACGACGTGGTGGTGGTCGGCAGCGGTGCCGCCGGTATGACCGCCGCCCTCACCGCCGCACACCGCGGTCTGCGCGTGGTGCTCATCGAAAAGGCCGCTCACTACGGCGGTTCTACGGCGCGTTCGGGCGGTGGCGTCTGGATTCCCGGCAACAAGGTGCTCAAGGCCGCGGGCAAGGGTGACGACCTCGACGAGGCGCGCACCTACCTCTACAGCATCATCGGCGACGTGGTGCCCAAGGAGAAGATCGATACCTACCTCGATCGCGGCGCCGAGGCGTTCGACTTCGTGCTGGACCACTCGCCGCTGAAGATGACCTGGGTGCCGGGCTACTCCGACTACTACCCGGAGGCACCGGGCGGTAAGGCGGACGGCCGTTCGTGCGAACCCAAGCCCTTCAACACCAAGATCCTCGGCGACGAGCGCTTCAAGCTCGAGCCCCCCTACAGCAAGGCGCCGCTGAACGTGGTCGTCATGCAGGCGGACTTCAAGAAGCTCAACCTGATTCGCCGCCATCCCGTCGGCATCGCCCGGGTGCTGCGCGTCGGCACGCGCTGGGCGTGGGGCAAGGTCACCGGCAAGGCGCTGGTCGGCATGGGCCAGGCGATCATCTCCGGCATGCGCAAGGGCCTCATGGACGCGAACGTCCCGGTCCTGCTGGACACCCCGCTCACCGGACTGATCGTCGAGAACGGCGTGGTCACCGGCGTCGAGGCCACCTCGAACGGCGAGCCCGTGCGCTTCACCGCCAAGTACGGCGTGGTGCTGGCCGCCGGCGGGTTCGAGCACAACGCGGACATGCGGCACAAGTACCAGCGTGAGCCCATCACCACCGAGTGGACCACCGGCGCCAAGGCCAACGAGGGCGACGGCATCCAGGCTGGCATCGCGGTCGGCGCCGACACCGATTTCATGGAGGACGCCTGGTGGGGTCCGACCACGTTCAAGGGTCAGGGCAAGCCGTGGTTCGCGCTGGCCGAGCGCAATCTGCCGGGCAGCATCATGGTCAACGACGAGGGCGCGCGCTTCGGTAATGAGTCCGCTCCTTACGTCGAGGCCGTGCACACCATGTACGGCGGCGAATACGGGCAGGGTGAAGGTCCGGGCGAGAACGTGCCGTGCTGGCTGGTTTTCGATAATCGCTACCGGAGTCGCTACATCTTCGCCGGTTTGCAGCCTGGCCAGCGGATTCCGTCCCGCTGGATGGAAAACGACCTGATCGTGGTGGCCCCGACGGTGGCGGAGCTGGCCGAGAAGATCGGTGTGCCGGCCGATAGCCTGGCCGCCACCATCGAACGTTTCAACGGGTTCGCCGAGACCGGCAAGGACCTGGACTTCCAGCGCGGCGACAGCGCCTACGACCGGTACTACGGCGATCCGACCATCAAGCCGAACCCGTGCCTGAACAAGCTCGAGGTCGGGCCGTTCTACGCGGTCAAGATGGTGCCCGGCGACCTCGGCACCAAGGGCGGCCTGGTCACCGACAACGACGCGCGCGTGCTGCGCGAGGACGGCACCGTCATCGACGGGCTGTACGCGGCGGGCAACAACTCCTCGCCGGTCATGGGCCACACCTACGCCGGTCCCGGCGCGACCATCGGCCCCGCGATCACCTTCGGGTACTTGGCGGCGCTCGACATCGCCGCCAAGGCGAAGAACGGCGCCGCGCCGGTCGCCGAGCAAGCCTCCTGAACCGTCCCAACCCGGTTCAGGATCGGGTTGGGCGCGCTTCCGGGTCACGTCGAATCCGCGTCCAACCCACCCGCCCACCGGCGCCGGTTGCTCTCCGGCGCCGCGGGCGGGATCAATCGAATGTCACCGCGCCCGGCATCCCGCCGAGCGGGCGCGCCGCTTGCGGGCCGGAGCCCCGCGCCGCAGGATCGGACCCGAACTCACGAGGAGAACACGTCATGCCCATCGATCCGAATATCGCTCTCGGCGCGGTGCTTCCGTCCGTCGACTTCAGCTGGACGCCCAACGACGTCCAGATCTATCACCTGGCGCTGGGCGCCGGTGCGCGCTGGACCGATCCCGCCGAACTGCGCTACCTGGACGATCGGGCCCCGCAGGTGCTGCCGACCTTCGCGACCGTCGCGCCGTTCTTCCACGAGACCGAGCCGCCCAAGGTGCAGTTCCCCGGCATCGACATCGATCTGGCCAAGGTCGTGCACGGCAGCCAGGAGATCGTGGTGCACAAGCCGATTCCGGCGTCCGGCAAGGCCGTGTTCGAGCGTCGGATCAGCGAGATCTACGACAAGGGCTCGGCCGCGGTGATCTGGCAGGAGCACACCGCCACCAGCTCGGACGGTGAACTGCTGTGGACCGCGCGCTCGTCCATCTTCGCGAAGGGCGAGGGCGGCTTCGGCGGCGATCGCGGGCCCAGCGCCAAGACCGAACTGCCGGACCGCGCACCGGATTTCGAGGTGCTGACCCCGACCCTGCCGCAGCAGGCGCTGCTCTACCGCATGTGCGGTGACCGCAATCCGCTGCACTCGGATCCGGAGTTCGCCCGCAACGCCGGGTTCCCCAACCCGATCATGCACGGGCTCGGCACCTACGGCATCGTCTGCAAGGCCGCCACCGACGCGGTCCTGGACTCCGACGCCACCCGCGTCCGCGGCTTCCGCACCCGCTTCGCGGGCGTGCTGTACCCGGGCGAGACCCTGCGCACCCGGATCTGGCAGCAGGGCAACGAACTTCTCATCACCGCCACGGTGGTGGAGCGCGAGGACGCGCCCGTGCTGGCCGACGTGGTGCTCACCTACGCCTGATCCTTCCTCGTACCCCGTGTGGGCCGCGACCGTATACGGTCGCGGCCCATTCGTTTTCGGTGCCCCCGGGGTGTCGGCCGTCCCTGGAATACTCCCGGTCGACCACGGCGGGGGATCTGGAAGGGAACGGGTATGCCGATCACCAATCAGCAGTTGAGCGCTCACGAATTCCTGGGGCTGATGTACGCGGACGACTACTACCCGCGGCATCTGGTCGATCTGGGGAAGGCGATTCTGGTGCGTCTGTGCGAGCGAATCGAGGCCGAGCGTCCCGGTGATCTGGCGGCGCTGTATTCGCTCACGCACGCGGCGACCGCGGAATTCAACGATCTCGAAGGTGAATTCGGTTCGACGGGAAGTGAATTCGACACCGTCGCGCGGGAGGAGATCGGCGAGGATTTCGGAATCGTGGCGGCCGCCTACGGTTTTCACGATGCGGATGTCGAGGAGCTGATCGCGCCCCGCGAGTGGTGACGGCCGGCGGGTGGGTCTCGCGTCTCTATCGGATCGCTCTGGGTGGACGTAGGGACAAAAAGTGCAGACTCGAAGGCATTCAAAGTCTTTGCGCCGCTTCCTAGTGTTGACCGTGTTGGTTCGGCCGGTTCAAGGAGGAAGCTCATGCGTGCGGTGGTTCAGAAGGCGTTCGGCGGGTCCGAGGTGCTCGAGGTGGTCGAGGTCGACAAGCCCGGCCTGCTCTCGGGTGAGGTGCTGGTGCGGGTGCACGCCAGTTCGGTGAATCCGGTGGACGTGGCGGTGCGGGCGGGGTATTTCCCGCTGCTCGGGCAGCCGCCGTTCGGGGTGGGGTGGGACTACTCGGGGGTGGTCGAGCAGGCCGGGCCGGGGGCTCGATACCGGGTGGGGGACGAGGTGTTCGGGATGCCGTTCTTCCCGCGGGCGGCCACGGGGTACGCCGAGTACGTCGCCGCGCCGTCCCGGCAGCTGGCGCGCAAGCCGAAGTCGGTGAGTCACGTGGAGGCGGCGGCGGTGCCGCTGGCGGCGCTGACCGCGTGGCAGGGGCTGGTGGATCACGCCGGCGTCGGCTCGGGGGACCGGGTGCTGATTCACCGGGCCGCGGGCGGGGTCGGGCACTTCGCGGTGCAGATCGCCAAGGCGCGCGGCGCGTACGTGATCGCGCTGGCGAGCGCGGCCAAGCACGATTTCGTGCGCTCGCTCGGCGCGGACGAGGTGATCGACTACCGCACAACCGATTACGCCGAGGTGCTCGGTGATCTCGACGTGGTGTTCGATTCCAACGCCGAGGGGGAGCGGGCGCTGCGGGTGCTGAAGCCGGGCGGGATCCTGGTGAGCATCATGGAGCACGTGAATCCGGAGCGGGCCGCGCAGGTGGAGGCCGCCGGGCGCCGGTTCGCGGGGGTGTCGGTGGAGCCGGACTACGCCGCGCTGGAGGCCATCGCCGAGCTGATCGACGCGGGTGCGCTGCGGCCGCACGTCTCGCTGGTGGTGCCGCTCGCGGAGGTGGCGCGGGCGCACGACGCGGTGGGGTCGGGGCAGACTGTGGGCAAAGTGGTGCTCACGCTCGATCGCGACTGAGTCGCGGGTCGGCGCCGGGGCCGGATCGACACGAGGAGAACGGGACGATGGACGTCCTCACCGAGGCGCTGGCCTCGATGCGAACGGGTGCGCCGTCCTCGGTGCGCACGCAGGGCCGCGCACCGTGGGGCATGCTGTTGCCGCCGGTGCTCGGCGCGGGGTTCCACGTCGTGCTGCAGGGCACGTGCTGGATCATCCCCAATGCCGAGACCGACGAGGCGATAGCGCTGGGCCCCGGCGACGTGATCTTCCTGCGCGACGGCGCCGGCCACATCCTGGCCGATCACCCGAGCACCCCCGCGTCGGTGCCGGGTCCCGATCGGTACACCTACGCCCCGCCGATCGGCGCCATATCGCTCGGTGGCGACGGCCCCCTGACGAGTCTGCTGTGCGGCAACTACCACCTGGACGGCGGCCGCCGTCACCCCCTGCTGCGCCAGCTCCCCGAGTTCATCCATCTCCCCGCCCGCCACGGCCACCACCCCGGCCTGACCGCCGCCGTCCAGCTCCTGGGCGCCGAGCTCGACAACCCCCGGATCGGCAGCCACGGCATAGTCCCCGCCCTGATCGACTCCCTCCTGCTCTACATCCTGCGCGCCTGGATCGAGGACCAGCCCGCCTCCGAGGCGGTGGGATGGGCTGCGGCCCTGCGCGATCCGGCGATAGCCCCCGCCCTCGCCGCGATGCACGAGCATCCCGCGACCCCCTGGACGGTCCAGTCCCTCGCCGACCACGCGGGCCTGTCCCGCGCCGCCTTCGCCAAACGCTTCACGACGATGGTCGGCGAGCCACCCCTGTCCTACCTGACCCGCTGGCGCCTGACGACCGCCGCGAAACTCCTCCGCGAACAAGACACCCCCGTCTCGACCGTGGCAACCCGAACCGGCTACACCTCCGAGTTCGCCTTCGCCAAGGCCTTCAAACGCGAGTACGGCCTCCCCCCGGGCCGCTACCGCCGCGGTTCCCAACCCGCCGCTTGATGATTCGGTCATGCTCCCATACAGCGATCGGGTGCTTGGCAGCGAGACGGCCGGAATGTATCTCCACTGATATCCTTGATATACGGATTGATATCAAGGAGGTAGTGCGATGGCGCGGACGGTTATCGACCTGGACGACGAGTTGCTGGCCGACGCCTCCAAGGCCCTGGGTACCAGCACGAAGAAGGACACGGTGAACGCCGCCCTCCGGGAGATCCTGGAAATTCGACGCCGGGCGGTGGCGCTCACGCGGCTACAGGAAGCGGTCGCCGACGAGGCGATCGACGTCAGCGTGTTCGAGGACAAGCGGAACTATCGCCGATGAGCGCGGCGCAGTTCCTCATCGACACGAGTGCGCTGGTGCCGCTGCTGCGAAAGGAACCGGACGCTGTCGTCTGGCAGCGGGTGGCCGCCGCGGGGTTGATCGCGATCTGCCCGATCACGGAACTCGAGTTCTGTTTCAGCGCCCGATCGATCGCGGATCGCGAACTGCTCGTCGAGCAGTTGCGCATCCTCTTCGGCTGGGAACCGGTCGATGACCGCGCGTACCGGCGCGCGTGGGAGGTGCAGGAACAGTTGACGAAGCGGGGCGAGCACCGCGGCGCGGGTCCGGTCGATCTGGTGGTGGCCGCGGCGGCCGAGCTCCGCGGACTGACGCTGCTGCACCGCGACCGCGACTTCGAGTGCATAGCGTCCGTCACCGGCCAGCCCCATCGACGCCTCGGGGTGATCTGAGGTCGCCGATCCGGACGCCGGGTCGCGCAGCGTGATCCTTTGCACGCCAAGGCATTTGCGCTACTTGTAGCAGGACCAGTTGTCGTCGACCTTGCGGGCCTGGAGGTCGGGGGACTGGTACTGCCAGATGCAGGCTATGCGCATGTCCACCTCGGACTGGCAGACCCAGGTCTTCTTGCCGTTCTCGAGGGTGACCACGGCGGCGCGGACGTTGTCGCTCGAGGGGAAGGTCTCGCGGCAGTAGCCGGGGAGATCCTTGATGCCGGTCATCGAGATGCCGTCGGGGCGGTAGCAGACGCCGCTGTTCGGGTCGTCGCGAGAGAAGCGGAGTTGCAGGTCGTTTCGCTGGTACTGCCAGTTGCAGGCCAGGTCCAGCTGGATCTCGGACATGCACTGGGCGCCGTTCACGCCGGTGAAGCCGTAGGAGATGCAGTGCTGCGCCAGATCGACGCCGCCGACGCGGGTGGTGGCGGGGGCCTTGGCGGCGTGGGTCTCGTAGCGTTGACCGCCGGCGAAACCGAGCACCAGGAAGACCACCGCCGCGGTGACCGACCCGATGACGATCCACGCCTTCTTGGGCACCTTCTTCAGCTGCGGGATCACATGGGTGGATATCGGTTCTATGAGGCTGGCGAGAAAGCTGAGCATCGGGCCCCCGGTCGAGTGATAGCCCCAGCCTACCAATGGAAACCGGCCGGTACCAGCGAGTTTCGGCCTCCGGCGCGATCCCCGATTTCCCAGGATTTCGCGGACGCCCGCGCCCGCGTCACCGCGACGACGAAAAACGCATCCCCGCCGCGATCGCGACGGGGATGCGTTCGAGTAGCCGAGAGCGTGAACTCAGAGCCAGGTGTCGAGGGTGGTGTTCGTCAGGAAGTGCTCGAGGTCCGCGCGCCACGGCGCGGGCACCGTCTTCTCCGGTTCGATGGCCGTGTACTGGCCCCGGTAGAACAGCAGCGGCCGCCCGGAATCGGTGGACTCGGACAGCGCCTGCACCCGGCCGATGACGATGTAGTGATCGCCGCCGTCCACGACCCGGTCCACGACGCACTCGATGGTGGCGAGCGCGTCGTCCAGCACCGGGAGTTCCAGTTCCGAAGTGCGCCAGCCGACCCCGGCGAACTTGTCGGGTTCACGGGAGCCGAAGCGCGCGCAGACCGGCTGCTGCTCCTCGGCCAGGATGTTCACGCAGAACTTCCCGTTGGCCTCGATCGCCGCCCAGGACTTGGAGCCCTTGGTGGGGCAGAACAGGACCAGGGGCGGTTCCAGCGAGAGGGCGGCGAACGATTGGCAGGCGAAGCCGATCGGCGCGCCGTCCTCCCCGAAGGTGGTGATGACGGTGATACCGGTGCAGAACTGGCCCAGCACATTGCGGAACTGCCGCGGATCGATGGCCGGCTGTTCGTCGGTCGTGGTCATTGTCGCCCTCTTCGTTCGCGCTACTTGAATCCGACGGTGAAGTCGTGACCCCACAGGCTGACCGCCGTGGACTCCCGGGCGATCCAGGAATCGTCCTCGACTTCCAAACCCTCGCAGCCGAATTCGATGTCGAATCCGCCCGGGGTCTTCATATAGAACGACAGCATCTTGTCGTTGATATGGCGACCGAGGGTAGCCGACATCTTGACCTTCTTGCGGTTGGCCCGATCCAGGCAGAGGCCGACGTCGTCGGAGTTCTCCACCTCGACCATGAGATGCACGATGCCGGTCGGGTTCGGCAGCGGCAGGAACGCCAGCGCGTGATGGCGCGGGTTGCAGCCGTAGAACCGCAGCCACGCCGGATCACCGTCGGCGTCGCGGCCGACCATCTGCGGTGGCAGCCGCATCGAGTCACGCAGCCGGAAGCCCAGGACATCCTGGTAGAACGCCTGCGCGGCGGCATCGTCGGTGCAGGTCAGCACCACGTGGCCCAGCCCCTGCTCGGCGGTCACGAACTTGTGGCCGTACGGGCTGACGAAGCGGCGGCCCAGGTACTGCATGCCGTAGAACGCCTCGAGGACGTTGCCCGCCGGGTCCGCGAACCGGATCATGCCCTCGACGCGGCGCTCGGCGAGCTCGTCCTTGGTGCCCTCGGTGAACTCGACGCCGTGCTTGGCGAGGGTCTCCCGAAGTCGTTGCAGCGCGGGCCCGTCGGTGACCTCCCAGCCCGAGACGAGCAGCCGGTCGCTCTCGTGCGGAACGATCACCAGGCGCGCCGGAAAATCGTCCATCCGCAGGTAGAGCGCGTCCGGGTCGGGCCCGGTGCCCTCCATCATGCCGAGCACTTTGAGCCCGTACTCACGCCAGGCCGCCATGTCGGTGGCCCCGATGCGCATGTATCCGAGAGCTCGAATACCCATGGTCACTTCTCCTTGACGCCGAGCAGGAAGTCGGTTGCCAGGCGGTTGAATTCGTCGAACTTCTCCAGCTGCGCCCAGTGCCCGCAGCCGCCGAACACGTGCAACTGCACGCGCGGCACCATCTTCAGCGCGACCAGCGCGCCGTCGATCGGGTTGACCCTGTCCTCGCGGCCCCAGACCATGAGCACGGGCTGGCGCAGCTTGTACGCGTCACGCCAGATCATGCCCTTCTCGAAGTCCGCGCCCGCGAAGGACTTACCCATCGCGCGGGTGGCCTCGAGGGACTCGGGCAGCGACGCCGAGGCGAAGCGCTCGTCGATCAGCTCCGGGGTGATGAGCTTCTGGTCGAACACCATGATCCGCAGGAACGCCTCGAGGTTCTCGCGGGTCGGCTGGTAGTTGAACTTGCTCAGCAGCTTGACGCCCTCGGTGGGGTCCGGCGCGAACAGGTTGGTGGACAACCCGCCGGGGCCCATGAGCACGAGCTTGCCCGCGCGATCGGGGTAGTCCAGCGCGAACCGGGTGGCCGCGCCGCCGCCGAGCGAATTGCCCAGCAGGTGCACGCGTTCGGTGATCCCGAGGGTGTCCAGCAGGTCCTTGAGTGCGGACGAGCTGTGCACGAAGTACTGCGGGTGATCGACCGGCTTGTCCGACAGCCCGAACCCGGGCTGATCCACCGCGAGCACGTGGAATTCCCGCGCCAGCACCGGGATGTTCTTCGAGAAGTTGGACCACGACGACGCGCCGGGCCCGCCGCCGTGCAGCAGCACGATGGTGGGGCCGTTGCCGACGCCCGCCTCGTGGTAGTGCAGCTTCAGGTCTTCGCGGACCTGGGCGTACTTCGAGGTGGACTCGAAGGTGATCTCTTCGACAGTGGTCATGGACTACACCATCGTGTCGGTGATCGGGAGCCCGAACGCGTGGGTGCCGTACATGACGTAGGCGCGCTCGGCGTCGTTGGCGGCGTGCACGCGGCCGGCGTGCGCGTCGCGCCAGAAGCGCTGCAGCGGAGTGCCGTTGGCGAGCGCGGTGGCGCCCGAGGCCTCGAACAGCTTGTCGATGGAGGCCACGGCGCGGCCGGTGGCGCGCACCTGGTCGCGGCGGGCGCGGGCGCGCACGTCGAACGGCACCTCTTCGCCGGCGACCAGCAGCGCGTACTCGTCGGCCACGTTGCCCGAGAGCTGACGCCAGGCGGCGTCGATGTCGCTGGCGGCCTCGGCGATGCGGACCTTGCCGAACGGGTCGTCCTTGGCGGCCTCACCGGCGTAGGCGGCGCGCAGGCGCTTGCCCTGGTGCTCCACGTGCGCCTCGTACGCGCCGTAGGCCATGCCGACGATCGGCGTGGAGATGGTGGTGGGATGGATGGTGCCCCACGGCATCTTGTACACCGGGTCGGTGTTCTGCTCCAGGCCCGGCGACTTCAGCTCGCCCATGGCGCGGAAGCTGAGGAAGCGGTGCTTGGGCACGAAGACGTTCTCCACCACGATGGTGTTGGAGCCGGTGCCGCGCAGGCCCACCACGTTCCACACGTCGTTGATGACGTATTCGGTGCGGGGGATGAGGAAGCTGCCGAAGTCGACCGGCTTGCCGTTCTTGATGACCGGACCGCCGACTACGACCCAGTCCGCGTGGCCCGAGCCCGACGACCAGGCCCAGGAACCGTTCACGGTGTAGCCGGTGCCGTCCTCGGTCACCAGGCCCGCACCCATGGGCGCGTAGGAGGAGGAGATGCGGACGTCGGTGTTCTCGCCCCACACCTCTTCCTGCGCGCGCTGGTCGAACAGAGCGAGGTGCCAGTTGTGCACGCCGATGATGCCGGCGACCCAGCCGGTGGAACCGCACGCGCTGGCGATCTTGCGAACGGTGTCGTAGAAGACGACGGGGTCCGCGGCGTAGCCGCCCCACTGACGCGGCTGCAGCAGCTTGAAGAAGCCGGCCTGCTGGAGATCCTTGATGGACTCCTCGGGAATCTGCCGCAGGTCCTCGGCTTGCTGGGCCCGCTCGCGGAGAGTGGGCAGCAGTGCCTCGACCCGCTCAACTACTTCTTGCGTCATCGCGCCAGTTGCTCCTGCCTGGGTAATCGGGCGGTTCTCGTTTGTCTCTGAGACTAGAACACGTTCTTATTTATGTCGAGAACAGAGGGCGTCGGCCGGACCGATCCGGGCGCGGCGTGCCTCACAAGGACTTTTGTCCGTTGTTTGGGCGGACAGCTGGCGTGAAGCGCCGCTGTTTTGTAACGTGTTCTAGTACTTCCAGAGGAGGATGACAATGTCGACAACCCCGCCGGGTCCCCGTGGGAAGGTTCGCGAAATCGACGTGGGTGCCATGCCCACCCGGTACGCCCGGGGCTGGCATTGCCTGGGTCTCGCGAAAACCTTCCGTGATGGCAAGCCGCACTCGGTCCAGGCCTTCGGGACCAAGCTGGTCGTATTCATGGACAGCAAGGGTGATCTGAAGATCCTCGACGGCTACTGCCGGCATTTGGGCGGCGATCTGTCCATGGGCGAGGTCAAGGGCGATTCCATCGCGTGCCCGTTCCACGATTGGCGCTGGGGCGGCGACGGCAAGTGCACCGGCATCCCGTACGCGCGGCGCGTTCCGCCGCTGGCGCGGACCCGGTCCTGGCACACGCTCGAGCGTAACGGGCAGCTGTTCGTGTGGCATGACCACGAGGGCAGCAAGCCCACCGACGAGGTCACCATCCCGTACATCGACGGGCCGTTCAAGGATGCCGACGGCAACCAGCTCGAGGAGCTGTCCGGCGAGTGGACGGACTGGACCTGGAACTCGTTGCTGATCGAAGGCGCCAACTGCCGCGAGATCATCGACAACGTCGTCGACATGGCGCACTTCTTCTACATCCACTACGCCTACCCGACGTATTTCAAGAACGTGTTGGAGGGCCATATCGCCACCCAGTACCTCGAGACCAAGGGGCGTCCGGACAAGGGTGCGGCGGCCGAGGCGGGCATCGACACGCTGCTCAAGTCCGAAGCCTCGTACTTCGGTCCGTCGTACATGGTCAACCCGCTGCTGAACATCTACAGCGGGTTCGAGGTCAAGACCGTTCTGATCAACTGCCACTACCCGGTCACCCAGAACTCGTTCGTGCTGCAGTGGGGCGTCGCGCTGCAGAAGCCCAAGGGCCTGCCCGACGATCAGGCCGAGGGCTTCGCGCGGAAGATGACCGACGGCGTCAGCGAGGGCTTCCTGCAGGACGTCGAGATCTGGAAGCACAAGTCCAAGATCGACAACCCGCTGCTCACCGAGGAAGACGGCCCGGTGTACCAGCTGCGCCGGTGGTACGACCAGTTCTACGTCGATATCGCCGACGTGGATCCGAAGTCGACGCAGCGCTTCGAGTTCGAGGTCGATACCACCAAGGCCAATGAAGCCTGGGCCATCGAGGTCGAGGAGAATATGGCCAAGAAGCGCGAAGCCAAGGAGGCCGCCGCGGCCGCCGAAGCCGCGGGCGCTGAGACCTCGCAGGAGGCGAACGTCTGATGACCACCTGGGCGAAGGCACCCGATTTCGCGGACCGTCCCGAGCGGCAAGCGCAGGTGCGCGCCCAGACGGTCATCGACAAAGCGCACTACATGGAGTCCGGGCTGACGCCGATCGCGTGTCAGTCCTGCGGGACCGAGGTCATGGTTCGCAAGCACAGCTCGAACCAGAAGACGGTGCAGTGGACGGTCAATCCGGCCGATCACTGCCCGGTCTTCCGCAAGATGGCCGAGGCCGGGCCGATCTTCGGTAGGCCGGACTCCTGCCCGAACCTCGAGAAGACCATCGACCACGCGGTCGCCGAAGGTCTGCTCGAAATAGACGACTAGTCCAGACGGAAGTCTGCGAAGTCGAATCCCGGGGCGACGACACAGCTCACCAAGGCATAGTCGTCGCCCATCGGGCGGGCGGATTGGGAAACCCCACCGGGAACCACCGCCTGGGGCCGTTGCCCCTGCTCGGCATCGGGTCCGAGGATGATCTCCTCACCCCCGATGTTCAGCAGGAGGGGACCGCCACGATGCCACATCCAGATCTCGTCCGAGCGCACCGTGTGCGGTGCGGACTGCTCTCCGGCCAGGAGCAGGAAGTAGATGGCCGTCGCGCTCGAGCGCGGGCCGTCGTAGCCCTCGGGCTCGAATTCCACCGCACTGCGCCAGGTCTCGCGATACCACCCGCCTTCGGGGTGCGGCTGTAGATCCAGCTCGGCGGCGAGTTTCGGCCGATCATCGCTCATGGGGCCACCCTAGCCCGGCCGGCGTCGCGGCCGCGCGAGGTGACCGGGTCACCGGGGTTCGATGCTCCAGGTGATGCCGTGCGGCGCCAGGGAATTCAGGAACTCCTCGGCCTCGAAGGCCTCCGCCGGTGCGAGCGCGCCGGGCGCGATGCCGCCCGCCGCCAGCCGCACCGCCACCTCGACCGCCATGATCGCCGAATCGCGGTAGGAGTCCACGCCGTCGACCAGGCCGCGCACGCTCGCGCCGTCGGCGCCGTAGGCGTCCACGATCAGGTAGTACCGCAGATCCGCGTCCGGCGCCTCGGGCATGGAATCCAGTGCCGCGGCGGTGAATCCGCTCAGATGCGCGTTGATCGACGCCGCCACCGCGCCCGCCACGTAGGCCACGGCCGAATGCCGGGGGATGGTGAGTACCGAGGACTGCGGGAACTTCACCACCGGCGTCGGAGCGGTCTCCCCGGGGAAGATCATCTCCGGATGCCTGGTCGCCGCGCCGACCCGCAGTGCGCCGTTCTCGTAGTGGTAGCCGCCGCCGATGAACCAATCCCGGCTCGCCAGTACGGTTTTCGCGCTGCCCTTGGAGCCGTTGCCGCCGCTGCGGCTGAGGTGGCTCAGTACCACCTCGGCCGGTCCCTGCACCCGGCGGGCGACCAGGTGGCCCAGCAGATCGCCGGTCAGGTTGTTGTCGGTGATGCCCGAGAGCAGGGTGATCCCGGCGGCTTCGGCTGCCGCGCCGTGGTTCTCGAAGACCCGCTCCAGGAAGAGCTGTTCGCCCGAGGTGTCGGTGTAGTGCGCGCCCGCCTCGACGGCCGCGGCCACCACGGCCTCGCCGTGCTCGATGAAGGCGGACAGCGCGCTGATCACCACGTCGGCGCCGGCGAACGCGGCGACGAGGGCGGCGTGATCACTCAGTTCGGCGACGCGGACCTCGGCGTCCGGCAGGCCCGCGGCGGTGGCGGCGGTACGCAGGCGATCGGCGTTGCGGCCGACCAGGATCGGGGTCAGGCCGAGCTCCCGGATCCGGTCGAGGAGGTGGCCGGCGGTGTGGCCGGTGGCGCCGTAGACGGCGATGGCGGCGGGGCGCGGGGTGGTGGAGTCTGCCGGAGCGGTCGAGGTGGTGGCTGCCGGGGCGGGGCTGGTCGATGTCATGTATCGAAGATTATTGAGACTTGATGAGCATATGAATGGCTGTTCGGCTCGCTTTCATATCCGATTCGCTCACGACGTGAGTGTGGAAGTCATGTCGCCCGCGCGCTAGGGTGGGCCGGTGGATATTCTCAGCGAGACCATCGCGGCGATTCGCACCGCGAACCCCACCTCCGGGATGTTCGTCCGGCACGCGCCGTGGGGCCGGAGCTATCCGCTGATGCCGGGCGCGGGATTCCATGTGGTGCTGCAGGGTTCGTGCTGGGTGCTGACCCCGGCGGGGGAGTCCATCGCGCTCGGGGCCGGGGACGTGCTGCTCATGCCGCGCGGCGCGGATCATCTGCTCGCCGACGATCCGGGTACGCCCATCACCGAGATCGCCAGGCCCGGTGAGCCGCGCGAGATCGTCGGGCCGGGTCCGCGCACCGCGCTGCTGTGCGGCGCGTACGAGCTGGGCGGCAAGCGCGGCCATCCCATGCTGGACGAGCTGCCGGAGTTCATCCACCTGCCCGCGCGGCCCGGCAGGCATCCGGCGCTGCGCGCGGCGGTCGATCTGCTCGCGGGTGAACTCGCCGAACCCCGGCCGGGATCGGACGCGGTGGTGCCGTCCCTGCTGGACGCGCTGTTGCTGTTCGCGCTGCGGGCGTGGTTCGACGAGCAGTCGGCGGTGCGGGCCCCGGGCTGGGCGGGCGCGTTCACCGATCCGGCGGTGACGACTGTGCTGCGGGCGATTCACGAGGCGCCCGAAAAGAACTGGACGGTACCTGAATTGAGCGACCTGGCCGGGGTGTCGCGGGCGACCCTGGCGCGCCGCTTCACCGGCACGGTCGGGGAGCCGCCGCTGGCGTACGTCACGCGCTGGCGCATGCTCACCGCGGCGCGACTGCTGCGGGAAACGGATACGCCATTGGCCGGAATTGCCCGAAAAGTCGGTTATCAATCGGAATTCGCGTTCGCGAAAGCCTTCAAACGGGAGTATTCTCTCGCGCCCGGGCACTATCGGCGCGCGATCGGCACTCCGGATGTCATTGCGGTGTAAGGCTTCTCGAATCATCGTGGCTGTGCGCCCGGAACGGGCTCTACCCTGGTCAAGATGACGGATTGGCGTAGGCGCACGGGGCCGATCGGGGTCCTCACCGGAGCGGGGATATCCACCGACTCCGGAATTCCGGATTTCCGTGGTCCGCGCGGGGTCTGGAAAGCCGATCCCATCGCCGAACTGCTCTCGACCTACCAGAACTACGTGGCCGATCCGGAACTGCGCGTGCGCTCCTGGCAGGCCCGCCGCGACAATCCCGCCTGGGCCGCCCGGCCCAATCCCGCGCACGAGGCACTCGTGCGGCTGGCCGCGGCGGGGCGCGAGGTCGGCATCATCACCCAGAACATCGATCGACTGCATCAGCGCGCCGGATCCGAATCGGTCGTCGAGATCCACGGCAACATGTTCGACGTGGTCTGCGTCGACTGCGCGTACACGGCCACCATGCGCGCGACCCTGGACCGCGTCGCCGCCGGGGAACCCGACCCGCCGTGCCCGGACTGCGGGGGAATCCTCAAGGCGGACATCATCATGTTCGGCCAGCAACTCGATCCCGAGGCCATTCGCGCCGCGGTCGAGATCGCCGAGGACAGCGCGATCTTCCTGGCCGTCGGCACCTCGCTGCAGGTCGAGCCGGCCGCCTCCATGTGCGCGCTGGCGGTGGACAGCGGCGCGGATCTGATCATCGTCAACGCCGAGCCCACGCCCTACGACGTGTACGCCGCCGAAGTGCTGCGCGAACCCATCGGGGTGGCGCTGCCGCGTCTGGTCGAGGAAGTGCTCGCGGCCTGAGCCCGCGGGGCGCGTGTTCCGGAGAGTTCGCAGGGAGGTGACGTGCGGGGTGACGCCGGTCTGGGACCGGCGTAGGTAGATCGTCAGCGCGTGGAATCGAGGTCGTCGTGAATCTGTCGAGGCGTCAGCTCTTGCAAGTCGGTGGGGGAGTGGGATTCGCGGCGATGCTCGCCGCGTGCGGGGACGGGGACACCGGACCGGTCGTGATCTCGGGCCCGCCGCAGCCGGGCGGCACCCTGCGCGTCGGCGCGCTCGGGCGGCCGGGCGCGATCAGCCGGGACCCGCACGGCACGCAGGCCAACGAGAGCGACTACCTGATACTCAGCCTGCGCTACGACACCCTCACCGTGCCCGGCAGCGGCGTGCTGACCAAGCCGCGCCTGGCCACGGCGTGGCAGTCCTCGCCCGACCTGCGCACCTGGCGCTTCACCGTGGCGCCCGGTGCGAAGTTCCACGACGGCAGACCGGTCACCGCCGAGGACGTGGTGTTCTCCCTACGCCGATTACGCGACCTGCCCGCCGGGCCGTCGCGGCTGCCCGGGGTGCGATCCGAGAGCATCACCGCGGACGGGCCGGGCACCGTGGTGCTGGTCTCGGACTACCCCAATGCCGAACTGCCGCTGTCGACCCGGCTCGCCACCTTCGTGGTGCCCGCCGGCACCACCGACATCGAGAACGCGCCCGGCACCGGGCCCTTCGCCCTGGAATGGTTCCGGGGCGGCAACGCGCGCCTGGTGCGCAATCGCGAATGGTACGGCGGCGAGGTGTATCTCGACGCCATCGAGGTGAGCGTGTTCGAGAGCACGCAGGCCATGGCGACCGCGCTGCTCGCCGGGCAGATCGACCTGGCCTCCAACGCCGGTGCGGTGGCGGCGCGGACGGCACAGGGGCGCAAGGACATCCAGGTGCTGCGCCGGCCGGACGACACGGCCATGCCGATCGTCATGCGCGCGGCGCCGGGCAGTCCCTACGCCGATGCCCGGGTGCGCGAGGCGCTGCGGCTGGCCGTCGACCGTGAGGCGATGGTGGCGCAGACCCTGTCCGGGTACGGGGTGGTCGGCAACGACGTGCTCGGCACCGGTGATCCCGGGTACGCCCGCGCGCTGCCGCAGCGCACCCGTGACCTCGACCGGGCCCGGACGCTGCTGGCCCAGGCCGGTTTCGACACCGGCCGGACGTACCGGCTGCACACCACCGAAGACATTGCCGGACTGGCGGAGTCGGCGACCCTGTTCGCCACCCAGGTGCGCGAGGCCGGCGTGCGGATCGAGGTGGTCAAACAGGAGTCCGGGGCGTTCTGGGACGACACCTGGCTGAAGGGCGACCTGTACACCACCTACTGGGGCACCAACGACTCGGTGCTGTTCCTGGCCGGTCGCATCATGCTGACCGACAGCAGCCGCAACGAGGCCGCCTGGCACGATCCCGAGTTCGACGCCGCCTACCAGCGCGCGGTGGGCGCGCCGGATCCGGCCGCCCGCGCCGCGGCCCTGACCGAAGTGCAACGCCTGCAACACGATCGCTCCGGCTACCTGCTCTGGGGCGTGGCCGACGGCATAGATCTGGCCCACACCCGCGTACAGGCCCTCCCCACGGTCCCCGGCTTCGGCCGCGTCCAACTCGAGCGCACATGGCTGGCCCGCTGACCCCCGGCCACCCCGCCGACTCGGCCCCGGCGGAGATCCGCACGTCTCCCGAACCCGCCCAGCCCGCCCGAAGCGGCACAGCGGATGTGGATTCGCGGCCCGGCGGCCGCCCTCGGAAGTCGCTGCACGGCAGCTACTTCGACCACGGCTCCCGCTCCACCCCTCGCCGCCGGATCCCGATCGAGTCGCCCGAACCCCTTCGGACGCCCCGCCCGGTACCCGGCGGCACGGTCTTCAGCGGCCGGTCCGAGCTCTGGCTCCGCGACGGGGCCTCCGCTCGGTTGGGTCGCGCCGAGCGCGCGCGTGGCCCGGTCGCCCGCCGGCTGCGATGGCCGACGCGCGTCGGCGTCGCCCCACCCACACTCCCGCTTTCCGACCGGAACGGCCCCGCCCTCAGCCTGATTCGGCTGTGGGTCCGGCGCATCGCCCGCGGACCGCTGTCTCTCCTGGCAGACGGGGCCCAGCGTGCGGGGCGACCGCCAACGGACAGGAACGGGTCTGCCGCTCACTTCGCTACGAAGCAGACCGCGCCGGTCCCGATGGGTGGCAGGTGGTGGCGAGGAGTTTCGCTGTGGCGGCTGGGTTCACGGGAGAGCGAAGCTGATCGACTCCTGCGGCAGTGCGGGGACTCGGACGAGCCATCTCGAACCGAGCGGGACACGGTAGCCGCCGACGTCACCGTTCGTGTTCGGGATGAATCGGGTGAGCAGCCGGGGGAGGGGGAAGTCATCGGTCCGGCCGAGGCCGCCGGGGTGGGTGGCGGTGCGGCGGATGCGACGCGAATGCCGGGCGATCGAGCTGGGGGACCGGTCGGCGAGGGCTCGGCCGGCGACAGCACTCCACGGGATGTGAGTCCGGAGCTCACGGTGGAACAGCCGGTTGCCGCCGATGGTTCGGTGGTCGCGCTCTCGCGGTCGGGGACAGACGATTCGATCGACGCGGCGTTGTCGAGTTGCGCGTGGGACGGCACACCGTCTCGGAGCGAGCTTTGGTCCAGCAGGGCGGAAGACGGGTGCGGCACAACGGGTGGCCGGGCGCGAAACAACCGCGCCGAGAACGTGTTCGGAAGGCTTTCCGGGGTTTGGCTGCGGGGTGGTCGGGCTGGTGTCCGTGTCTTGTTCGGGCGGGCCGGGGGTGGAGGTGGGCGGCCGCGGCGGCGGGGGTGGGCAGGGGTCGTGCGGGTGGTGGCGTACGGGGGATCGTTGGTGGCGCGGCGGGTGGCGTTGTTGCTGGGACTGCTCGCGGTGGTTTTCGTCGCGGTGGACTTGTTGCCGGGGGACGCGGCGCTCGCCACCGGGGAACGGGGCGCCGGGGCGGGGGAGGTGGCCCGGCGGCGAGTGGAGTTGGGGCTGGATCGGCCTGTGGCGGAGCGGTTCTGGGAGTGGATGACCGGGCTGGGGCGGGGGGATCTGGGGGTCTCGGCTCGGGGAGTACCGGTGGTGGAGTTGGTGGGCGGGGCATTTCCCAACACCCTGTTGCTCGGTGGGGTGGCGCTGGTGCTGACGGGGGCGGGGGCGATCGTGCTCGGGGGATGGGCGGCGGTGCGGGCCGGGGGCGCGGTGGACCGGATCGTGTCGGGGGCGGCGACGGTGGTGCTGGCGCTGCCGGAGTTCGTGGTGGCGGTGGTGCTGGTGCTGGTGTTCGCGCTGTGGACGGGATGGCTGCCCGCCGTCACGATCGCGGGGGCCGACGGGGCGCCCGCGTCCTGGGACATGCTGGTGCTGCCGGTGCTGGCGCTGACCATTCCGCAGATCGGCTGGAACGTGCGGATCGTGCGCGCGGCGCTCGCCGACGAAGCGCGCGAGCCGCACGTGGAAGCCGCTGTGCTGGACGGGCTCTCACCGCACCGGGTGCTGCTGCGGCACGTGCTGCCGGGCGCCCTGCCCGCCATCGTGACCGGGCTGGCCACCTCCACCGGCGTGCTGCTCGGCGGGGCCGTGGCGGTCGAGGTGGTCTTCAACTACCCGGGCATCGGGTCGGTGCTGGCCTCCGCCGTCGCCGACCGCGACGCCCCGCTCATCGCGGGCGTGACCGCGCTGGCGGGCGCGGCGATCACCCTGGTGCTGCTGGCGGCGGATCTGGTGCGGGACGCACTCTCGGGAGGCGGGCGATGAGCGAACCGGAACGGGCGGGCGAGCCTGTCGTGCGGCCACGGGGGTGGTCGGCCGCGTGGCGGAACCGAACGAGCCGCGGCGGCCCGCCGCGCGAGGTGGGTGGCGAGGTGGGTGGCGAGGTGGGTGGCGAGGTGGGTGGCGAGGTGGGTGGCGAGGTGGGTGGCGAGGTGGGTGGCGCGCCCGGGCCGGACCGGCTTGCTGCCGGTCGACGCGGGTGGCTGCTCGCCGGGCTCGGTCGAGATCGACTGTCCGGTAGCGCTGTTCGGCTGGCACCGGCCGTGCTGCTGATCAGCGCGGCGCTGGCGGGGCCGTTGCTCGCGCCGCACGCCATCGACATCCCGGTGACCGGGCCGTACGCGGCGCCGGGTGGGCGCGCGCCGCTGGGCGGGGATGTGCTCGGGCGCGACGTGCTCAGCCGGCTGCTGGCGGGTGGGCGGGACCTGGTCGTCTCCTCGCTCATCGCGGCCGTGCTGGTGACCGGGGTCGCGGCGGTGCTGGGTGCGGTGGGCGCGCTGCGGCCGGGGGTTGGGCGGCTGGTCGACCGGGCCACGGACATGCTGATCCTGTTGCCGTCCGTGCTCGGGCTGCTGCTCATCGCCATGTCGTGGCGCGACGGCGGGCGGCTGGCGATCATCGCGGCGGCGGTGGTGCTCGGTTCGCCGTACGCGGTGCGGCTGGTCTCGGGCGCGGCCGCGCCCGTGGCGGCCTCGGGGTACGTGGAGGCGGCCGCGGCGGGCGGAGAACGGCTGTGGCACCTGGTACTTCGCGAGGTGCTGCCCAATCTGCGGGCGACACTGCTCGCCCTGTTCGGGCTGCGCTTCGTCGCCGCGGTCTATCTGGTCGCCACCGCCGCCTTCCTGCAGATCGGCCCGCAACCGCCCGCCGCGGACTGGGCCCTGATGATCCGCGAGAACGGCCCCGGCATCCTGCTCAACCCCTGGGCGGTCGTGGCGCCCAGCGTCCTGATCGCCCTGCTCGCCCTGAGCGTGAACCTCGCCGCGGCCGCCCTCGCGCCGCAGGCCGGACGAAAGGCGGTGAGCCCGCAGTGAATTCCGGACCCGAGGATGCGGATCGTGCTGCGGCGGCGGAACGCGGTGCCCGGCCGGTCGTCGCCGTACAGGGTTTGTCCATCGCGGCCGGCGACCGCTTTCTGGTGCGCGAGGCCGGTTTTCGCGTCGAGCCCGGCCGGCTGCTGGCGCTCACCGGCCCCTCCGGGTCGGGGAAGACCACGCTGCTGCGGGCCCTGCTCGGCCTGCTTCCGCCCGAGACCGCCCGCCGCTCGGGCCGGGTGGCTGTGCTGGGCGCGGACGTCTTCGCGCTGACCCCCGACGACCTGCGCGAATTGCGCCGCACCCGTATCGCTTTCGTCGGCCAGGATCCGGGTTCGAGCCTCAACCCGCGCATGCGCGTGCGGACCCTCGTCCGCGAACTCGCCTCCGATCCCGCCGCGGTCGCCCCCCTCCTGCGCGAGGTCCGCCTCCCCGCCGACGCCCGCTTCACCGCCCGCCGCCCCGGCGCTCTCTCCGGCGGCCAGCAGCGCCGGGTGGCCCTGGCCCGCGCCCTCGCCCGCCACCCCGACCTGCTCCTGCTGGACGAGCCCACCGCCGGCCTGCACCCGTCCCTGCGCGACGAGATCGGCGACCTGCTGGTCCACCTGGCCCGCGACCGCGCCCTGGCCGTCGTCTTCGCCTGCCACGACACCGATCTCGTGTCCCGCATAGCCGACGACGTCTACGACCTGACCCCGCCGCACCCCTCGGGCGTCAGCGCACGCGCGGTGCACACCGGCCGAACCCCGCCCGCGACCGATCCGCTCGGCTCCCGCAGTGACGCGGCGGGGTCGCATGCGGCGGTCCCGGCGGAGAGCTGCGCGGTCACCCCGGGCGCGGAATCGTCCGACTCGCAGTCGGATTCGCTGCTCGCAGTGAGGGGACTGCGCGTGTGGTCCGGCGGAGCGCAGGTGCTGCGGGACATCGACTTCGCGGTCGGGGCCGGCGCTGCGGCGGGGATCGTGGGGCCCTCGGGGGCCGGGAAGACGAGTCTGGTGCGGGCGATGGTGGGCCTGCAGCCCGCCGGGGGCGGGGTGATCGAGCTGGCGGGCAGGCCGTTGCGGGCCGCGTCCGCACGGCGAAAGCGGGAGGAGCGCAGGCGCATTCAACTGGTGCCGCAAAACCCCCTCGGTGCGCTGAACCCCAGCCGGACGGTCGCCGCGACGGTGGGCCGCCCGGTCCTGCTGCACCGCCGCCGCCCCCGGCGCGAGGTACCCGCCCGGGTAGCGGAACTCCTCGATCAGGTCGGCCTCGGCGCGGAGTTCGGCGCCCGGTACCCGCACGAACTCTCCGGCGGCCAGCGCCAGCGCGTCTCGATCGCCCGCGCCCTGGCCGCGGACCCGGACGTCCTGATCTGCGACGAGGTCACCTCAGCCCTCGACGCCCGGACCGCGACGGCGATCATGGACCTGCTCTCCACCCTCCGCGCCCGCCACACCCTGACCCTGATCCTGATAGCCCACAACCTCCCCCTGATAGCCGCCCACACCGACACGGTCCTGGTCCTGGACGCGGGCCGCCCGGTCGAGTCCGGCCCCACCCCAACGGTTTTCGCCAACCCGTCCCACGAGGTAACCCGCGCCCTACTCGGTGCGTCTACTTCGATCGCGAACCCCGGCTGAGTCCCGGGGCGCCCCAACCACCCGCGCGGGCCATCGACGGCAGGCGAACACCGACGGCCGCAACGCCGCCGATCCCCACGGTGAAACGGGTGGACGGCCGGGAAATCCACTCGGGCAGAACCGGTTTCGATCGACAGTGCCGTCGTGCCCGGGCCGTATCGCCGCCTCAGCTGAACGGAGTGTTCGGGCGGGGCTGGAGGACGTCGTCGACGTAGATGTCCACCTTCTCGTTGTAGAAGCAGGCCAGGCCCGCCACCTTCTGGCTTTCGGGCAGGGGCGTGCGGTACAGCCAGACCAGGTCGCGGAACTCGTCCTCGCCCAGGCGGACATGGCGGTACTCGGCGGTGCCCTTGTACGGGCACTGCGAGCTGGTCGGGGACGGGCGCAGCAGGTCCTGGCGGACGTCGGTCAGGGGGAGGTAGTAGCGGGGCGGCAGGCCGGTTTCGAACAGGATGCGGGCCGAGCGGGAATCGGCGAGCGTCTCGCCGTTCAGCTCCACGCGGATGTGGCGGGAGCTGGCGAGGATGTCGACGCGGCTGTACGGATCGCGGGGGTGGATGTAGATCGGCTCGTCCTCCTCGAACCACTCGTCCATGGCCGGGAAATCCAGGCGCACCAGATCACCGAGTTCGGGGGAGTCCAGGTAGCGCACGGCCGCCGCGGGCGCGGTGCCGCTGTCGCCCGCGACGTCGAACTCGGTGCCCGCCCCGAGCGTCGGATGCTCGCGCGTCACCCCGGTGGGTTCGAGCTTCGCCCGCAGGTCGGCGACCGGAATGTAGTAGGTCGGGTAGTAGGGGTGCTCCCACACCAGCCGGGACGCGACGGTGTCGGCGACGGGATGCCCGCCCAGGTAGGCGCGCACCCGCTTGGCGCACGGCTCGACGCGGATCGGCCCGGAATTCGTCTCTGCCATACCCGCCGACGGTACTCCGGCGCGGAAGAGGCAGCCGGGGAAAGGAATTGGGGAGCGCCGGCCGCCGGCGGGCGTACCCCGGCGCGCCAAGCATCTGGTCACTCGACCAGACCCGGGACTTTTGTCGCCTGACCAGCCCCGATATGGTGAGTCCGCAACAATCGAGCAACTTATGAAGAGGACGGTCAGATGTCGGAACCGACCGGCGCGGAGCACGCGGGCCTGCGCACCGGACTGCGTCGTCGCCACATGACCATGCTGGCCATCGGCGGAGCGGTCGGCGCGGGCCTGTTCGTCGGCAGCGGCTCGGTGATCGGAACCGCGGGCCCGGCCGCCATCCTCTCCTACGGCGCCGCCGGTTTGCTGGTGCTGTGCGTCATGCGGGCCCTGGGCGAGATGGTGGTCGCCCGCCCGGTCGCCGGATCGCTCACCGAGTACGCGCGCATGACCATGGGCCCGTTCGCCGGCTTCACCGTCGGCTGGCTCTACTGGTACCTCTACGTCATCCTGGTCGGCGCGGAGGCCGTGGCCGGCGCGGCCATCCTGGCCACCTGGATCGACCTGCCGCAGTGGAGCCTGTCGGCCGGGCTGCTCGTGCTCATGACCGCCGTGAACCTGGTGTCGGTGAAATCGTTCGGCGAGTTCGAATTCTGGTTCGCCTCCATCAAAGTCGTCGCCATCGTGCTGTTCATCGTCATCGGCGCGGCCTGGGTCTTCGGCCTGTGGCCGGACTCCGACGGCGGCTTCGGCAACCTCACCGCGTTCGGCGGCTTCGCGCCCAACGGCATCGGCGGCATCTTCTCGGCCATCGTGGTGGTGCTGTTCGCCTTCGGCGGCACCGAGATCGTGACGGTCGCCGCGGCCGAATCCCGCGAGCCGGGCCAGGCGGTGGCCCGGGCCACGAACAACGTGCTGTGGCGGGTCGGCCTGTTCTACGTCGCCTCGATCTTCCTGGTGGTGACCATCCTGCCGTGGAACGACGCCGAGATCCTGCAGAGCCCGTTCGTCAGCGCGCTGGACCACATGGGCATCCCGGCCGCGGGCACGATCATGCAGGTTGTCATCCTCACCGCGGTGCTGTCGGTCCTCAACTCGGCCATCTACGTCTCCTCCCGCATGCTCTACGTGCTGACCCGCGACGGCGACGCGCCCGCCGCCCTGGTGAAGGTGAACCGGCGCGGCGTCCCCGCCCGCGCGGTGCTGCTCGGCACGGTCGCGGCCTGGGGCGCGGTCATCGCCTCCTATGTGTCCCCCGACCAGGTGTTCACGTTCCTGCTGAACTCGATCGGCGTCATCCTGGCCTACGTCTACGTGGCCATCATGATCTCCCAGCTGCGCCTGCGGGCCCGCCTGCGCCGGGAGGACCCCTCGGCCCTGACCTATCGCATGTGGGGCTACCCCTACCTGAGCTGGCTGGTGATCATCGCGATCGTCGCGGTTTTCGTCGCCATGGCCCGCGTCCCCGAACAGCGCAATCAGCTGCTGGCCTCGACCGCCTCCCTGCTGTTCGTCGCGGCCCTGTACCCCCTGCGCGCCCGCTTCGGCAGCAAGCCCCCGGCCCGCGAGGTGGAGATCCTGCAGCCTGCCTCCCACTGACCCGGAACAGCCGAAAGGCCGGGGCCGCAGCATATGCCGCGGTCCCGGCCTTTCCGGTTCGAAGGTTCCTACGCCGGGCGCGGGAGCGGGCGAGCCGGGTCGCCGAAGAGCTGGGCGTCACCGTGCGCGCGTTTGAAGAACAGATGGGCGTCGTGCTCCCAGGTGATGGCGATGCCGCCGTGCAGCTGCACGGTTTCCGAGACCACCGAGTTCAGCGTGGCGGTCGCGTGCAGCCGGGCTGCCGCGATGTCGACCGGCTCGGCGGTGCCGTTCGCCAGGCCCGAAATCGCCAGGTACGCAATGGATCGCGTGGATTCCACCAGCACGTACATGTCGGCCATGCGGTGCTTGAGCGCCTGGAAGCTGCCGATGGGCCGCCCGAACTGCACCCGCGACTTGCTGTACTCCACGGTCATGTCCAGGCACTGCTCGGCCGCGCCCAGCTGCTCGGCGGTCACCGCGGCCCAGGCGATGTCGCGCAGGCGAGCCACGTCGACCGCGCCCAGCAGCGTGGCGGGCGACCCGGCGAATTCCACGGTGGTCAGCCGCCGGGTCGGATCCATGGTCGGCACGACCGTGCGGGTCACGCCCGCCGCGTCGTCGTCGACCTCGAACAGGCCCTCGGGCGTCAGCACGAGCAGCGACTGCGCGTGCGCGCCGTCCAGGACGTAATGCGCGGTGCCGGTGAGGGTTTCGCCCTCGACACGGACGCCGAACGAATCCCAGCCGCCGGCCCCGGCCCAGCACAGCGCCAGGGTGCGCACGCCCTCGGCCACCTCGGGCAGCAGCCGCTCGTTGGCCTCGGCGTTGCCCGCCAGCAGCAGGGCCTGCACACCGAGCACCGCGGAACCGAGCATGGGCGGGGCGGCCAGCGTACGGCCCAGTTCCTCGACGACCAGCAGCGATTCCACCAGCCCGACGCCGACGCCGCCGAACTCCTCCGGAACGGCGAGCGCCGCGACGCCCACCTGTTCGCACAGCAGCTTCCAGAGCTGTTCGTCGTACCCGCGCTCGCCGTCGAGCCCGCGCCGCATGGCCGCGCTGTCCCCGTGCTTGGCCAGCACGGCGCGCACGGTCGTGACGAGTTCTTGCTGCTCAGCCGTGATGCTCATGCGTCGGCTCCGATTCCTGTCCAGGTAGGTGATGACTGTGCTGCCGTGACGCGCGGCGGTCGGGCGGTGGCCGCCGCGGCCGAAACCGCCCGCGGCACCGGCACGTTCCCGCCGCGCGGACTCACGCGGCGGCTTCGGGTGCGCCGGCGCGCAGGGCCGCGGCGATGCGGGCGCGGTGCAGATCCGGTGTGCCCCAGGCCGAACGCAGCGCGTTGACCTTGGTCAGCCACAGCGACAGATCGCATTCGGCGGTGTAGCCGATGGCGCCGTGCACCTGCAGCCCGATCCGGGCGGCCTGGTACGCGGCCTCCCCGGCGGCCAGCTTGGCGGCGGAGATGTCGCGGGCGCGAACGCCGGCCTCGGCCCCGTCCTGCAGGGTCAGCGCGGCGCGGTAGAGCAGCGGCTGCGCCATCTCGAGCCCGATCATGACGTTGGCCAGGTGATGCTTGATGGCCTGGTACTGCCCGATCGGCTTACCGAACTGCTGGCGCTGCTTCACGTACTCGACGCTGGTGTCCAGCAGCGCCCGGCCCGCGCCCAGCAGCTGCGCGGCCGCGGCGAGCGCGCCGGTGTCGAAAGCGAGCGCGATGGCCGCGGCCACCCCCTCGCCCTCGGCGAGCACGTCGTCCCCGGTCAGCGGGAACAGGCGGCGGGCCGCGTCCACCGAGCGGACGAGTTCGCCCGCGCGCGCCAGCACGACCCGGTCACCCGAGGCGACCAGGCGCAGATCGGCGACGTCGGCGTCCACCGCCACCGCCGCGCCCTGATCGGGCAGCGCGATGGTGCCGAGCTTGGACCCTTCGGCGAAGTCCGGTAGCCATTCCGAGGCCGGTCCACCGTCCGGAAGCGCCTGCAGCAGTGCGGGAATCGCGGCGGCGGTCTCGATCAGCGGCCCGGGCGCCGCGGCCCGGCCGATCTCGGTGAAGGCCACGATCAGTTCCACCGGCCCGGCGCCGAAGCCGCCGTTCTCCTCGGTGACGGTCAGGCCGAGCGCACCGGCCTCGGCCAGCTGCCGGATCAGCGCGAGCCCGGCGGCGTGCTCGCCCTCACCCCATGCGCGCACCACGGCGGGGGTCTTGGCGGCCTCGCCCATCTTGCGCAGGCTGGCGGCGAAATCGATCTGTTCTGCGGTCAATGCGAAGCGCATGTCGGTTCCTCCGTGGTTCTAGCGCGGCAGGCCGAGCAGGCGTTCGGCGATGATGTTTCGCTGGATCTCGTTGGTGCCCGCGTAGATCGGGCCCGCCAGCGAGAAGAGGTAGCCGTCCGTCCACTCCGATTCCTGCTCGGCGGCGGCGCCCCGGATGTCCAGCGCGGTTTCGTGCATGGCGATGTCCAGATCGGACCAGAACACCTTGTTCACCGAGGACTCCGCGCCCAGCTGGCCGCCGTCGGCGAGCCGGGTGACGGTGGCCCAGGTGTTCAGCCGGTACGCCTCGGCGCCGACCCACGCGTCCACGACGCTGTTGCGCACCGCGGTGTCGGACTCGTCGGTGGTGGCGCGCCACAGCTCGATGAGCTTGGCGGCGGTGGCGTTGAACCGGCCCGGCGCGCGCAGCGAGAGGCCGCGCTCGTTGCTCGAGGTCGCCATGGCGACCTTCCAGCCGTTGTTGGCCTCGCCGATGACATCGGCGTCCGGCACGAAGACGTTGTCCAGGAAGATCTCCGCGAACCCGGGCTCGCCGTCCAGCTGCGGGATCGGGCGCACGGTGACGCCCTCGGCCGTCAGCGGGAACATGAGGTAGGTCAAACCCTTGTGGCGCTGCGCTTCCGGGTCGCTGCGGAACAGTCCGAAGCCCCAATCCGCGTACGAGGCACGCGAACTCCAGGTCTTCTGGCCGTTGAGGATCCAGCCGCCCTCGGTGCGCTTGGCGCTCGAGCGGATACCGGCGAGATCGCTACCGGCCTCCGGCTCGGACCACGCCTGCGCCCAGATGTCGTCCGCGCGCGCCATTCTCGGCAGAATGCGGGCGAGCTGCTCGGGTGAGCCGTGCTCGAACAGCGTCGGGGCCAGCAGGAAGATGCCGTTCTGCGACACGCGGCCGGGCGCTCCGGAGGCGTAGTACTCCTCCTCGAAGATCACCCATTCGGTCAGCGAGGCGTCCCGGCCGCCGTACTCGGCGGGCCAGGCCACACAGGAGAGCCGGGCATCGGCCAACTTGGCCTCCCACTCGCGATGCGCCTCGAACCCCGCCGCGGTGTCCATGGACGGCAGGGGAGCGGCGGGCACGTTGGCGGCCAGGAACTCCCGGACCTCCTGCCGGAAAGCCGCTGTCCTGTCGTCGAATTCGAGATCCACTTACTTCGCCCCGTTCCTCTCCGCGTCGGCCGTGGCCGTGGCGGTGTTCTTCATAGACTTGGCATTCATGCCGCCGAGCGAATCCGCTCCGACCTCGGCGTTGTGGGCGTGCGCGAAATGGTGCAGGCCGAAGACCGAATCCATGCCCGCGCGCATACCCATGAGGTCCTCGCACTGGTTGACGGCCTTCTTGGTCAGCGCCAAACCGAATTGCGGCATGGCCGAGATCTTCTCGGCCAGCGCGAACGTCTCGGTCTCCAGGTTCTCGCGCTCGACGACGCGATTCACCATGCCCCACTCGTACGCCTGCGCGGCGGAGAAGCGGTCACCGGTGAACAGGATCTCCTTGGCCCGGCGCGGGCCGAGCATCCACGGGTGCGCGAAGTACTCCACGCCCGGAATACCCATGCGCACCACGGGATCGGAGAAGAAGGCGTCCTCCGAGGCGACGATCATGTCGCAGGACCAGGCCAGCATGAGCGCGCCCGCGATGCACGCGCCCTGCACCATGGCGATGGTCGGCTTGGGAATCTCGCGCCAGCGCCGGCACATGCCCAGGTAGACCTCGGTCTCGCGGGCGAAGCGCTGATCGCCGCCGGGCCGGTCGGTGTGGTCCCACCACAGCGCGGCCTGGTTCTCGTACCGGACGTGGTGATCGCGGCCCGGCGTGCCGATGTCGTGCCCGGCGCTGAAATGCTTTCCGGCCCCGGCCAGGACGATCACCTTGACCTCCGCGTCCTCGACCGCGCGCACGAAGGCGGCGTCCAGGGCGTAGGTCATCACGGAGTTCTGGGCGTTGCGGTAGTCCGGGCGATTCAGCGTGACGACCGCGATCGGCCCGCGCTTCTCGTAGAGGACGACCTCGCCCTCGTCGGGGATGGGCCCCGGCGCGGAATCGGTGGCGCTCACGCGTTCTCCTCACGTAGTTGCCGCTTGAGGACCTTGCCGGCGGCGCTGTAGGGCAGCTGGTCGCGGAACTCCACGAACCGCGGCACCTTGAAATTGGCGAGCAGCGTCTTGGCATGCGCCAGAACGTCGTCGGCGGACAGCTCCGCGCCCGGCTTGCGCACCACGTAGACCTTGCCGACCTCGCCCATGCGCTCGTCCGGCACCCCGATGACCGCGGTCTCGGCGACCCCGGCCAGCCGCGCCATGGCCTGCTCGACCTCGGCGGGGTAGACGTTGAAGCCGCCGGAGATGTACATGTCCTTGAGCCGGTCGGTGACCTTCATGTACCCGCGCTCGTCGATCACCGCGACGTCGCCGGTGTGCAGCCAGCCGTCGTTGTCGATGGTGTCGGCGGTGGCCTGCTCGTCCTCGAGGTAGCCGAGCATGATCTGCGAACTGCGCAGCAGCAGTTCGCCGTTGTCGGCCAGTTTGATCTCGAAGCCGTCGATGGCGCGGCCGCAGGTGTTGGCGATGGTCTCGGCGGAATCCTCGGGGCGGCACATGGTTCCGAAGCCGCCGGACTCGGTCTGCCCGTACGCGGTCAGCACCACGTCGAAGTCCAGCTCGTCGCGCATGCGCTCGATGAGCACGACCGGCACGGTGGCCGCGCCGGTGACCGCCACGCGCAGCGACGACAGGTCGGCGGTGGCTCGGGCGGGGTGTTCGAGGATGGTCTGGAAGATGGTCGGCGGGCCGGTGAGCACGGTGATGGCCTCGGCGGCGATCAGGCGCATGGTCTCGGGCACGTCGAAGGTGATCTGCGGGACGATGCTCGCGCCGGTGACCAGCGAGGCGAGAATGCCCGCCTTGTAACCGAAGCTGTGGAAGAACGGCGGCACGACCAGGTAGCGATCCTGCTGGTTCAACGTCGCGCAGTCGGCCCAGGCGCGGGCGCTGGTGAGCGCGCGGGTGTGCGGAATGAGCACGCCCTTGCTGCGGCCGGTGGTGCCGGAGGTGAACAGGATGTCCGAGACATCGTCCGGCTGTACCGATTCCGCGCGCGCGATGGCGTCGGCGAGGGTGACGGCCTCGGCCAGCTTCGGCAATTCCGCCCAGGCGATGGCGTTCTCGACCGCGGCGTCCCGGTCACCGGGAATGACTATGACGGTGTCGATGGCGAGTTCGGGTGCGTCGGCGCGCAATTCGGCCAGGCGGTCGCGGCCCAGGAATTCCCCGACGATGAACAGCGCCTTGGCCCGGACCCGGCCCAGCACGTCGGCGGCCTCGTCGGCCACGTACCGGGTGTTGAGCGGCACGATCACCGCGCCCACGTAATGGGTGGCCAGGACCGCGGTGATCCAGTGGTGGGTGTTGGGAGCCCAGATGCCGACGCGGTCGCCGCGTTCGACGCCCTGCGCGATCAGCACGCGCGCGGTCTCACGGACCGAGTCGAGCAGTTGTGCCCAGCTCAGCCGCACCGCGCCGTCGGTGACGGCGGGTGCGGAACCGTACGCCTCGGCTGCGGCGTGCAGCGCCAGGGGTGTGGTCTGCGGCAGCGAAGACGCGGTCTGCGGTGGGGATGTCACGGGGGCTCCGAACGTCCGGGAATGGGTCTAACAAAGCAAGTGCTTGGTAGGTTACTCTACGGGGGTGAGCATGATCCAGACCCCCGAACCGGCCAGCGGGATCACGGTTGGCCGTGAATCGCGCGAGGACGCCGAATTCCGCACCGAGGTGCGGGAATGGCTGGCCGAGAACCTGAACGGACAGTTCCGTGAACTGCGCGGTCTGGGTGGTCCCGGGCGCGAGCACGAGGCCTTCGAGGAGCGTCTCGAATGGGACCGCGCCCTGGCCGCCGCCGGACTCACCTGCCTCGGCTGGCCCAAGGAGTGGGGTGGCCGCGACGCCACCCTCGCCCAGCAGGTCATCTTCCACGAGGAATACGCCAAGGCCGACGCGCCCAGCCGCGTGTCGCACCTCGGTGAGGAACTGCTCGGCCCGACCGTGCTGGCCTTCGGCACCGAAGAGCAGAAGAAGCGCTTCCTCCCCGGCATCCGCAACGTCACCGAGCTGTGGTGCCAGGGCTATTCCGAACCCGGCGCGGGCTCGGACCTGGCCGCGGTCAGCACCTCCGCGTACCTGGACGGCGACGAGTGGTCGATCACCGGGCAGAAGGTGTGGACCTCGCTCGCGCATCTGTCCGACTGGTGCTTCGTCGTCGCGCGCACGGAGAAGGGATCGAGCAGGCACAAGGGCCTGTCCTATCTCCTGGTGCCGATGAATCAGCCCGGCGTAGAGGTGCGCCCGATCATCCAGCTCACCGGGACCGCGGAATTCAACGAGGTCTACTTCGACAACGCCCGCACCGCCGCCGATCTCGTGGTCGGTAAGCCCGGTGACGGCTGGGCCGTCGCGATGGGCACGCTCACCTTCGAGCGCGGCATCTCCACCGTCGGCCAGCAGATCCGCTACGCCCGCGAACTCGCCGACCTCGAGGCCGTCGCCGCGAAGACCGGCGCGCTCGGCGACGCGGTGATCGCCGACCGGTTCGACCGGGCGTGGGTGGGCCTGCGCGTGCTGCGCGCCCACGTGCTGCGCACCCTCGAATCCGGGCACGACGGCGCCACCGTGGACGCCCGCACCGCCGCCGGTTCGGCGTCGGTCACCAAGCTGCTGTGGGCCAACTGGCACCGCGATCTGGGTGAGCTGGCCATGGACGTGCTCGGCGCGCCCGGCCTGATCGCCGACGCCGTCGACCACGACGGCAAGTCCGATCTCAATGCCTGGCAACGGCTTTTCCTCTTCACTCGCGCGGACACCATCTACGGCGGTTCGAACGAGGTTCAGCGCAACATCATCTCCGAGCGGGTGCTCGGACTTCCCCGAGAGGCTCGTCCGTGACTGATCTGTCCACCGCTCCCGAGATCACCCCGGGCCACAATCTGCTCGCCGGCAAGGTCGCGGTCGTGACCGCCGCCGCGGGCACCGGCATCGGCTCGGCCACCGCGCGCCGGCTGCTGTCCGAGGGCGCCGACGTCGTGGTCTCCGACTGGCACGAGCGCCGGCTGAAGGAGACCGCAGAGGCCCTCGCCGCCGAATTCCCGGACCGCCGAATCGCTTCCGTGCCCTGCGACGTGAGCTCGACCGAACAGGTCGATCAGCTGATCGAGGGTGCGGTCGCGGCGCTTGGCCGGATCGACATCATGGTCAACAACGCCGGGCTCGGCGGTGAGACCCCCGTCGTCGACATGACCGACGAGCAGTGGGACAAGGTCATCGACATCACGCTGAACGGCACCTTCCGGGCCACCCGCGCGGCGCTGAAGTACTTCCGCGAGGCGGGACACGGCGGCGTGATCGTCAACAACGCGAGCGTGCTGGGCTGGCGCGCGCAGCACGGGCAGGCGCACTACGCCGCCGCGAAGGCCGGCGTCATGGCGCTGACCCGCTGCTCGGCCGTGGAGGCCGCCGAATACGGCGTGCGGATCAATGCGGTCGCCCCGTCCATCGCCCGGCACGCCTTCCTGGACAAGGTCACCTCCGGAGATCTGCTCGATCGCCTGGCCGCCGGTGAGGCGTTCGGCCGCGCGGCCGAGCCGTGGGAGGTCGCCGCGACCATCGCCATGCTCGCCAGCGACTACACCACCTACCTGACCGGTGAGGTCGTCTCCATCTCGAGTCAGCGCGCCTGAGCAATTCCCGCGCGCGCGGCCCGGTATGTGCAAACATGCCGGGCCGCTGTGCATTTCGCGCCCGGGTCGCCGCACGAACCAGCCGCGGAAAAAATATTGTGGCGCTACCCCCTTACGGCTGTGTAATCCTGGTTTAGGCCGGTTCCGCATAGTCGAAGGGCACGACCCATGGGTCCGGAACGCCAACCAGAAGCACTGACCGAACGTGTACGCGAATTGGAACTCGAGCTCGTTCTCGAGGTAGTACTCGCGCGCCGAAGACTCGACAACATCGTCATGGCCGCGCTCGCACTGGGCGCGGAATTACTCGAGCACGAATCCGTCGGCGCGACCGCGACGCGCGCCGCGCAGATTCTCCGGCAACATGCCGTGGACGAAGGGGAAATCTCCCGCGATCCGCGGGCCGCGCTGCGCCGGGACGTGATTCGCGATCGGGAACGCGCCCGGCGTATCGAATCGACCCGGGAAACGCTGAACGGCATCTCCGAGGACGAACGGCGCCGCCGCAGGCGGACCGAGCTGCTGTGCGAGGTCCGGTCCGATCTGCTCGCGGTGGTCCGCGAGTGCCGGCGGCTGCGTTTCGATCACACGGCCTTCACCGACGGCATCGCGCGGGGCCTGTGCGCCGCCACGGACAAACTGGTCGCGGGCGCGGATATGGAGACCTATCGGGCCTGGCAGCGCGGAATGGTGCTCAAACTCAGCGAGGAGGAGGACGACGACGGGCACCCGCCGCGGGTGCTGGCCACGGTCGACGCCGGGCCGGGCCGCGAGCCGATCGTCGTCGAGTGGGACAGTCCCGAACGCCGCCTGGCCCTGGTCGCGCGCCTGGCCCGGGCCGGGGTTTCACCGGTGGTGATCTGCGATCGATTGCTGGCCGATCTGTCCGTTTCCTCGCCGCTGCGGTATTCGGTGCGCTGACCCCCCTCGACCAAGCAAATGCTTGGTTGTATATTGGGCTCGTGACCCCACCATCGGAGCCCTCGAAGTCTGCTCGCCGCAGCGAGCTGCTCAGCCTGGCCGCCAACCTCTTCGCCGAGCGAGGACTGCGCGCCACCACGGTTCGCGATATCGCCGATGCCGCGGGGATTCTATCCGGCAGTCTCTACCATCACTTCGATTCCAAGGAAGCCATGGTGGACGAGATCCTGCGCGGCTTCCTCGACGACCTGTTCGGGCGCTACCGCGAGATCGTGGCGTCCGGGCTGGGCGCGCGGGACACCCTCGAGGCCCTGGTGCTCGCGTCGTACGAGTCCTTCGATCAATGGCACGCCGCGGTCGCCATCTACCAGGCCGAAGCCAAACGCCTCAGTGGCGCAGCGCCATTCGGTTATATCGACGAGTACAACAAGGAATTCCGCGAACTCTGGCACCAGGTGCTCGCCAATGGCGTGGCCGACGGCAGTTTCCGCGCGGAAATGGATATCGAACTCGCATACCGCTTCCTGCGCGACACCGTGTGGGTTTCGGTGCGGTGGTATCAGCCGGGCGGGCGCATCACCGTCGACGCCCTGGCCAAGCAGTACCTCACCATCGTGCTCGACGGACTCACCAATCCAGAAGCCCGATAACAGCTTTCGATCCCATCGGATCTGCATCGGGCCCGCGCCCGACCGGTGAAAAATTACAGCCCGCAGTTAGCAGTAGGAGTTCACGATGTCTGCACCGTCCCGTCGCCAGTATTCGCCGATGCGGGAGGCGTATGTGATCGACGCCGTCCGCACGCCCGTCGGCAAGCGCGGCGGGTCGCTCGCCGCCGTGCACCCCGCGGACCTGGGCGCCGCCGCGCTGCGCGGGCTGATGGGCCGCAACAGCATCGACCCGGTGCACGTCGACGACGTGGTGTTCGGCTGCTGCGACACCATCGGGCCGCAGGCGGGCAACATCGCGCGCACCGCCTGGCTCGCCGCGGGCTACCCGGAATCGGTGCCCGGGGTGACCGTCGACCGGCAGTGCGGCTCCTCGCAGCAGGCCATCACCTTCGCGGCGCAGGCCATCATGTCCGGCACGTCGGAGGTCATCGTGGCCGGCGGCATCCAGAACATGAGCGCCATCCCGATCTCCTCGGCCATGCTCGCGGGCCAGCAGTACGGCTTCGAATCGCCCTTCGTCGGGGCGCAGGGCTGGGACCACCGCTACGGCACCGGTGAAGTGTCGCAGTTCAATTCGGCGCACATGATCGCCGAGAAGTGGGACATCTCCCGGGTGGACATGGAGGAGTGGGCGCTGCGCAGCAACGAGCGCGCCCGCAAGGCCATCGTCGACGGCCGCTTCGATCGCGAGATCGTCGGGGTCGGCGACTTCTTCATCGACGAATGCCCGCGCGAGACCACCATGGAGAAGATGGCCGGGCTCAAGCCGCTCGCCGAGGGCAGCCGGGTCACCGCCGCGCTCGCCAGCCAGATCTCCGACGGCTCGGCGGCCACGCTGCTGGCCTCGGACTGGGCGGTCCAGGAGTACGGGCTCACCCCGCGCGCCCGCATCCACCACGTGAGCGCGCGCGGCGCCGACCCGATCTACATGCTCACCGCGCCGATCCCGGCCACCAAGTGGGCGCTGGAGAAGACCGGGCTGACCATCGACGACATGGACGTCATCGAGATCAACGAGGCGTTCGCCTCGGTCGTGCTGGCCTGGATCAAGGAGACCGGCGCGGACCCGAACAAGGTCAACGTCAACGGCGGGGCCATCGCGCTGGGCCACCCGCTCGGCGCGACCGGAGCCAAGCTGTTCGCCTCGCTGCTCAACGAGCTCGAGCGGGTGAACGGGCGCTACGGCCTGCTCACCATCTGCGAGGGCGGCGGCACCGCCAACGTCACGATCATCGAGCGCCTGGGCTGACCCGAGCGGCTCGTTCGAGCCGAATTCGATTGGGGCGCAGCGATTACGCCGCGCCCGACGAGGCCGCATCCCGCCCGCCGGGATGCGGCCTCGCGCATTTCCGGGCACGATCCGGCGTTCGGGCGGAGAATCGGGGGTAGTCGAAGAAACGGACGCACCCGGCACCCGCCGGCCCGGCGAATCTGTGTGAGCTATGAGCGCTGACCTGCCACGACGCGGGTTCCTCCTGGGGACCCTCGGGATTCTCGGAGCCGGTTTCACGGCCGGGGCGGGCGCGGATCCGGTACCGCTGCCCCCGGCGCCGCTACCGCTGCCGCCGCTGCCCGCACTGCCGGTGACGCCGTTCAACTACCATTCGCCCGCGCTCGAACCGTTCGCGGACGAGCTGCCGATCCCCGAAACGCGGCCCGCCGCCGGGCAACTGAGCGCGAGCGCCGGGTCGCACAGCTACCACCGGGATCTACCGGCGGCGCGCAGCTGGGGATTCGATCGGCCGGTGCTGGGGCCGACGCTGGAAGCCCGGCGAGATCGCGAGTCGCGCATCGGTTTTCGCAACGACCTCGGGGAGCACGTACTCGCGCAGCACGTCGACCTCACCATGCACGGCACGACCGAACTGGACCGCACCGACCCGCGGTTCACCATCCACCTGCACGGCGGGCCCAATACTCCTGCGGCGGACGGGCATCCGCTCATCGGCTGGCGGAACGGCGGTGCGCCCACCTTCGTGTACGGCAATCGGCAGGAGGCCGCGGGGCTCTGGTACCACGACCACGTCATGGGCATCACGCGGTTGAACATCCAGGCCGGGCTGGCCGGGATGTATTACGTGCGAGACGAATTCGACACCGGTGCGGCGGACAACCCGCTGGGGCTGCCCAGCGGCGAGTTCGAGATACCGCTCATCGTGCAGGATCGCACGTTCAACGCCGACGGCACCGTGCAGCCGATGGTCGGGGTCTATATTCCGCAGGGCTACAACCAATCCGGGCAGCTCGGGGACACCGCGTGCGTGAACGGGAAGGTCTGGCCGCGACTGACGGTGCGCCGCACGCTGTACCGGTTCCGGGTGCTGAACGGCTCGAACTCGCGGCCGTACATCCTCGGGTTCGAGGGCGGGCTGCCGTTCTGGGTGATCGGTGGCGACCTGGGGCTGCTGGACGCGCCGGTGCCCACCGTGGCCGTCCGGGTCAGCCCGGGGGAGCGGGTGGATCTGCTCGTCGATTTCGGGGCGCTGCCGGACGGGACGGTCGCGGATCTGATCAACACGGCCCTCAACGACTTCGGCAATACCGTATTCATGGTGCCCGAGGTGCGCCGGATCATGCGGTTCATCGTTTCCGGGCCCGGGCCGCCCACGCGGGTGCCGGCCCGGCTGCGCGGCGGGGACGGGCTGCCCGAGCCGCTCCCGCCGCTCGAACCGGCCGAACGGGTTCGCACCATGACCTTGATCGGGCTCAACGACGACGCGCGGTCCGCGGCGGTGTTCCCGACCATGATGGCGCTGAACAATCTGCCGTTCCTGACCGCCGATGTCGACGTGGCGCGCGCGGGCACGGTCGAGCAGTGGGATATCGTGAACGCCACGCCCTTCGATCACCCCGTGCACCTGCATCTGGCGCGTATCCGGGTGCTGTCGCGGCAGCCGATTCTCACCCAGGCGTACTGGCTGCGTAATCCGCCGCCGGCCTTCGGTACCCGGTGGCAGCCCGTGGCCGACCCGTACGCGTTCGGGCCGCCGCAGGCGCCGCCGCCGTGGGAGACGGGGTGGAAGGACACCGTGGAGTGCCCGACCGACACGATCACGCGAATCATGGTGCACTGGCCCTCGATTGCCGAGCTGGGCTTCGATCCGGATGCGGTGGTGCCGATTCCGGCTGGGGCGGAAGCGATTTCACCGACCGGTGCGCACGGGGCGGGACACGCCGTCGGGCACGGGGAGATTCGGGGGTACGTCTGGCACTGCCACAACCTCGATCACGCGGATCACGACATGATGCAGCAGATCCGGATCACCGGCTGAGGGTGTGGGGTGGCGGCCCGAGCACGCGTGGATTCGGAGCAGCCGGACTTTGGCGGATCGAAGTCTTCGCGCTTCCGGAGCTGCCGGGCTGCGGGCGGATCGAAGTCTCCGCGGTTTCGGAGCTGCTGGCCTGCGGGTGGACGGAAGTCTCTGCGATTGGGGAGCTGCCGGACGTCTGGCGGATCGAAGTCTCCGCGCTTCCGGAGCGGCCGGAGTGCGGGTGGATCGATATTTCCGGGTCTCCAGAGCCGGGGTTGTCGCCCGGGCGAAGGTAGTTCCAGCTACCGCAGGGTGGCGTCGTGGGTGATCTGCTGTGAGTTCGCGAGGGCGGTGCTCAGCGCGAAACCAGGCGCGAGGCACCGGGTGGGGCGCCGCGCTTCGGTAGTCACCCCGGCCGATTCGGCTGTGCGCGGCAACGGCGGGAGCGCGACCGCGTCGGCCGGGGCGGGTGTATCCGTTTCGCCGGTTGTTCGGCGTGCGCGGTGGGGGAGTGGCTATCGGGCAGCTAGTTAGCCGTGCTCGGGGCTGTGGCACGCGGATCCGCGGAGCCGGATTCGCGGCGGCGCAGCCACGGTCGCGACAACCGCGGTAGCCAGGGCGCGATCGCGCCGAGGCCGAGCACGGTGAGCCAGGGCAGGCGCCACCACCACGGCAGCTCCTCGCCCCGGGCCGGGTGCGGCCCGGAGGTGACGGTCCGGGCGGTGGCGGACCAGACCACGAAGGCGTCGCCGATGGGGACCAGACCGAACGCGTAGCGCTTGCTGCCCGGCAGGGTCAGCGGCAGTCCAAGCAGTTCACCCGAGGAACCCAGTGCGGTGGCCAGTGCTTCGTCGCCGTTGACGCGGGCCGCGCCCAGCGCCACCACCGTCGAGGACAGGCTCACCCCGGCGATCAGCGGGCCGGAATCGACGTCGCCGCTGCCCGAGACTCCGTGCGGGTACTCGCGCAGCGCCGGGCCGAAGCCACCCGGGAAGGTGAGGAAGGCGTCGCGGTAGCGCGGGTACTGCTCGGCCGCCGTGGCGGCGTCGATCTCGGGCAGGAAGCGCTGGATCACCGCCTGCGAGGTGGCCCGCGCGCCCTGCACCGGCGTGCCGTCGGCCGCGGACACCCGGTGCGGCAGCAGGCCGGTCGCGGGGTCGAGCCGGTCGCGCGCGGCACCGAGCCACCGCGCCACCTCGGTGCCGAACCGGGGCGCGAACAGGGTGTCGTGCAGGCGCAGCGCCGCGACCGCGACCGTGGAGTCGACCGGCCACGCCTGCCCCGGATAGGCCTGCAGAAACGGAGTCGCCGAGGCCGCGAACGCCTCCGCGATCTCCGCGGTCCCCGTCACGAACCGCTCGACCTCCGCCGCGTCCCCCGTGCCGCCGAGCGCGAGGATTCCCCCGCGCAACCAGTTCGTCCAGCCCGCCCAGAAGATCCCGTACGCGGGCCGCAGCGCGGGACTGAAAACCTCTCGCCCCCGCTCCGATTCGACCCGTCCCAGCGCCCACCGCGCCTCCCGCAGCGCCTCGTCACGAACCCCCGGGTCGGCCAGCCCCACCTGCACCCAGGCCAGCCCGTACAGCGCGTTCGAGAAGTAGTACCCCTCCGGAAACTGCCCCTGCGCGGCGACGTCCGCGCCCCCCTCGATCGCCCCCCGCACGAAAGCCAGCTGCCGCCAAGCACTCCCCGGCTGCTCGTCCACCCCCGCCTGCGGCCAAAGAAACCGCCCCGCCCCCACGAGAAACAGCATCGTGAAGACAACCCCCACACCCCGCAGTCCCCACCGCCGTATCCCCACGCGCTCCCCCATCTCCACCCCTCCCGTGTCCCGCCCATAATGCCCGACCCGCTCCGCCGGCCGCCGCGGTGATGCCGCCCCTGTCCACACGTGCGGCGCGGTGTCCCCGCATCCGATGCGCGAGGAAGACGACCGCGCCCGCGCTACTTGCTGTTTCACGCCTGCGCCGTGGTGATGCTCGGGAAGGACGCGTGCGGCGCGGTCGATTCGTCGCCGCCCACCGGGGCGGTGTGCTGTCCGGCAAGCCGATGGTGTGTCGGCGCTCGCGGCCCGAATGCCCCTGGGCAGGGCAGCGAGTGGCTGGCCCCGAGACCGATATGGCTGCCATCGCGCCTGCTTCTCCGGGCGAGCAGCGGAGGATCGGCGGGCTTCCGGCAGCTCTGCCCGGTTCCTGGTCGCGGAGTTCCGTGGATGACCCGGTGACAGGACACGAAACCGTCCTGTCCGAATGCGAATTCGGCGGCGGTCGCGTGGTCGATCCGGTGTGGCGGTGCGACATGGCATTCGGCGCGATGTTGGGAGGGGTGTTCGGGCGTTTCGGGTGGGTTGGGGGTGCGAGGTTGGTGAGGGTGGGGCCGAGACGGTTTGTGTGGGGGAGGCTTTGGAGGGGAGAAGTGTTGGGGCGAGAGGGGGTCGGGTGGGGGACCTGGGGCGGTTCGAGGAGATCGGGCGGAAGGCGCGGCGGGTGCAGGACGCATTGGAGGAGGTGCGGGGGCGGGCCGTGGTGGCGGGGGTGCGAATCGAGGTGGGGGTCGACGGGCGGATCTTGCGGTTGGAGATGGGGGATTCGGGGGTGGCGGAGGCTGTTTCGGGCGCGCACTCTCGGGCGCATACGCGAGCGCGGGAATTGGCGGCGGGGGTGCGGGCGGAGTTGGCGGACGACCCGGGGGTGGTGGCTGCGTTCCGGCGGTTGTTCGAGGGCGGCGGTAGGAGGGGAGAGGGGCATTTGCTCGGAGGGGAGGCGGACGGTGGAAGAGGAGCGGGGCAGTTGTTCGGGAGGGCGGCCGGCGGTGGAGCGGGGGCTGGACGGCGGGTCCGGGGGGAGGGCGACGGCGGCAAAGGGGCGGGGGCGGAGACGTATTCGGGGGTGGGACGGGATGGGGGTGTGGAGTGGGACTGTGCGGATGATGTGAACCCGCATGCGCTGCCGCGAGAGTTGCTGCGGAGGTACGGACTCGACTGACGGGGGGGTTTCGTGGTTCGGGGGACCGGGTGCGGGTCGGCACCGGGTGCACGTGGTGCACCCGGGCGGGCGGGGCGGGGGTGTGTGGATGGCGGGAACCGGGCGTTTGCCCGCCGTACGATTGGCCGGAATTCGGTTGCCGGTCTGGTGAGAAAGCGGGCGGTCTATGAATCTTGGTGTCCGCTGGACGGTGCACGGGGACGGGCGGACGCCCGCGCCCGGGGCGGTGGTCCGGCCCGACGAGAGGTTGTCCTGGCCACGCACTTTCGGGCTCGGGGCACAGCACGTGGTGGCCATGTTCGGCGCGAGCTTCGTCGCGCCGGTGCTGATGGGGCTGGACCCCAACCTCGCCATCATGATGTCGGGCGTCGCGACCGCCATATTCCTGCTGGCCACCAAGGGACAGGTGCCCAGCTACCTGGGGTGCTCGCTCTCTTTCGTCGGTGTGGCCGCGGTGATCCGGGCGCAGGGCGGCAGCAGCGCGACCGTCACCGGCGCCTGCCTGGTGGTCGGCGCGGCGCTGCTGCTGGTGGGTCTGGCGGTGCGCAGGTTCGGCGCGCGCATCATTCACATCGCCATGCCGCCGGTGGTCACCGGCGCGGTGGTCATGCTCATCGGCTTCAACCTCGCGCCGGTCACGGCCTCGGTGTACTGGCCGCAGGATCAGTGGACGGCGCTGCTGGTCATGCTGTTCACCGGGCTCGCGGTGGTGGCACTGCGCGGATTCTTCTCGCGCATAGCCATTTTCCTGGGCCTGATCTTCGGCTACGGCCTGTCCTGGCTGCTGGACCGCGTCTTCGGCCGCATCCATTCCGCCGACGGCAGCGGCAAGGTCGTCGACCACTGGCGCCTGGATCTGTCCGCGGTGGCGCACGCGGACTGGATCGGGCTGCCCGACTTCCACGCGCCCGCCTTCGAATGGTCGGCGATCCTGGTTGCCCTGCCCGTGGTGATCGCGCTGGTGGCCGAGAACGCGGGCCACGTCAAGGCCGTCGGCGAGATGACCGGCGACTCGCTCGACGGCAAACTCGGCACCGCCATCGCCGCCGACGGCGCGGCCTCCATGCTGTCCACGGCCGTGGGCGGCCCGCCCAACACCACGTACTCCGAGAACATCGGCGTCATGGCCGCGACCCGGGTGTACTCCACCGCCGCCTACTGGGCCGCCGCCGGTTTCGCGCTGCTGTTCGGCCTGTGCCCGAAATTCGGCGCGGTGGTCGCGGCCATTCCCGGCGGTGTGCTGGGCGGTATCACCGTGATCCTGTACGGCATGATCGGCCTGCTCGGCGCGCAGATCTGGACCAATGCCCGTGTGGACCTGCGCAATCCACTCAATCTGGTGCCCGCCGCGGCCGGCCTGATCATCGGCATCGGCAACGTGAGCATCGAGTTCACCGACAATTTCACCCTCGGCGGCATCGCCCTGGGCACCCTCGTCGTGATCACCGGCTACCACGTCCTGCGCTGGCTGGCGCCCGCGCACCTCACCGCAGCGGAACCGCTACTCGATGAGGGCACCTCGTCCTACGACGACGGGGACGACGACTCGACCGGACCCGATCGGATCGAGCCCCGGCGCGACTAGCCGATGTGCGCGGGGCCGTGCGCCTGCTCGCAGTGCGAGGCGGCGGCGCGGCCCAGCCCGATCACCCCGGGCTGCGCGTGGTCGACCTGCAGGGTGGCGTGATCGATGTGGTACTCGTGCGCCAGGAAATGCGCCAGATCCTCGCGGGCGGCGTGGCAATCCTGCCCGGGCTCGACCAGCACGTGGGCCGACAGCGCCGGGGAGCCCGAGGTGATCTCCCAGATGTGCAGATCGTGCACTTCCACCACGTGCTCGCGCGCGGCCATGGCCGCGCCGATGGCCGCGGGGTCCAGATTCTCCGGTGCCGCCTCGAGGAAGATGCGGCTCGACGCGCGGACCAGGCCGACGCCGGCCTTCACCATGAGCACCACCACGATCATGGTGGCGATGACGTCGGCCTGCACGAACCCGGTGAGCATGATGATCGCGCCCGCGACCGCCGTGGCGATGAAGCCGTACAGATCGTTGAGAATGTGCTGGAACGCGCCCTCGACGTTCAGGCTGGTGCGGTTGGCGCGGCTGATCATGAGCGTCGCGATCAGATTCACCACGACGCCGATGAGCGCGGTCACCAGCACCAGACCGCCGGTGACCTCGGGCGGATTCAGCAGCCGCTCGACGGCCTCGAGGGTCAGCCAGGCCGCCAGCACCAGCAGCGTCGCGCCGTTGGCCATGGCGGACAGGATCTCCACGCGCTTCCAGCCGAAGGTCATGCGGCCCGCCGCTGGACGCGCGGCCAGGCGAATCGCCCACAGCGCCAGGGCGATAGCGGCCGCGTCGGTGAGCATGTGCGCGGCGTCGGACAGCAGCGCCAGCGAACCGGAGATGATGCCGACCGCGACCTCGCCGATCATGAAGACGACGATGAGCGCCAGTGCTCCCGCCAGCAGACGTTTGTCGCTGTCGGCCGTGGCCCCGTGCGAATGCCCGTGATCGTGGCCGTGCGTGTGCCCTGCACCCATGTCGATCTCCTCTCCTGCGACCGCAGGCGATCATATGCACGCATAACTATGTGTGCAAGATCGTCGATCGTCGCCGCAGCGTGCGACCGGGTTTCCGGGTTCGGCGCGCGGTTCGTGGCGGGGGTACCCGGCGGGTGCGCCGCCTATCCGGCGGCGGGCTCGGCGAGTTCGGCGGTGGTGTGCGGGAGCGGCAGCACGAACCAGGACTGCTCGATCGCGTAGGACGGGTGGGCGGCGGAGTCCGGGTCCGAGGCCAGGCCCTCGACCCGGGTCCAGTCGTCACCGCCGCACGCGATGAGTTCGGTGTAGCGGAAGTGCAGGTGCCCGTGGAAGAGCAGGCCCGGGCGCAGGGTGTCGACGACCTCCTGGATGCGGTCCTGATTGGGGAAGCACTCGGGCTTGTCCTTGCGATTGAACCTGGGGTTCGTGGCGCGCGGCTTGTCATGGGTGAGCACGATGTCCACCGGCGAGGCGTCGGCCGAGAGCAGTTCGGCCAGTTCGTCGTCGGTCATCTCCTCCTCCGGGAACCACAGCGTGCCCGCGGACGGCCGCACCCGCGTGGAGCCGTACCGGCGATGGCGCAGATCCTGCTCCCGCTTGCGCGCCTCCCGCGCCAGCCGCCACCCCTTGTCGGTGGACCGCGCACCCCCGAAGGCCGCGAAAGTAGTGCCCTCCCACACCCACCGGTGCCCCCGCGGCGCGTACCGCACGTTCTTGCGGCACAGCAGGAATCCCTCGTCGTCCCGATGGTCGTCGTACATCTCGTGCAGCAGCGAGCTCTTGTCGTGATTGCCGTCCAGGAAGTACACGACGACCCCGGCCTTACGCGCCGCCTTGTTGACGACGTCGAAATACCGCTTCCCCGAAGGCATGTGCTCCCAGGCCCCGAAGTCCCCCACCACGAACACCTTCGAGCACTCGTTACGCACCGCGGCCTGCACGACGTGCAGCGCGTGCCCGGTGTTCCCGTGCAGGTCACCGACAACCAAGACGTTCCCCATGGCCCACATGGTGGCAGCCCCGCCCGACATCGGCATCACCAATTTCGGACCGGTTCGACGGCAGACGCCCGGCAGTCAGGGGGAATTCGATCGCGAAGGCGACAACTGATTTCGCGGAGAGGCGGCCCGAGCCGCCCCGGGCGAGAGGTTCCGGGGCGGCCGGGCGCGAACGGCGGCGAGGCCGTGCGCCGAAAGGATCCGAGGTCGGTCGGATCCTTGGGGGCGCGGCCGATTGTGTCGGGCCGCGCTGATCGGGGACCGCCGTGGACGAATCCACGGCGGTGGGGGAGGGATGTTCTAGGCGGTCGCCTCGTCGGTCACGCGGTAGGTGGCGAGGCTGTCGATGCGGGCGATCGCGTCGGCGACGATGCGATCGACCAGTTCCTGCACGGTCGGCAGATCCTCGATGATTCCGGCGACCTGGCCCGACGCCAGGACGCCCGCCTGGGTATTGCCTTCCACCAGGCCGGCCTTCAGGAGCATCGGGGTGTTGGCGGCCATGATCACCTGGGACCAGGTGAGGTCCTTGTGCTTGCGCATGGCCAGACCGTCCTTGACGATGGTCGACCACTTCATGCCGGTCATGCCCTTGAACTTCAGCGCATTCGACGCCGCGGCGGCGAATCCGCGCGCGCTGCCCGAGTTTTCGAGCTTCTGCACCAGTTCGGTGTTGAGCACGCGATGCGGCATGCCGTCGACCTTCTTGGAGACGACCGTGTCCTGCAGGCCGCGGGCCAGGTACTCGCGCTTGACGGCCTCGGGCACACTGCTCTCCTGGGTGAGCAGGAAGCGGGTGCCCATGGCGACGCCGGCCGCCCCGTACGAGAGCGCGGCGGCCAGGCCGCGACCGTCGAAGAAGCCGCCACCCGCGACGACCGGGATGTCCACCGCGTCCAGGACCGAGGGCAGCAGCAGCGTGGTCGCGACGGAACCGGTGTGCCCGCCGCCCTCGCCACCCTGCACGATGACCGCGTCGGCGCCCCAGGAGGCGACCTTCACCGCGTGCTTGGCCGCTCCGATCGACGGAACCACCACCACGCCGTTGTCCTTGAGCCGCGCGATGAGTTCCTTCTTGGGGGCCAGCGCGAAGGAGGCGACCTTCACGCCCTCCCGGATCATCAGCTCGCAGCGCTCGGTGGCGTCGAAGCCATCGGCGCGAATGTTCACGCCGAAGGGCTTGTCCGTCTGCGACTTGGTCTTGGCGATGGCCACTTCGAGTTCTTCGAAGGTCATGGTCGCCGAGGCCAGGATGCCGAGACCGCCCGCGTTCGCGGTGGCCGAGACCAGGGCCGGACCCGCGACCCAGCCCATGCCGGTCTGCACGATCGGATGCTCGATGCCGACCAGTTCGGTCAGCGGCGTCCGCAGCCGCCCGGTCACGCCGTCACTTCCTTCTCACGGAAACCCTTGGGGTCGAGCACGGTACGGATGATCCGCAGCTCTTCCTCGGTGGGCAGCCGGGTCTCGCCCGCCTCGGCCAGGCCGGCGACCTCGAACGAGGTGTTCTCGGCGACCTCGTCCGCGCTCACGCCCGGGTGCAGCGACAGCGCGCGCAGGGTGTGGTCGGGGCCGTTGAAGTCGAAGACGCCCAGGTTCGAGACCACCCGGTGCAGGTGGTGGAACCGGTAGGCCGGGTTCTCGGGATCGATCTTGTCGTAACCGATTCCGGAGACGATGTCGACCTGATCCACGAACACACGCCTGTTGTGCTTGGGCACGAAGTAGCTGGTCGCGTGGTTGATGGTGTTGCCGGGCGCGCCGCGCACACCGAACATCTGCCGGGTCGGCTGCTGCAGCGGGCCGAACGCCGAGAGGTTCTGGTTGCCGAAGCGGTCGATCTGGTTGGCGCCCATCACCACATGGCGGCGACCGGACTGCACCACGTCGAAGACCTTGGAGAACGGGAACCAGCCCTCCAGCGGAGCCTGGCCGCCGATCGGCGGGACCTCGGCGAACAGCCGCGCCTCACCGTCGGAGAGCACCAGGTCGGGCTCGAAGGTGAGCCGCGCCAGCCGCGCGCCGATGGTGGTGACGGTGGACATCGGGGAGGCCACGATCTCGCCCGCGCCGCGGAAGATCTCGGCGGACGCGACGACGCAGACCTCGGCCCGAGTAGCGGTGGTGGTGTCGGTCATTACTTCTGCTCCTCGGCGAAAGCCTTGACGGCATCCTGGTATTCGGCCTCGGACACGTCCAGGTAGCGGGCCTTGAACTCGGCCCACGACTCGGGGGTCTTGGCGGCCTCGACATAGTGGCGCTGGAACTTCTCGTCGCGCCCGTAGCTGCCGGAGAAGGTGAAGTGCGCGCCGCCGGGGGCCTCGACCACACCGTCGACCATCAGCCGGTTGAGGATGAGCGACTGCAGCGGAACGGCTTTCACCAGTTCGTCGGTCTCGACCAGCCGATCCACCGACAGGTAGCGCTTCTCGGCGGCCAGCGCGTACAGGTCGTCCATGTACGGGTCGATGCCGGTGTAGGCGGCATTGCCGTGCTTGTCACCCAGGTCCAGGTGCAGGAACGCGGCATCGAGATTCAGCGCGGGCATGGCGATGAGGGTCTCGGTCTTGCCGTCGGTCTGGTAGGGCGACTGAACGGTTTTCAGCTCGCCCTCCCAGAAATCGACCACGGACGAACCCAGTCCGGCCCGGATCGGCAGGAACGGCAGGCGGGCGCCTGCGGCCTGCAGACCGCACTTGACCATGCCCTCGTCCATCTCGCGCACGGTGATCTCACCGGCGGTGCGCGCCTTGGCGAACCACGGGTCGTAGAACGGCGCGGAGTCCAGGGACACGAAGCCGTAGTACGCCTTCTTGACCTTGCCCGCCGAGCACAGCAGACCCAGATCCGGGCCGCCGTAGGTGACGACGGTCAGATCCTTGATGTCCGACTTGAGAATTGCCCGCACCAGCGCCATCGGCTTGCGGCGCGAACCCCAGCCGCCGAGTCCGATGGTCATTCCGCTGCGCAGTTCGCCGACGATCTCGTCGAGCGTCATCCGCTTGTCGCGCATGGCTTCTACTTCCCCTTCTTCTGGGCCGCGATGTCGTCGTCGAACCGGGCGCGGATCTCGTCCGCCACGCCGGCGAGGTTGAGCTCCATGGTGAAGCCCTGCTCGAACCGGTAGGAGCGGTGCACGTCCTGCACGTCGATGCCGTTGAGCGCCTTCTTGGCGGCGCGGATGACGCGGCCGTCCTTGTTGGCGATGTTCTTGGCCACCTCCATGGCGGCGGCGTCGAGTTCGGCGCGCGGCACGACCTTGAAGACCGAGCCGTAGTGGTGCAGCTGCTGCGCGGTGAGGGTGCCCGCGGTGTAGAACATGGTCCGCATGAGGTGCTGGGGGACCAGTCGCGAGAGGTGGGTGGCCGCACCGAGCGCGCCGCGGTCGACCTCGGGGAGGCCGAAGGTCGCGTCGTCGGAGGCGACGATGACATCGGAGTTGCCGACCAGGCCGATGCCGCCGCCGAGGCAGAAGCCGTTCACGGCGGTGACGACCGGGACCTCGCAGTCGTAGATGGCGGCGAAGGCGGCGAAGCAGCCGTGGTTCGCGCGGATCAGGGCGGTGTGCCCGGTGTCCGCGTTCATCTCCTTGATATCGACGCCCGCGTTGAACCCGCGGCCCTCGGCGCGCAGCACGACGACCCGGGTCTCGGGGTTGCGCCCGGCCTCGCGGACGGCGTCGGCGAGCGCGAACCAGCCGTCGGAGGGCAGGGCGTTGACCGGCGCGTAGTCAACGGTGACTACTTCCACGCCCTCGGTTTCGGTGTGACGGATGATCCCCATCGCGCTCCCTTTGGAAAGTGCCAGCCCATCGTTGGCAAAACAAGCAAGTGCTTGGTAGGTTAGCACGGTGGCAATCGAAGTGAACCTCTCCGGATCGGTCGTCTTGGTCACCGGCGGCGTCCGGGGAGTCGGGGCCGGTATCAGCCGGGTATTCCTGGACGCCGGCGCGACCGTCGTGGCCTGCGCGCGCAGGCCCGCCGACGTGCCCGTGGAAAGCAACGGGCGGGCGATCGAGTTCCTGCCGTGCGATGTGCGCGACCCGGATTCGGTGCGCGCGCTGATCGACGCCATCGTCGATCGGCACGGGCGGCTCGACACCGTGGTCAACAACGCCGGCGGTGCGCCGTTCGCCCTGGCCGCCGACGCCAGCCCGAACTTCCACTCCAAGATCATTCAGCTGAATCTGCTCGCGCCCCTGCTGGTTTCGCAGGTCGCGAACGACGTCATGCAGCGCCAGGACACCGGCGGGTCGATCGTGATGATCTCCAGCGTGAGCGGGCATCGCCCCTCGCCCGGCACCGCGGCCTACGGCGCCGCCAAAGCCGGTGTGGACAGCCTGGTTTCCTCGCTCGCCGTGGAATGGGCGCCCAGGGTTCGGATGAACTCGGTGGTGTGCGGGCTGGTCAACACCGAGTCCTCGCACCTGCACTACGGCGACGAGGACGGCATCGCAGCGGTCAGCGGGACCGTGCCCATGCAGCGCATGGCGAGCCCGGAGGACATCGGCCGCACCGCCGCCTTCCTGGCCTCCCCCCTGGCCGGATACGTCACCGGTTCGTCGCTGCTCGTGCACGGCGGCGGCGAGAAGCCCGCGTTCCTCGGCGCCTCCACCGCGGACGTTCCCGCGGTGACGGGCAACTAGACCGGCACAATTCCCACTCCACTCATCAGCGAGGTATTTCGAATGACCGAGAAGATCTGCGACGGCCGCGTCGTCATCGTCACCGGTGCGGGCCAGGGCATCGGCCGGGCGCACGCGCTGGCTTTCGCCGCCGAGGGCGCGAAGGTCGTGGTGAACGATCTGGGCGCCGAGCTCGACGGCACCCCGAAGCCGGACTCCGGTGCCGCCAAGGTCGTCGAGGAGATCCGCGCCGCCGGCGGCGAAGCCGTCGTGAACGGCGACGACGTCTCGGACTGGGAGGGCGCGCGCCGCCTGGTCGCGACCGCCGTCGACACCTTCGGCCGGCTGGACGTGCTGGTCAACAACGCGGGCATCGTGCGCGACCGGATGCTGGTCAACCTCGGCGAGGACGAGTGGGACGCGGTCATCAAGGTGCACCTCAAGGGCCACTTCGCGCCGATGCGGCACGCCGCCGATTACTGGCGCAACGAATCCAAGGCCGGCCGGCAGCCCGAGGCCCGGATCATCAACACCAGCTCCGGCGCGGGCCTGCTCGGCTCGATCGGCCAGGGCAACTACTCCGCCGCCAAGGCGGGCATCGCGGGCCTGACCATCACCGCCGCAGCCGAATTCGCGCGCTACGGCATCACCGTGAACGCCATCGCCCCGGCCGCGCGCACCCGCATGACCGAGACCGTGTTCGCCGAGACCATGGCGGCCCCGGAGGACGGCAGCTTCGACGCCATGGCCCCGGAAAACGTGTCCCCCCTGGTGGTCTGGCTCGGCAGCGCCGATTCGGCGGGCGTCACCGGCCGCATGTTCGAGGTCGAGGCCGGCAAGGTCACCGTTATGGACGGGCACCGCCACAGCGAGTCCGTCGACCGCGGCGCCCGCTGGAACCCGGCCGAGCTCGGCCCCGCCGTGCGCGACCTGCTCGCCAAGGCCCCGACCCCCGAGCCCGTATACGGCGCCTAGGGCCCCGGTTCCCTCGCCCCCCGGATATTTTGGGTTGTCGGCGGGCGGCGGGAAGCTTGTTGTCGCAACTTGATCGCCGGTACTCGTATGAGTGCCGGCGATTTCTCGTTTCGCGGGGGGCTTGGGCGGTGTCGGAAGAGTGTTACCCGTCACGTTCGTGTGCCTAGTTGGGCATTCGACCATGTTGGGGAATGTGGCTCGGATCACCTAATCGGGGGAGTGGTCGCGGGCCGGGTGTTTGCTGTCGTGTTAGTCGTGAATGTCCGTGTTGGGGGCGGATTTCGCGGGGAATCGCGGGGCCGGTGGGGCGGGAGGGGAGCGGGGTGTCTGGCGGGAAAGGCCAATTGCGCTGGGCCGCTTGGCCATATTCGGTACGGCGGGGGACGTTCGGGCGTACGGTTTGGGGGGCTCCCTAATGCGATGAAGACTTGTGCGGGGTGGCGTGGTCGCCGTTAGGATGGCCGCGTTCCGCAAAGGTTCGGCAATCGGGGCTGCCGGACGTCTTGTGAATCGCTCCACGAAGCTGGAGCAAGCCGACTGCGCAGTACCAGATGAGGGGATGGCTGTCGCATGATCTTTGGTCGTGCAATGCGCTTGGTGGCAGTGACCACAGCTGTCGCCGGGTCCGCGCTGCTCGGGCCGGTGACCGCCGCGGGCCAGCCGGGCATCGACCTCGAGCCCGCGCCCGGCGAGGGCGCCGGGGCCGGCGCGGCCCAGCCGCGAGACGGCGCGACCGTCGATTCGGTGAACGCCGTGCCCGTGAATCCCGTTGCCGGGCCGCAGGATCTGCTCGCCGTCATCCTGGGCATCGGCCCCGGGTCAGCCGCCGTGGGTTCGGCGGGCGCCGGTTCCGCTGGAGCCGGCTCGGCCGGTGTCGGTTCGGCGGGGACCGGCAGCGTACTGGGCACCGGTTCCGCCGCCGTGGGTTCGGCCGGCGCGGTGACCGGCTCGGCCGCCCTGGGCGCGGGCGCCACGGTACTGGGCACCGGCTCGGCCGCGCTCGGAACAGGTTCGGCCGCAATCGGTTCCGCGGGCGCGGGCACCGGCTCCGCCCTGGGCTCGGCGGGCGTCGGCTCCGCCCTGGCGCTCGGCACAGGCTCGGCGGCCGTGGGTTCGGCCGGTCTCGGCACCGGATCCGCGCTGCTGGGGGTACTGCTCGGCGTCGGCTCGGCCGGAACCGGCTCTGCCGCACTGGGTTCGGCGGCGGTCGGTTCGGCGGGCCTCGGCGCGCTGTGCACCGGGTCCGCCGCGGTGGGCTCGGCGGCCGTGGGTTCGGCCGGGCTCGGTTCGGTCGTCGGCGGCAGCGCCGCCGCGGGTTCGGCCGGCGTCGGTTCCGCCGCCACCGGCTCGGTCGGCGTGAGTTCCGCGGGTGTCGGTTCCGCGGCGGCCGGTTCGGCCGGCGCGGGTTCGACGGGTGCGGGCAGCGCCGGGGCCGGTTCTGCCGCAGCGGGTTCCGCCGCGGCGGGTTCGGCGGGCGTCGGCTCGGCGGGCGTCGGTTCCGCCGCGGTCTGTGCCTCACCGCTGCTCCTGCTGCTGATACCGCTGCCGAGTCCGGAGGCGGTCGACCCGCCGGTCCCCCTGGAGATCCCCGCCCCGCCGGTCGTGCAACCACCCGCCGTCGCTCCCGCCGTGGCGCCCGCGCCCCCGGCGCCGGAACCCGCGCCCGCCCCGCCGCCACCGCCGCCCGCCCCGGCACCGGTTCTGGCGCAACCGAATCCGGACTTCGTTCCGACCTCGAGCAACAGCCCGTTGCCGCCGGTCAAGGTGCTTTCGGTGATCGGCGGCCTGATCGCGATGGCGCTGCTCGGCACCGGCTCGGGCGCGGTGAGTTTCCAGAGCGCCGCCGCGGCGCAGGGGCGCATCGACGCCGCCCGGGCCGCGTTCTTCGGACCGAGGGTGTGAGGCGAGCACGATGACAGAGAGCAAGGCCCATAGCATCGGGTCCTACCGCCGGGTGGCCGCCGCCGTGGACGCGGTGTGCGCCGTGGCCGCCGACTTCGACGCCACCACCCTGGACGAGGTGGTGCTCGCCATCTCCGCCGAGCGCCGCCGCCCCATCGAGATCGCCAGTGCCCAACTGGGTCCGGGCGTCTGCGGCCAGCGCCGCAGCTATCCGGAGAAGGACGTGATCGTGCTGGCCTCGGCGCTGCCGAGCCGTGATCACACCCTCGCCCACGAGCTGGGGCACATCGTGTTCGACCATCCGGGCGAGGCCGCGTCCGAGGTGGTGCTCGAGGCCAGCGATGACCTCATCGCGTACATGCTCAGCCAGCGCGCGCATCAGCAGGCGGTCGACCTCGGCGAGGACGAGCAGTGCGAATGGGAGGCCGAGACCTTCGCGAGCATGCTCATGACCCGACTGCGCGTATTCAACAGCCGGGGCGCAGGCGTCTCGGTCCTTCGATTCGACGAGGCACTCGGATGACCAGGTCGCCCGCGGGCGCGAACCCCCGTAACCACGAAGGCCCCCTTGGTCGTTCGCGGGAAGAGGGCACGGCATGACTTTTTGGCTGCTTGCCATGCTGGTCTGGATGGCCGCGGGCGGCCGGGTGGGCCGGGTGCTGGTGAAACCGGCGACCACCGCCCGGGTGGCGATCGTGATCGCGGTCGCGGCGGTCGCCGCGGCGGCCACCGTCGCGGTGCCGGAAATCGGTGTGGCGGTGGATCATCTGCTGCCGGACGGGGTGCGCGGGGTCTGGCTGTCCGATCGGCTGGTCACCGCCTCCTGGATTTTGTTCGGCAATGCCACCTCGGTGGTCGCCGCGGCCGCGTGGCCGGTGGTCTCGCGCCGGAATCTGCGCCAGATCGCCTGGGTCATCTACGCCGGCGGCGTGCTCGCGATGACGCTGACCCTGCTGTGGTCGGTGACCTTCGGCTGGGTGATCGTCGCGCTGGAATGCCTGTTCATCGTGATCACCGGTGTGCGCAACCTGGATTGGACCGCCCTGGGCCGGGGTATCGCGCTGTACACCTCGGGCACCGCGGTGGTCGGCGTGCTCGCCCTGCTCTCGGTCCGCCGCGAGATTCAAGGGCAGTCGCCGGCGGCGGCGGGTCAGGGCGACTGGTACTGGCCGATGTGGCAGGTCGCGAGTCTGCTCATCGCGGTGGGCGCGGTCTGGATCGTCATCGAACTCTGGGCGCGAGCGCGCTTGCTGCTGAAGCAGATTCGCACGCTGCACCGGGTGCTCGTCGCGCGCTTCCCGGAGGTGGTCGCCAAGGAACAGACGGGTTCGGCGACCCAGCTGAAGGCCTCGGATCAGATCGCCCAGATCATGGACGCGCTCTACCTGCAGTCCGGCGGCGGAATCGAGTTCGCGGCGGCGGGCACGCCGCCGGACGCGGTGGCCGAACGCGCGGCGAAGGTCGCGGAGTGGGCGCGCAATCCCTTCGGTGATGTCCTGGTCGACGGCCGCTGGATCGCGCCGCCGCCGGGTGTGGGCCCGCGCGGCTGGGTGCAGGCCATCGCCCGCGCGTACGACGCGAGCGCGGACGCGACGGCCGGTGCGACCGCACGTCGCTGAGAGCCGGGATCGGTCACCCAGGGGGTGACCGATTACCTCACCGATTCGATCGCTTCCAATTGAAACTCCACCGAACGGAAGATCATCTCGCGGGGCGGCGCGCGCAGATCACCGTACGATCTCGGCGGGCAGGGATGCTCAACGGTATCCGTGCCGTCCGGTCGGTATATAAATCCGGGTGATTTCAAACGAATCGGCACCGGTAGTTGAACACCGGTGCCGATAAGAAGCGCCCAATTGGTAGTACCGCGGTAACGCAGCACTGAGGCGCGATTGTCGCAGTTCGTGCAATGCGGACGAAACGCTCATGGCACGAACAACGACATAGTGCACAAAGCAGTCGGATCAATCATCCCGAGTGACTCGGGACGGGTAATGCCAGGTTTGTGCATAATGCACGGGCGCAGAGGTCTACGCCACACGGCCTCAGCACCCTGAGGCCGGTGCAACACCCTTCGGCCGAACCACATGACTCCGCGGGAGCACGGCGCCGCCCTGCAAGCAACGCCGTGCGCCCACACCTGTCTGGTCGAGCATGGTGCAGTCCTGCGACAACCCAACGCGGTGCGGCCTCCGAGCCAGCCCCACCGTGTTGCCTTGAAGCAGGGCCTATTCCGTGCCGTCCGGAGGAATTTCGGGCAAACCTTCACTTGCCCGCAACTTCTCCGCCATCGAGGTGAGGAGGTTCTGAGATTCTTCGGAGAGGTCGAACGCCCTACTCGACAGTCGACGGAGTCCGTAGCCCTGCAGCTGGGACAGCAGCTCGAGATCATGATCGATCTTGGCCGCGTAGATGTCGTTGAAGAAGTAGTCCGGTTTTACCTTGAAGAACTTCGCCAGCGCCGCGACCGTCTCGTCTGACGGGTTTGTGCGCTGTCCCGACCGCAACTGCGAGAGATACGGTTTCGAGATCGGATGGCCGGAGGCCGTGAGTGCAGCCGCCACCTCTGCGTTGGTGTGCGGCTTGCGCCCCGGGGGATGCACGGTTTCGAACAGCTTGTTCAGCCGCGCCGCGAAATCAGCCATTGTGAGCCGCCCAATTCCCTTCGCTGTACTAACAGTCGTTATCTCGGATACGTATCATTGATATTAGCGGCTCAGTAACTGAAAACCTACGCCTGATCCACGATTTCCTTGAAGCTTCTAGACGGTGATCCGGTGAAGCCGTCGTGGCTTGGGTGTTTGCGGGCCAGCGCCACCGTTCTTGCGGAGGGCTTAAGAGTCCCGGTTCTGGCCCGTCGCGGAGGTCTTCCCCGACGGGCCGTCGGTAACCCTAAGATAGCTGACGTCTCATCTTCTTGTCTGTATCGCAGATTGTGTGGCGTACGCCACGTTTCACGACAAGTGGGATGAACGTTCAACCTAGGCCGAAAATGATTGAAGCGACTACAACCTCTCGATGATCGTGCCGGTCGCGAGCGCGCCGCCACAGCACATGAGGATCATGGCGAACTGCTTGTCGCTGCGCTCGAGCTCGTGCAAAGCCGTTGTGATGAGCCGGGATCCGGTGCTGCCCACCGGATGCCCGAGCGCGATGGCGCCGCCGTTGACGTTGACGCGGTCGAAGTCGGGCTTGTGCACCGACGCCCACGAGAGCGCCACGGCCGCGAAAGCCTCGTTGATCTCGAACAAGTCGATGTCCGACATGCTCATGCCCGAACGCTCGAGCAGGCGCTCGCACGCCTGGACCGGTCCGTCCAAATGGAATTCAGGTTCGCTGCCGACCAGGCACTGCGACACGATGCGGGCGCGGGCACGCAAACCCGCACGCTCAGCGGCCTTTTCGTCCATCATCAGCACCGCGGCGGCGCCGTCGGAGATCTGCGAGGAGGTGCCGGCGGTGTGGATTCCGCCCTCCAGCACCGGCTTCAGCTTCGTCAGGCTCTCCAGGCTGGTCTCGCGCAGGCCCTGATCGCGCGTGACATCGAGGAATTCGCCGGTGAGGTTGCCCTCCTTGTCGATCTGCGGCGCGTTCGCGATGGTCAGCACCTCGCGATCGAAGCGGCCCTCGGCCCACGCCTGCGCGGCCAGCTTCTGCGAGCGCACGCCGAGCGCGTCGATGTCGTCACGAGTGATGCCGCGCCGCTTGGCAATCCGCTCCGCGGCCTCGAACTGGTTGGGCATGTCGATGTCCCAGGTGGCGGGCCGGCGCGGGCCCGCGTGCGTTCCGACGTTGGCGCCCAACGGAACATGGCTCATGGACTCGATGCCGCACGCCAGGCCGACCTCGATGGCGCCGGTGGAGATGAGACCGGCGACCAGGCCCGCGGCCTGCTGTGCGGAGCCGCACTGGTTGTCGATGGTCACCGCGCCGGTCTGCCACGGCAATCCGGCGTGCAGCCACGCGGTGCGGGTGACATTGTTGGACTGTTCGCCGACCTGCATGACGCAGCCGCCGACGACCTGCTCGACCGCGAGCGGATCCAGCTGGGCCCGCTCGAGGACGCCCTTCTGGGCCGCGCCCAGGATCTCCGCGGCGTGCAGGCCGCCGAGCCAGCCGTTGCGCTTGCCGATCGGCGTACGCGCGGCCTCGACGATGACAGGTGTACCCACGGTGTCTTCCTTCCGGTCAGAACTGAAACAAGTTCTTTATGTGTAACGTAAGCCGGTTCGAGGCTCCTTCCCTAGTCTTACCGCTTGTGCTTCAATAACGGTAGAACGTGTTTCAGTTAGTCAAAGGAGACAACTGGTGGTGGATACACAGAGCCGTCCGAACGTGCCGGAGGGTTTCGACGTCACGGACCCGGATCTCTGGGCCCATCGAGTCCCCGTGGAGGAACTGGCCGAACTTCGCGCATCCGCGCCCATCTGGTGGAACCCGAAGTCGCCGAAGACCGGCGGATTCCAGGACGACGGCTTCTGGGTCGTCTCCAAGCATGCCGACGTCAAGACCGTCTCGCGTCGTGACGACGTCTTCTCGACCTTCGAGAACACCGCGATCCCTCGTTTCAACGACGACATCACTCGCGAGCAGATCGAACTGCAGCGCTTCGTGCTCCTGAACAAGGATGCGCCCGAGCACACCAAGCTGCGCAAGACCATCGCCAAGGGCTTCACCCCGCGTGTGATCAACGGCCTGCGCGCCGAGCTGACCGCCCGCGCGGAGTCGATCGTGCAGGCCGCGGCCGCCGGGTGCACCGGCGACTTCGTCGAGCAGGTCGCGGCCGAACTGCCGCTGCAGGCCATCGCCGAGCTGATCGGAGTGCCGCAGGACGACCGCATGAAGCTGTTCAAGTGGTCGAACGACATGACCAGCTACGACGATCCGGATAGCGACGCCGATCCGCTGGTGGCCTCCACCGAGCTGCTCGGCTACGCGTACCAGATGGCCGAGGCGCGCCGGAACGAGCCCGCCGACGACATCGTGACCCAGCTGATCCAGCCCGACGCGGACGGCAACGTGCTGCTCCCCGAGGAATTCGGCTTCTTCGTCATGGTGCTGGCCGTGGCGGGCAACGAGACCACGCGCAACGCGACCACGCACGGCATGATCGCCTTCCTGGAGAACCCGGACCAGTGGGAGCTCTTCAAGAAGGAGCGCCCCAAGACCGCGGCGGACGAGATCATCCGCTGGGCCACCCCGGTCAGCAGCTTCCAGCGCACCGCGCTCGAGGATGTCGAGATCGAGGGCGTGCAGATCAAGAAGGGCCAGCGCGTGGTGCTCTCGTACCGCTCGGCCAACTTCGACGACGAGGTGTTCGAGGATCCGCACACCTTCAACATCATGCGTAATCCCAACCCGCACCTGTCCTTCGGCGGCACCGGCGCGCACTACTGCGTCGGCGCGAATCTGGCCCGGCTCGAGGTCGAGATCATTTTCAACGCCATCGCCGATTACATGCCCGATATCACCGCGCTCGGCGATCCCAAGCGCCTGCGCTCGGGCTGGCTGAACGGCGTCAAGGAATTCCAGGTGGATTACCAGCCCAAGGCCGGCGGCGGCTGCCCGGTCGCGCACTGAGCTGAGACCGATGGGCGCTCGGTGAAAATGCCGGGCGCCCATACCAACCGAATCTCGGACTGCCCTGCCTCTCACAACTCAGGGCATACGAAAAGGAGCGGGGCGACCGGAATTCCGGTCGCCCCGCTCCTTTTCGTCCGTCTACTGTGCTTGCTTCAGCGTCTTCATCGCGCGGTCGGTCTCCCAGAAGGCGCGCAGGGCAGCGATTTTGCCGTCCTGATCCACCCGGTAGGTGAACACGCCCTCGGCGTCGACGGTCGTCCCGCCGCCCATGGTGGTGCGGATGCGGCCGGTGAAGGCCACCTCGCTGCCACAGGCGAAGGAGTCCTCGAACAGGAACTCGATGTCGTCGGTGGGCGCGATCGCCTTGTCCCAGAACGCCGCTATGGCTTCCGGGCCGCGATGTCCCTTACCGTCCGGATCGAAGAAGGACGGCCCGATGGGGTCCTCCACGATGCCGTCGGCGGCGAACAGAGCCACCCACGCGGCCTTGTCCCGGGCGCGCACCGCGGCCTGGGACGTCAGGCCCGCCACGCGCGCCGGATGGTCGGCGCTCACGGCTGCTCGCTTCCGACGACCCACATCGAGAAGTACTGCGAGCCACCGCCGTACGCGTGACCGAACGCCTTCTTGGCGTTCTCCACCTGGTAGTCGCCGGCGCGGCCCATGACCTGCTTGGCGGCTTCGGCGAAGCGGATCATGCCCGAGGCGCCGATGGGGTTGGAGGAGAGCACGCCACCCGACGGATTGACGGGAAGCTTTCCGCCGATGGCGGTTTCGCCCGCCTCGGTGAGCTTCCAGCCCTCGCCCTCGGGCATGAAGCCGAGGTTCTCCAGCCACATGGGCTCGAACCAGGAGAAGGGGACGTAGATTTCGGCCGCGTCGATCTCTTCCAGCGGGTTGGTGATCCCGGCCTGCTTCCACAGTGCGGCGGCAGCGACCTGACCGGCCTGGGGGTTCACCTGATCACGACCGGTGTAGGCCAGCGGCTCGGTGCGCATGGCGGTGCCGTGAATCCACGCCACCTTCTTGCCGGTGGCCTCCACGGCCTTGGCCGCGGCCTCGTCGCCGATCACGATGGCGCACGCGCCGTCCGAGGACGGGCAGGTCTCATCGAAACGAATGGGGTCCCACAGCATTTGGGACGCCATGACCGAATCCATGGTGATGTCGGACTGCTGCAGGTGCGCGAAGGGATTACGCGCGCCGTTCTTGCGATCCTTCACCGCGACCATCGCGCCGACGTGCAGCGGCGCACCGGAGCGGTGGATGTAGGCGCGCACGTGCGGGGCGAAGTAGCCGCCCGCGCCCGCGCCGACCGGCTTGGTGAAGGGCACCGGATTCGACAGCGCCCACATGGCATTGGACTCGGACTGCTTCTCCCAGGAGAGCGCGAGCACCTTGCCGTGCACACCGGCCTGCACATGCGAGGCGGCCACGACGGCGGTGGAGCCGCCGACCGAACCCGCGGTGTGCACGCGCAGCATGGGCTTACCGGTCGCACCGATGGCGTCGGCCAGGAAGAGCTCCGGCATCATCGAGCCCTCGAAGAAGTCGGGGGCCTTGCCGATGATCACGGCGTCGATATCGGCCATGGTCAGACCGGAATCCACGAGCGCGCGATCGATGGCCTCGCGGAGCATGCCCGCCATGGACACATCCGAGCGCTTGGCCACGTGATGGGTCTGGCCGGTGCCGAGAACGGCAGCGGGGTTCGTCATGAGCGTGCCTCCAGGGTGGCGACCAGGTTCTGCTGCAGCGCGGGACCCGAGCTGGCATGTGCCAGTGCGCGATTCGCGGTGCCGTTGAAGATTTCGGTGGCGGCGAAGCCGATGCGCTCCAAGCCGGCCGAGAACATGGGGTTGCCGGACAGCGGGCCGCCCGACACATTGATCTTGGTCGAGCCGTTCAGCCCCAGCGCCTGCGCGAGGATCAGTTCCTCGTGGCTGTACTGGGTGTGCAGCTCGGCGATATCGAAATCGCTCGCGCCGCCGTTGATCGCGGCCTTGGCCGCGCGGGTCGTGGACTGCGAGACGGTGAGATCGCGCGCGCCGAGGACCGGGGTGTCGATGTAGTGCGCGATACCGCTGATCCACGCCGGGCGCTCGGCCAGCTCGCGGGCCTTGTCGCCCACTGCCAGCACGATCGCCGCCGCGCCGTCGGTGATGGGCGCGATGTCGTGCGAGCGGAAAGGATTGGCCACATAGTCGGCGGCCAAGAGCTTTTCGACATCGGATTCGGTGCGCGCGGTCGCGCTGCCACCCTTGGCGGCGGCATGGACCGCGGCCCGGGCGGCGACCTCGGCCATATCGCGCTCGGTCCAGCGACCGGCGTCGATACCGGCGCGGGCCTGCAAACCGGCCATGGACACCGCGTCCGGGCCCAGCGGCGCGACCAGGTACGGGTCGGTCTGCAGGGTCAGGACCTGGCGCAGCGTACCGGCCGAAGCCTTGCCGAAGCCGTACACCAGCGCGGTCTCGGCCTGTCCGGTGCGCAGCTTGAGCCACGCCTCGTACAGCGCCCAGGCCGCGTCCATCTCCACGTGCGACTCGTTGATCGGCGGCACCGCGCCGATGGCGTCGATCGCGGAGATGAACGAGAAGGCGCGCCCGGCAAGGTAATCCGAGGAGCCCGAGCACCAGAAGTCGATATCGGTCTGCTTGATGCCGAGCTTGCCGTACAACTCGTGGAAGCACGGCGCGAGCATCTCCACGCCGTTGGTCGTGCCGAAGGTCTCGGGCACATGCGGTGCGTGGGCGAACCCGACCACCGCGATTTCGTTGTTCGTCAACGTATTCAGCCTTTACAGGTGGTGCGAGAAGGACTCGTACGCGGCATCGGGCTCGCCGGAGGGCTCGAAGTGGTCGACATTGCCCATACTCAGGCTCCACTCCTCGCGAGGCTTCCACACGGCCTTGACCCGCATGCCCATGCGAACCTCGCTGGCGTCGCAGCCGAGCACCAGGTGCAGGAACGGAATATCGGTGCCGTCCAGCAGCACGTAGGCCGCCACGTACGGCGGCTTGATGCTCTGCCCCATGAAGGGCACGTTCACGATGCAGAAGGTGGTCACGGTGCCGGTGTCGGCGACCTCGACGTAATCATCGGTGGGGGAGCCGTCACGCGGGTCGGCGCCACGCGGCGGGAAGTACACCTTGCCGTCGCTGGAGGCCTTCGCGCCCAGCAGCCTGCCCTCCATGATCGCCTTCAGGAATTCGGCTTCCTGGGGTGCGGCGGTGTGCTTGAAGGACAGGTCGATCGGGGTGATGATGCCGGTTACGGGCTCGGCGTCGGCCGCGGAATCCGCGGGCGCGTTGGAGGATTCGCCCGGTTCGAAGCAGGCGATGTCATGGATGTCGCCGCGGCGCTCGCCGGCCCAGCGCGCCCGCACCCGCAGGCCGGTGGAGATGTCGGCCGGCGAGGCCACATCCACCGCGTGCAGGAGCGCGGTGTCCGCGCCGTCCAGCTTGACGAGCGCGTAGGCGAAGGGCCGGTCGAAGGGCTGCCCGGGCAGCGGTTCGGCCACCCAGCTCCACGACTGGACGGTGCCCACATCGGCTACGTCGACGAATTCGGTCAGCGGTTCCGCGGTGATCGGATCGAATTCCGCGGGCGGCACGATGACGCGCCCATCGGAACCACGCACTCCGACGACCCGGCCCGAACGCAACCCGGTGAGGAAGCGTCCGATGGTCGGACCGGTGGAGCGGGTGTAATCGAACTGCATCCGCAGCGGCGCGGCGAGTACTTCGGTGTTCCCCAGAGTCACGCGATCGAGTAGAACAGGTTCTAAAGAAGGGTGCAAGAGCCCACTTGGGAAGGGAACCGAACATGCGCTTTGGGTTGCAACTCGGATACTGGGGCGCGCAGCCGCCCGCCAACACCGCGGAGTTGGTCGCGGCCGCCGAAGAGGTCGGATTCGACGCGGTCTTCACCGCCGAATCGTGGGGTTCGGACGCCTACACCCCGCTCGCGTGGCTGGGGTCGAGCACCAGCCGGGTGCGCCTGGGCACCTCGGTCGTGCAGATGTCCGCGCGCACGCCGACCGCCACCGCCATGGCCGCGCTGACCCTGGATCACCTCAGCGGCGGGCGGCACATCCTCGGGCTCGGCGTCTCGGGACCCCAGGTGGTCGAGGGCTGGTACGGGCAGTCGTTTGCCAAACCGTTGCAGCGCACCCGCGAGTACGTGTCGATCATTCGGCAGGTGCTCGAGCGCGAGGGCAAGGTCGTCAACGACGGGCCGAACTTCCCGCTGCCCTACAACGGCGCGAACGCCACCGGATTCGGCAAGCCGCTCAAGTCGATCACCCATCCGCTGCGCAAGGATCTGCCGATCTGGCTGGGCGCCGAGGGCCCGAAGAACGTCGCGCTGACCGCCGAGATCGCCGACGGCTGGCTGGCGATCTACTACACCCCGCGCCTGGCCGACATGTACAACGAGTGGCTGGACGAGGGATTCGCGCGCGCGGGTGCCAGGCGTTCGCGGGAGGACTTCGAGATCGCCGCGACCGCGCAGGTCATCCTCACCGACGACGTCAAGGGCGAGCTCGATCGGCTGCGCCCGTTCATGGCCCTGTACATCGGCGGCATGGGCGCGGAGGACATGAACTTCCACGCCGAGGTGTACCGGCGCATGGGCTACGGCGACGCGGTCGAGGAGATCACCAAGCTCTTCCGCACCGGCCGCAAGGACGAGGCCGCGGCCGCGGTCCCGGATCAGCTGATCCTGGACACCACGATCATCGGCGACGAGGCCCACGTGCGCGAACAGCTGAAGGTCTGGGAGCAGGCCGGGGTGACGATGCTGCTCGTCGGCGTCCGCGACGTCGCACAGTTCGAGCGGCTCCGGCCGCTGATCGAGGCATAGAACGCGTTTCAATCACGGATCGGGGAGGTCTCGGCGTCGCGGCGCCGGACCTCCCCGTTCCCGCTCAGTGGACAGTCCGTTCCGGGTGGCAAACGGACATTTGACCCGCTAGTCTGTGACCGGGGCCACAAGCTTTGCTGGTGGGGCGGACAAATCACACCTTGCAACTCGCGAGAACACGTTCTATTTTCATCGTGTGAGCCACAACATAGCGGACCTTGTAGAGCACGCAATCGACCTCATGCCGGACAACGTCGCTCTGGTCGACGACACTCGCTCGGTCACCTATGCCGAGCTGGAGACGCGAGCCAACCAACTCGCCCACTACCTGCGGGAACAGGGTGTTCAGCCCGGTGACAAGGTGGGTATCTACTCGCGCAACACGATCGAGGCCGTCGAAGCCATGGTCGCGGTGTTCAAGGCCAGGGCGGTCATGATCAACGTGAACTACCGGTACGTCGAGAACGAGTTGCAGTACATCTTCGAAAACTCGGACATGGTCGCGCTCGTCGTCGAGCGCCGGTACGTGGACAAGGTCGCCAACATCTGGCCGAACCTGCCGCTGCTGAAGTCCATCGTCGTCGTCGAGGACGGCACCGATCTGCCGCTGCCCGAGGGCGCCACCGAGTACGAGGCCACCCTGGCCGCCCAGTCCGGCGAGCGTGACTTCGAAGAGCGTTCCCCCGACGACCTGTACATGCTCTACACCGGCGGCACCACCGGCATGCCCAAGGGCGTCATGTGGCGTCAGGAGGACGTCTGGCGCGTGCTGGGCGGCGGCATCAACTTCCTCACCGGCGAGTACGTCACCGACGAGTGGGAGCACGCCAAGCTCGGCGCCGCCAACCCGCAGATGGTGCGCTACCCGGTCGCGCCGATGATCCACGGCGGCTCGCAGTGGGCCACCTTCATGGCGCTGTTCAGCGGCGGCAAGACCCTCATGCTGCCCGAGTTCAGCGGCCACGGCCTGTGGCAGGCCGTCGACAAGCACAAGGTCAACCTGATCTTCATCACCGGCGACGCCATGGCCCGCCCGATGTGCGACGCCATCGACCAGGTGAACCCGGAAACCGGTGCGGCGTACGACCTCTCGAGCCTCTTCATGATCGCCTCCAGCGCCGCGCTGTTCTCGCCGACGCTCAAGGACAAGCTCCTGGACGCGCTGCCGAACCGCATGATCACCGACTCGATCGGCTCCTCGGAGACCGGCTTCGGCGGGCTGTCCATGGTCACCAAGGGCCAGACCCACACCGGCGGCCCGCGCGTGAAGATCGACGCCTCCACCCAGGTGCTCGGCGACGACGGCCATCCCATCGAACCCGGTTCGGGCAAGACCGGTTTCATCGCCCGCAGCGGCCACATCCCGCAGGGCTACTACAAGGACGAAGAGAAGACCAAGGCCACCTTCAAGGAGTTCCACGGCGTGCGCTACTCGATCCCGGGCGACTTCGCCCGCGTCGAGGAGGACGGCACCGTGACCATGCTCGGCCGCGGGTCGGTCAGCATCAACTCCGGCGGCGAGAAGATCTACCCCGAGGAGGTCGAGGGCGCGCTCAAGTGCCACCCCGAGATCTTCGACGCCCTCGTGGTCGGCGTGCCCGACGAGCGCTGGGGCCAGCGCGTGGTCGCGGTCGTGCAGTGCCGCGGTGAGCAGCGGCCGACGCTCGAGGATCTGCGTCCCGTTCTGACACAGGAGATCTCGTCCTACAAGCTGCCGCGCAGCCTGTGGTTCGTCGACCAGATCAAGCGCAACCCGGCCGGCAAGCCGGACTACCGCTGGGCCAAGGAACAGACCGAACTGCGCCCCGCCGACGAGGACGCGCCCGCGCCCGTCAGCAAGTAGTCACCGCCGGCGGATTCGCCGCGCGCCGCACCTGAGCGGCGCGCGGATCCCGTCGCGCACTCGCGCCCGTCCGCACCCGCGGGCGGGCGCGAGTGCTTTTCGTCCCTGGCGCCACATCCGGGCACACACTCCACAGTGTGAATTCGTTTCCCTCTGCTTGTCGGTGCCCTGTGCAAGAGTGTTGGACATGACCGAGAAGGCCGGAGGTTCGGCCACCATCACCGACGACGTGCTGCGCTCCTTCGAGGGGCATCGGCGCGAGCTCTGCGCATACGCGTATCGAATGCTCGGCTCCTCCTTCGAGGCCGAGGACGCGGTACAGGAGACCTTCACCCGGGCCTGGAAGTCCTACGACTCGTTCGAGGGCCGTTCCAGCCTGCGGTCCTGGTTGTACAAGATCACCACCAACGTCTGCCTCGACATGCTCGACGGCCCGCAGCGCCGGGCCCGGCCCATGGATCTGACCGGGGCCAGCACCCCCGACACCCCGCTGCCCCCGCCGGAGCCCGATTACGTGTGGGTGGAACCGATTCCGAACGCGCTGGCCTTCGGCGCGGATCCGGCCGAGGCCGCCAGCGCCAAGGACACCCTGCGGCTGGCCTTCGTGTCCGCCGTCCAGCATCTGCCCGCCACCCAGCGCGCGATCCTGATCATGCGCGAGGTGCTGCGGTTCTCCGCCAGCGAGACCGCCGACATGCTCAACGTGTCCCCGGCCTCGGTGAACAGCGCGCTGCAGCGGGCGCGCGCCACCATGTCCAAGGCGCAGGAGACCGCGACCCCGTCCGATGTGCTCGACGAATCGAACGAGCAGCAGCGCAAACTCATCGACGATTTCGTCACCGCCTTCGAGTCCTACGACATGACCGCGCTGACCGAATTGCTGAAAGCCGATGTGGCGCTGTCGATGCCGCCCTTCTCGCTGTGGATCTCCGGTCCCGAGAACGTGGCCGCGTTCATGCTCTCCACCGGGTCGGCCTGCCGCGATTCGCGGCTGGTGCGGCTCGAGGGCGCGAACGGGCTGCCCGCGTTCGGTCACTACAAGCCCAGCGGCGAGCCCGGGGTGTGGACGCCGTGGTCCATCACCGTGCTCGAGCTCGACGGCGATCGGGTCGCGGGGCTCAACTTCTTCCTCGACACCGATAAGCTCTTCCCGCTCTTCGGCCTCGCGAAGGAATACCGCGAGGATTAGGCCTCGTCGCCGCACAGGCGGGACGCGCCGGGGTGGTACCGGCGCACCGCGGCGACATGCGTGAACGGCCCGCCGGGTGAAAACCCGGCGGGCCGTTCGCATTTCACGCCGCTCAGTTCGTGCCGGGGTAATCCATGAAGAAGGGCTCCCACTGATGGCCGTCCGGATCGATGAAGGTGCGCCCGTGCATACCCGCCTGCGCCTCCTGGGCGCGCTTGTCGTCGTTGACCTCCTCGGTCGCGCCGGCGGCGACCGCCGCGTCGACCAGGGTGTCCACTTCCGCGGCACTGCCCAGCGCCAGCGCGTAGGCGGCGTGGATACTGGAACGGGTGTCGGCCAGGGGACGCTTGCTGAAGGTCGGGAAGAATTCCTTGGTCAGCAGCATGAGGCAGATATTGTCGTCGATCACGATGCAGGCGGCGTTGCTGTCGGTGAAGTCCTGGTTCACCTTCCAGCCCAGCGCCTCGTAGAAGTCCTTGGACTTGTCGAGGTCGGCGACGGGGAGATTGATGAAAATCATCTTGCTGGCCATGGTGGTGTTCCTTTCCTCCGCAATCCGGTTGCGTGTGCGCGTTTCGTAGGTAGTGACGAACCGGGCACGGGAAACTCATCGGCCGCTCGCGAGGTGGTCTGTGACACACGATTTGGTCATCGGTCGGTCGCGTACGGCTCGACCGTGACAGAGTGACCAACAGGAGGTGCCTGATGAAATACAGCTACCTGGTCGCGCTCACCGGCAGCGGCGGTACGGTGCCGCCGGAACTGGGGGTGGTGCGCCGCCTCGTGGCTCGCGGGCATCGCGTGACCGTTCTGGCCGAGGAGTCGCTGACCGAGGCGATCACCGCCACCGGCGCCCGGCTGCGGCCGCGCGCGGGCGCGGGTTTCGCGCGCGACATCGCCGACGAGATCGACGGTGACCGGCCCGACATGGTGCTGGCCTCGTATTTCGCCTTCGGGGCCATGGTCGCGGCGCAGGCCTGCGAGGTGCCGTTCGTGGTCCTGATTCCGGGGATCTATCCGCTGCCGATGGAGGGCGCGCCGCCGCCCGGGTCGGGTTTCGGGCTCTCGCACGGGCCGGTGACCCGCTGGCGTGATCGCGTGGTGGGCGGTCTGGTGCAGCGGCGCTGGGACGAGGAGTTGCTACCCCAGCTCAACGCGCTACGCGCGGGGTTCGGGCTGGAACGGCTGGCGCACTATCAGGATCAGGCGCGGCTGGCGTATCGGCAGCTCGTATTGTCCAGTGAGGCTTTCGATTTCCCCGCGCAGCGGCCCGACGGGGTGCGCTGGGCCGGTCCGATCCTGGACGATCCGCACTGGAGTCTGGAGACGGACTGGGAGGTTCCGGACGGAGGGGACCCGCTCGTGCTGGCGTCGCTGTCCACCACGTTCGCGGGGCAGACCGAGTGCCTGCAGCGCATCGCCGACGGTCTGGGCAGGCTGCCGGTGCGCGGGGTGATCACCACCGGGCCCGCGGTCTCCCCGCTGGACATCGTCGCGCCGGCCAACGTGCGGGTGCTGGCGGCGGCGCCGCATCACGAGGTCATGCGGCACGCCAGCCTGGTCATCACGCACGGCGGGCACGGCACCCTGCTCAAGGCGCTGGCCGCCGATCTGCCCGCGGTGGTACTGCCGCACGGGCGGGACGACGCCGACATCGCGGCTCGCGCGCGGGCGCACGGCGCGGCGATCCTGTTGCACCGCACCGCGACTCCGCAGCGCATCGCCGCCGCGGTCCGCCGCGCGCTGCGCACCCCGGCGCTCTATCGATCCGCCGCCGAACTGGGGCGGGTGATCCGGCGCGACGCCATGGGCGATCTGCTCATGCGCGAGCTCGAGCCCTCGCCCGATCACCCTGGCCCGGTGGCCGAGCGCATCGCGCACATCCGCGAGTTCGAGTCCTGATCATCGCGACAACCCGCGCGGGCGCGGCCCCGCGCGATTAGCGTGAGGCGCATGGACTTCTTGCCGGTACTGCGCGACAAGCTCACCGCCTACGGCGCGCTCCTGACCCCCGACGCCGATCTCACCGCGCCGGTGCCCTCGTGCGGCGAGTGGACCCTCTACGACCTCACCGACCACCTGGTGCAGGGCAATCGGTGGGTCGTGACCGCTGTGGCGGAAGGCCGCGGCGATCACCGCGGCGAGCCCGCGCCCCGCGATGCCGAGGGCCTGCGCGCGGCCTTCGACGCCAGCGCCGCCGCGATAGTCGAGTCCCTGTCCGCGGACCCGGAGACCCCCGCCTGGACCTTCACCAGCGCGATGCCCCGCAATGTCGGTTTCTGGCGCCGCCGTCGCGCTCAGGAAACCCTGATGCACCTGTGGGACGCCCAGGCCGCCCTCGGCAAACCCGAGCCCTTCGACCTCGCCCTCGCGACCGACGGCATCACCGAGGTCTTCGAACTCTTCGCCCCCCGCATGGTCTCCCGCGGCCTGGCCCCCGAACCCGCAGCGGCCCTGACGGTCCGCGCCACCGACGCCGACCGCACCTGGACCTACGGCCCCGGCGCATCCGCCGTCGAATTGTCCGGCCCCGCATCGGATCTGCTGCTGGCCCTGTGGGGCCGCAAGCCCGCCGCCGGCCCCGAGTTCACCTGGACCGGCGACCGCGCCGCGGGGGAGCGGGTACTCGCGGGACCGTTGGTGCCCTAGCGCAAGCGATGTGCCGATCCCGCGCCCGCGACCTGAGCGGCGGCCGTTCCGGTCTTCGGAAGTCGGCGCCGTTCGCCCTCGATCGTTTCGCCCCGGCGGCACACGACAGAGCGGCGGCACCCGGAAGTGCCGCCGCTCTTTATCTTTCGGTTCTCAGGCGAAAGTCAGTTCGCGGGCTCCGCGAGGATCGCGCCGAGGGCGCGGAGGTGATCGTTCGCGCCGCCGAGGACGAACTCGTTGTGCTTGGCGGCGGTGAAGTACTGGTTCACGATGTGGTCGCGGTCGATGCCGACGCCGCCGTGGACGTGGACCACGGTGTGGGCCACGCGGTGGCCGGCCTCGGCGGCCCAGAACTTCGCGGTGTGGACCTCGGCGGCGGCGGGGAGGTCCTCGGCCAGGCGCCAGGCGGCCTGCTGGACGGCCAGGCGCACGCCCTGGACGTCGATGTAGGCGTCGGCCAGCCGCTGGGCCACGGCCTGGAAGCTGCCGATCTTGCGGGTGAACTGCTCGCGCTCGCGGGCGTAGTCCGCGACCAGTTCCAGGCCCTTCTCCACGGTGCCGAGCTGGGTGGCGGCCAGGCCGAGCCAGCCGCGCTCGAGCAGCCAGTTCAGGATCTCGGCGCCCTGCTCCACGGTGCCGACCAATTCGGCCGGGGTACCGGCGAATTCCACCTCGGCGGCGGGGGAGCGGTCGGTGATGATCTGATCCTCGATGCGCACCGAGGCGTCGGCGGCATCGACCAGGAACACCGCGGGCGCGCCGTCGACACTGGCGGAGACCAGGATGCGGGCGGCCTGGCGGGCGAACGGCACACCGGTCTTGAGGCCGGTGAGCTGCCAGCCGCCGTTGTCGGCCGCGGTGGTGGCCGGGGCGGCCGGCTCCCAGTTACGCTCCTCGGACAGCGCGGCGGTGAGGATGACCTCGCCGCTCGCGGCCTGCGCGGCCACGGCCCGCTGGGCCTCGTCGCCGAACTTCGCCAGCGCGCCCGCGCCGAGCACGATCGACCACAGATACGGCACCGGCGCGACGGACTTGCCGAGCTCACGCAGGATCGCGGTCTGCTCCAGCACGCCGAAATCGCTGCCGCCCACCGCTTCCGGCAGCGCCGCTGCCAGCACGCCGGTCTCGGCGAGCGAGCCCCACAGGCCGTCGTCGAAGCGCACGGTGCGCGCACCGGCGGCGTCGGTGTTCTTGTCCAGTTCGCGCAGCCGGTCGGCGGTGACCAGCTTGCCGGTGACCTCGGCGGTCAGTCGGGCCAGGTCCTGCTGCGCCTCGGTAAGAGTGAAATCCATGATGGGTACCTAGGTTTCGTGTCAGCGCGCGGCGGCGGGCTGCTTGAGGGCGGTCATGGCGATGATGTCGCGCTGCACCTCGTTGGTGCCGCCGCCGAAGGTCAGAATGAGGCAGGCGCGGTGCATGCGCTCGAGCCGGCCGCGCAGCTGCGCGCCCGCGGAATCCTGGCGCAGGTAGCCCTGCGGCCCGAGCACCTCCATGAGCGCGCGGTAGGCCTCGGTGGCCAGTTCGGTGCCGTACACCTTGCAGGTGGAGGCGTTCCAGGGGCGCGGGGCGGCGCCGGCGTCGGCGCCCGAGGCCAGCTCCCAGTTCAGCAGCTTGAGGAACTCGACCTTGGCGTGCACGCGGGCCAGGGCGACCTGCACCCATTCCTGGTCGATCACGCGGGAACCATTGGCGGCCTTGGTGTTGCGCGCCCACTCGGTGGTCTGCGCGACGGCCAGCTGCAGCGGCGCGGCCGAGGTCAGCGCGACGCGCTCGTGGTTCAGCTGGTTGGTGATCAGCGCCCAGCCGCCGTTCTCCGGGCCGACCATGTCCGAGTTCGGGATCCGCACGTCCTGGTAGTAGGTGGCGCTGGTGTCCGGGCCCGCCATGGTGTGCACCGGCGTCCAGGAGAAGCCCTCGGCGTCGGTGGGCATGATGAACATCGAGATGCCCTTGTGCTTCTTGGCACTCGGGTCCGTGCGCACGGCCAGCCAGACGTAGTCGGCGTAGGCGATGAGCGAGGTCCACATCTTCTGCCCGTTGACGACCCAGTCGTCACCGTCGCGGACCGCGCCGGTGCGCAGCGAGGCCAGGTCGGTGCCCGCGCCCGGCTCGGAATAGCCGATGGCGAAATGCAACTGGCCGGCGGCGATCTTGGGCAGGAAGAACTTCTTCTGCTCCTCGGTGCCGTAGTGCATGATGGTCGGCGCGACCGAGTTGATGGTCAGGAACGGCACCGGCGCGCCCGCGATGGCCGCCTCGTCGGTGAAAATCAGCTGATCCATCGTGGGCCGATCCTGGCCGCCGTACTCCTTCGGCCAGCCCAGGGCGAGCCAGCCGTCGCGGCCCATCTCCTCGACGACCTCGCGGTAGACATTGCCTTCGCCGTACTCACCGGTCTGTGCCGAGAGTGCTTCCCGCCGCTCCGGAGTGATCAGACGGGCGAAATACTCACGCAGCTCAGCGCGCAGCTGTTCCTGTTGCGGCGTGTATGCGATCCGCATATGGGCACCTCTAGCCTTCGTGTCAGGGTTCTGCCGATCATGGCACAGCAGGTGGAACTTGTTCCAGTATCGGCGCTTGTAAGGCCGCACTTGCTACCCCTCGCACCGGTGGTGTTGTTACGCTCGCCCCACTGTTGTGCAAAGGAGTTGGCTATGAAGGTCACTGTTGATCTCGACCAGTGCGAGGCGAACGGAATCTGCGTCGGAATCGCACCTGACGTGTTCGATCTCGATGACGACGATGTCCTCCACATCGTCGGCGCGGAGGTACCGGCCGGTAGCGAGTCCGATGTCGAGACCGCCGTGGCGCAGTGCCCGAAAGCGGCGCTCAAGATCGTCTGAAACCGGCCTTGCTCGTCGGGTGTAACACGTTCTAGAGTCGGCCGGTGAGCGAATCTGATGTGAGTCTTGCCGGCCGGGTGGCCATCGTCACCGGCGCGGGCGCCGGCCTGGGCCGGGCCGAAGCCCTGGAGCTGGCCCGCGCCGGCGCTTCGATCATTGTCAACGACCTGGCCGAGAACGACGCGGTGAGCGCGACCCTCGCCGATATCCGCGCCCTCGGCGCCAAGGCCGAGTTCGTCGCGGGCAGCATCGCCGAGCGGTCCACCGCCGACGCGCTGATCAGCACCGCCGAACAGACCTTCGGCGGGCTGGACATCATCGTCAACAACGCCGGCATCACCCGCGACAAGATGCTTTTCAACATGTCCGACGAGGACTTCGACGCGGTGATCGCGGTGCATCTGCGCGGCCACTTCCTGCTGACCCGCAACGCGGGCGCGTTCTGGCGGGCCAAGTCCAAGGAAGCCGGCGCGCCCGTCTACGGCCGGATCGTGAACACCTCGTCCGAGGCCGGGCTGCTCGGGCCCGCGGGACAGGCGAACTACGGCGCGGCCAAGGCGGGCATCACCGCCCTGACACTGTCGGCCTCGCGGTCGCTGTCGGCCTTCGGTGTCCGTGCCAACGCCATCTGCCCGCGCGCGCGGACCTCCATGACGGAGAAGGTCTTCTCCGCGGCTCCGGAAGAGGGCCCGGATCCGCTCTCTCCCGACCATGTGGCGCGCCTGGTGACCTTCCTGGCCTCCCCGGCCGCCGACGCCGTCAACGGACAGTTGTTCGTCGTCTACGGGCCGATGGTAGCGCTCATGGCCGCCCCTGTCGTGGAACGTCGTTTCGACGCCGACGGTGAATGGAGCACCGCGAATCTCGCGGACACACTGGGCGGGTACTTCGCCGAACGCGGTTCGGACGCTACGTTTTCCGCATCGGCCCTGATGGATCTCGGTTAGTACACCCTTATTCGGCGGTAGCCGGGCCGTAGCGCCCGGCTGCTTGGTTGATTGCTTGGTTGATCATGTGACCAAGAGTTGGTAGGAATGGGTTCTGTGTGTGTGACGTCTCACAAAGGCGTCACACATCTGGGTCGGAACTGCAGATGAACGTGTTTCCAAAACTGGACACGAGTTCAGAAAGATCCCCAGTTCAAAACCCTTGAAACCTTCCCAGACGGTGCGAGAACGTGTTCTAATCTCTGGGCGGGACCGAGATCACATTCAGATCTCGGGAGCTATAGCTAGGCAGGGCAGGAGGAATCGCGGGAATGAATGATGTCCTCGCTGTACCGTTGCGGGCGGTCGGGGGGTTCTTCGAACTCGCCGGCGACGTCGCTCGCGCCGCGGTGCGGCCACCATTCCAGCGACGCGAATTCGTCGATCAGGCCTGGTTTATCGCCAGCGTCTCCATCACACCCACGTTGCTCGTGGCCATTCCCTTCACGGTGCTGGTTCAGTTCACGCTGAACATCCTGCTCCGCGAGATCGGCGCCGGCGACCTGGCGGGAGCGGGCGCCGCCTTCGGCGCCGTCACCCAGGTCGGGCCGATGGTCACCGTGCTCATCGTGGCGGGCGCGGGCGCGACCGCCATCTGCGCCGACCTCGGCGCACGCACCATCCGCGAGGAAATCGACGCCATGCGCGTACTGGGCATCGACCCGGTGCAGCGCCTGGTGGTTCCGCGCGTGCTCGCGTCCATGTTCGTGGCCATGCTGCTGAACGGGCTCGTCTGCACCATCGGCATCCTCGGCGGCTTCCTGTTCTCGGTGTTCCTGCAGGGTGTCAACCCCGGCGCGTTCGTCAACGGCATCACGCTGCTGACGCATCTGCCCGAGCTGGTCATCTCCGAGGTCAAGGCGACGCTGTTCGGGCTCGTGGCGGGCCTGGTGGCGTGTTACCTGGGACTGACCGTCAAGGGCGGTCCCAAGAGCGTGGGCGACGCGGTGAACCAGACCGTCGTCTTCGCCTTCATGGCGCTGTTCGTCATCAACGTGGTGGTCACGGCCGTCGGCATCAAGTTCACGGCTCGGTGACCGGATGGCCTTCGTAATCACCTCCCGCTTCCCCCGGGTGACGCGCCGGGTGAAGCGCACGACCGACAGCCTCGATTCGGTCGGTAAACACGCTGTCTTCTACGGCCAGTCGATCGCCTCGGTGCCCAAGGCCCTGGTGCACTACCGCACCGAGACGATCCGGCTCATCGCCGAGATCTCCATGGGCACAGGCGCTCTGGCCGTCATCGGCGGCACCGTCGTCATCGTCGGCTTCCTGACCCTCGCGGCGGGCGGCACCATCGCCGTGCAGGGCTACAGCTCGCTCGGCAACATCGGCGTGGAGGCTCTGACCGGCTTCTTCGCCGCCTTCATCAACGTGCGCATCGCGGCGCCCGTCATCTCGGGAATCGGCCTGGCGGCGACCCTCGGGGCCGGAACCACCGCGCAGCTGGGCGCGATGCGCGTGTCCGAGGAGATCGACGCCCTGGAGGTCATGGCCATCCGCCCGGTGCCGTTCCTCATCGGAACGCGCATTCTGGCGGGCATTCTGGCCATCATTCCGCTGTACTCCCTGGCCGTCATCGCCTCCTTCCTCGCGAGTCGTTTCGCCACCGTCGTCATCTACGGACAGTCGGCGGGTGTCTACGACCATTACTTCGACACCTTCCTGATCCCCAGCGACATCCTCTGGTCGTTCGCACAGGCGATCTTCATGGCCATCGCGGTCATGCTGATCCACACCTACTACGGCTACCACGCCTCCGGCGGTCCGGTCGGCGTCGGCGTCGCGGTGGGTAATGCCGTGCGTTCCTCCTTGGTCGCGGTCGTGATGGTGACGCTGCTGATCTCACTTGCCATCTATGGCACCTCCGGCAATTTCCACCTCTCCGGGTAGGGCGACGACGACATGGTGACAGAACACGACAGAGTGGCGAGCCCGATCGGCGCGCCCTTCGTTGAAAAACCAAGGCCCAAACGGCCTCTCGAACAAGGCTGGTTCATTCGTCTCGCCGGCCTGGGCATGGTTGTGCTCCTCGCCGGAGTGGTCACGATCTGCATGGTGATGTTCTCCGGCGGTTTCGAGAACACCGCCAAGGTGACCGTTGCCGCGCCGCGCGCGGGTCTGGTCCTGGACCCCGACGCCAAAGTCAAGATTCGCGGCGTCGAGATCGGCCGGGTTACCGGAATTACCAATACTTCCGACGGCGCCGACATCGAATTGGCCGTCGATCCGGAAAAATTGAAGATGGTCCCGGCCAACGCGCTCGTGGATATTCGATCCACCACCGTTTTCGGCGCCAAGTACATCAATTTCGTTGCGCCGCAGAATGCCTCGGGCTCGCTCGCGCCGGGCGCCACGGTGCGCGCCGACGTGGTCACCGTGGAGTTCAACACGATCTTCCAGCACCTCAACGATGTGCTGGCCATGGTGCAGCCCGAGAAGCTGAACGCGACGCTGACCGCGCTGGGCTCGGCGCTGCAGGGCCGCGGTGACCAGCTGGGCCAGACCCTGGTGGACGCCGAGGCGATGCTGCGCGAGATCAACCCGAGCCTGCCGACGCTGCAGGAGGATCTGCGCAAGACGACCGCGGTGACCGGGATCTACGCCGACACCGTGCCGGATCTGCTGCGGACCACCGACAACATGCAGGTCACCGCGGCGACGCTGGTCGACAAGCAGCGTCAGCTGGACGCCATGCTGCTCGGCCTCACCGGGCTCGCGGATACCGCGACACCGGTTCTCGAGGAGAGCACGGCACCGCTGGCGCAGGCCCTGAACCTGCTGAAGCAGCCCATCTCGACACTCCACGAGTACCGTTCGGCGATCTTCTGCACCCTCGTCGGGGTGGGCAGCAACATGGAGATCGTCAACGACATCTTCGGCGGCCGGTACGCGGCGGTCACGATGAACGCCGGCGCCATGCCGGGCGGTGAGCCGTACAAGTACCCGCAGGATCTGCCCAAGGTGAACGCCACCGGCGGTCCGCACTGCGAGGGCGTGCTCGACAACGTGCCCGGTGTCCATCCCAAGTACCTGGTGACCGATACCGCCGAGGGGAATGTGTTCCAGCCGGTGACCGAGCCGTACTTCAACAGCAATGTCTTCGAGTGGTTGTTCGGCGGGATTCCGGGGGTGCGCAAATGAGCTTCAAACCCCGTGCCGTGACCGTGAAACTCGGTCTGTTCACCGTCGTCATGCTGCTCGTGCTCGCCATGCTGGGCGTGATCTTCAGCCAGATGCGCTTCTCCCGGGAGCACAGCTACAACGCCATCTTCACCAGCTCCTCGGGCATTCTGCCCGGGTCCAAGGTGCGGATCGCCGGCGTTCCGGTCGGCACCGTGACCGACGTGTACGTCGGCAAGGACAAGCTGGCGCACGTCGAGTTCGACGTGGATCGCAAGTACAAGCTGTACACCTCCACCGAGGCCGCGATCCGCTACGAGAACCTCGTCGGCGACCGCTACATGGAGCTGCTCGAGGGTGACGGCGGGGCGCAGACCCTGGCGTCCGGCGGCACCCTCGGCACCGATCGCACCAAGCCGGCGCTGGATCTGGACATGCTGCTCGGCGGGTTCAAGCCGCTGCTGCGCGGTCTGGACCCGGCGCAGGTGAACGACCTCACCGAGGCGCTGGTCCAGGTCTTCCAGGGCCAGGGCGGCACGCTGGTGTCGCTGCTGAACAGCGGCGGCTCCTTCGGCAAGACGCTCGGCGAGCGGGACGCGCTGATCGGCAGCGTGATCGAGAATCTGAAGACGGTGCTCAGCACCATCGACGAGCGCGACGAGGCCTTCGGCAACACCCTCGACGAGTTGCAGCGACTGGTCAGCGGCCTGGCCGCGGACAAGGACCCGATCGGTGACGCGCTGCCGCGATTGGCCGGCGCCACCGGTGATCTCACCGATCTGCTGCAGCAGGCCCGGCCCGATCTCAAGGCCACCGTGCAGCAGCTCGGCCGCGCGGCGACGGTGCTGGACGACCAGGGCGGTGAGCTCGAGTGGATCATCCAGAACCTGCCCGAGACCTACAAGAAGCTGGTCCGCATCGGTTCCTACGGTTCGTTCCTGAACATCTACGTGTGTGGAACGGACATCCTGCTCGACGGGCCCGACGGTAAGCCGATGCTGGTGGCCACGCCCGGCGGCCAGACCGGCTATGGAAGGTGCGCCAAGTAGCCATGAATACGAATCGCCTGTCCACGGTCAATATCGGTGTCGTCGGCATCGTGCTGGCCGTGACTGTCTCGCTGAGCTCCCTGCAGTTCGACCGGTTGCCCCTGATCAAGTCCGGGGCCGAGTACGTGGCCTACTTCGCCGACGCGGGCGGTCTCGTCGACGGTGACCAGGTGCAGGTGGCCGGTGTGAAATCCGGCCGCGTGGACGAGGTCTCGCTGGACGGGGCCAAGGTGCGCGTGCGCTTCACCCTCGACGAGTCGATCCCGCTGGGCAACAAGACGACCGCGGCCATCAAGACCAATACGGTGCTGGGCCGCAAGTCGATGGAGGTCACCCCGAGCGGCGGCGGATCCATCAATAAGAACGATCCGATTCCGCTGGAGCGCACCACCTCTCCCTATTCCCTCAACGACGCGCTCGGCGATCTGTCCACGACCGTCAAGGATCTGGACATGGACCAGGTCAACAAGACCCTGGACACCCTGTCGGTCACGTTCGCCGATACGCCGGCCCCGCTGCGCAGCGCGCTCGACGGCATCACCGCCCTGTCGCGCAGCATCAACTCGCGCGATCAGGCGCTGACCGATCTGCTCGGTCGCGCCCAGGGCGTGACCAAGGTGCTCTCGGACCGCGCCCAGAAGATCAATTCGCTGCTCGTCGACGGCAATTCGCTGCTGGGTGAGCTGGAGGCGCGCCGGAGTGCGATCAGCCAGCTCGTCGTGTACGTGAACGGACTGGCCCAGCAGCTGACCGGTTTCGTGAACGACAACGAGGCCGAACTCGGTCCGACGCTGGAGAAGCTGAACTCGGTCCTGGACATCCTGACCAGGAACGAACAGGACCTGAAGGACGCGCTGGACGCGGTCGGCCCCTACGCGGGCGCACTGGGTGAGCAGGTCGGCTCCGGCCCCTACTTCCAGGCCTATATCTCGAACTTCTCCAGCTCGTCGCTGGAGGTGCTGGTGGACGCCATGGTGTGGCCGGAGAACGTGCCGCAGGCGCTGCAGGAGATGTTGAGCACCCTCGGCGTCGGTCCAGGAAAGGTCGGTCCGGATAAATGAACGCAGTGCGAACCACTCTCGGCAAACTGCCGCGCGCGGGACTCATCGCGATAGTCGTGGTGGCGGTGGCCGCCCTGGCCTTCGCCGGATACACGACGGTCACCAAGGTCGGCACCAAGCAGATCACCGCGTACTTCCCCTCCACCAGCGGCCTGTACGCGGGCGACTCGGTGCGGGTGCTCGGCGTGAAGGTCGGCACCATCGATTCGGTCGAGCCCGGCAAGGACCGGGTCGCGGTCAAGATGACCGTGGACCGCGGCGTGGAGCTGCCGGCCGACGCCAAAGCCGTGCTGATCTCCCCGTCCCTGGTTTCGGCCCGATTCGTCCAGCTCGCTCCCGCCTACACGGGTGGCCCCGAGCTGAAGGACGGCGGGACCATCCCGATCGAACGCACCGCCATCCCGGTCGAGTGGGATGACATCAAGGCCGAATTGTCCAAGCTGGCAACCACTCTCGGTCCGGTCGGTGAAGACGAGCAGGGCTCGTTCGGTCGTTTCGTCGACACCGCCGCGAACAACCTCGACGGCAACGGTGAAGCCTTCCGTAACACGCTGCGGGAGCTGTCCGGGGCGTTGACGACGCTGTCCGACGGTCGTACCGACCTGTTCGCGACGATTCGCAACCTGCAGCAGTTCGTCGACGTCATCTCCAAGAGCAACGATCAGATCGTGCAGTTCGGTGGCCGGCTGGCCTCGGTGTCGCAGGTCCTGGCCAACGTGTCCACCGATCTCGGTGTGGGACTGGACAACCTGGACAGCGCGGTCAGCGACGTGAAGCGATTCATCGACAGCCACGGCGACGGGCTCACCGAGGATCTGCAGCGGCTCGCCGACGTCACCGGCATCCTGGTCGAGAAGCAGCCGCAGGTCGAGCGCCTGCTGCACTCCGGGCCCACCGCGCTGGTGAACTTCTACCAGCTGTACAAGCCCAATACCGGCAGCCTCACCGGCTACCCGGTCATCACCAACTTCGCCGATCCACTCAGCTTCCTCTGCGGATCGGTGCGCGCCGCGGCTCGCGAGAGCTCGGACAAGTCGGCGGACCTGTGCGCCCAGACCCTGGGCCCCGCGCTGTCGAACATGACGATGAACTACCTGCCGTTCATGCTCAGCCCGGCGACCGCCGCGGGCGCGACGCCCGACCAGATCGCCTACACCACACCGGAACTCGAAGAGCGGGCGCGGAATCAGCCCAAGGCCGGTCAGGTCAGCGTTCCGAATTCCCTCGCCGAGTTGGCCGTTCCGGGAGGTAACTGATGAGGACCACTCCGATGCGCAAGTGCGCGGGCGGTCTGGCGATCGGTATCGCCATCACGCTGGGGACGACGGGCTGTCAGTTCGACGGACTCAACTCCCTGCCGATGCCCGGCGCGGCCGGCGGCGGCGAGGGTGCGTGGGAGGTCAAGGTGCAGATGCCCAATGTCACCACCCTGACCCGTAATTCCCCGGTTCGAGTCAACGACGTCACCGTCGGCGCCGTCACCGGCGTCGAGGTGGAGGGCTGGCACGCGCTGGTCACCCTGAGCCTGGACAAGGGCGTCAAGCTGCCCGCCAACGCGACCGCGAAGATCGGGCAGACCAGTCTGCTCGGCTCCAATCACCTGGAGCTGGCGCCGCCGACCGACACCGCGGCCAGCGGTGAGTTGCGGGCCGGCGACGTCATTCCCATGGAACGCGCCGGCGCCTACCCGACCACGGAGCAGACGCTGTCCTCGCTGTCGGTCGTGCTCAACGGCGGCGGCATCAGCCAGCTGGAGAACATCACCGGGGAACTGAACAAGGCCTTCACCGGGCGCACCGACGAGATCCGGGAACTGCTGCCGCAGTTGAACACTCTCGTCACGACGCTCGACGCCCAGACCGCGGACATCATCGCCGCGATGGGCGGGCTCGACCGCTTCTCCGGCATCCTCGCGCAGCAGCAGGACAGGCTGGCCTCGGCCATCGACAACATCCACCCCGCGCTCACCGTGCTCGCGGATCGGCGCGAGAACATCACCTCGACGCTGACCGCGCTGGCGAATCTGGGTGACGTGGTGTCCAAGTTCGTCGCCGAGGGCGGCGACTCGCTGAAGGCCGATCTGGCGAATCTGTGGCCGGTGGTCCAGCAGATCGCCGACACCGGAGGCAATCTCACGAAGGCCCTCGGCATGCTGCTGACCTTCCCGTTCCCCATGCACGCGCTGGACGGTGCGGTCCGCGGCGACTACCTGAACGTCAAGATGGTCTTCGACCTCACCACCGCCCGCCTGCAGAAGAACCTGTTCACCGGAACCGCTCTCGGGCCGCGTGCTTCGGGCATCGAGGGCGCGCTCGGATCGATCGGCGGCACCGACGGTCCGCCCATCGATCCGAAAACTGCTCCCTTCCAGCAGAATCCGGCCGAGGTGCAGACGATTCCCGGCCTGGGCGCGATTCCCGGCCTGCCCCCCATTCCGGGGCTCACCGTTCCGCAAGGGGATGGACAGTGAAACTCACTCGATTCGTCAAGATCCAGCTCGCGATCTTCTCCGTCTTGACGGTGATCGGCCTGGCCGTCATGTCGGGCGTCTATGTGAAGCTGCCCGCCGCGTTCGGCATCGGCGTCTACGGCGTCACGGTCCAGCTGAGCGCCACCGGCGGGCTCTACGAGCACGCCAACGTCTCCTACCGCGGCATGAATGTCGGCAAGGTGAAGGAGGTCCGGCTGACTCCCGAGGGAGTCGACGCCGAGCTCACCGTCGACAGCGACCAGAAGATTCCGTCCGACGTGACCGCCGTGGTCCGCAGCGTGTCGGCCATCGGCGAGCAGTACGTCGACCTGGTGCCGGTACCGGATCCCCAGGGCGGCAACCTCTCCGACGGTTCGGTCATCCCGGTGGAGCGCACCAAGCTGCCGCAGGACGTCGGCACGCTCCTCGATCAGACCGACCGGCTGCTCAACAGCGTCGCGGACACCAAGCTGCGCCAGGTCATCGACGACGCCTTCGTGGCCTTCGACGGCGCCGGCCCGGACCTGCAGCGCTTCCTCGACTCCGCGTCACTGCTGGTGCAGGAGGCCAAGAACAACACCCAGGCCACCAAGGATCTGATCGAGAAGATCGGGCCGCTGCTCGACACCCAGGTCGAGTCCGATGCCGCCATCCGGAGCTGGACCAAGGATCTGGCGACGCTCACCGATCAACTCCGCGAACATGATCCGGCCCTGCGCAGCGTCATCGACAAGGTGCCCGGCGCGGCGGCCAGCGCCACCGACCTGTTCAACCAGTTGCAGCCGACGCTGCCGCTGCTGGCCCGGAACCTGGTCAGCATCGGACAGGTCAGCTACATCTACGACGCGAGTGTCGAGCAGTTGCTGGTGGTCTTCCCGCCGCTGATCGCGGCGCTGCTCACGGCAGCCACCAGTGGCCCCCTCGAATACGGCGCCATGGTCGACTTCATGATCAGCGTCGGTGATCCGGCGGGTTGCACCGTCGGCTTCCTCTCGCCCAACGACCGCCGCGACGCCTCGCTGGTCGACGCGCCGCCGACCCCGGACAATCTCTACTGCAAGGTGCCGCAGGACGCGCCCTACGCGGTCCGCGGTATTCGGAATACCCCGTGTATGGAATTCCCCGGCAAGCGTGCGCCGACCCCGGAACTCTGCCGCGACCCGGAGGGCTACGTGCCCGAGGGCAACATGCCGCTGCCCTTCGAAAAGGACGCGCCGGGCGCGCCCAGCACCGAGCCGAGCGGTGACGCCGGCGCAGGTCAGCAGCCCGCAGGGGGTACCCAACCAGCCTCGTTCGAGTCGCGCTCGTACGATCCCAACAGCGGGACCTTCTTGGGACCGGACAATCGCACGTATCGTCTGGGCAACATCGGCCCGGACGGATCCGGGATAGTTCCGCCGACCTTGACAGCAATGGTGCAGGAGCAGTTGAAATGAGTGAAACCAGCGGGGTGAGAAACCGCTCTCGGCGGCGCGCGGTGCGTTCGGAAGGCCCACCGCCCGAAGAGGGGGAGATCGCCTCGCGGGCGCTCGATTCCGAGACACCCGACACCGATCCCGTGGCGGCCGCGCCGGCCGCCGCGGGGGCGGGGTCGGCCGCGGAGGCCGCTGCCGTGGAGGCGGAGCCCGCCGCCACGGCTGTGGAGCCCGCGGCCGCGCCGGAGCCTGCCGCCGCGGCCGCGATCCCGGATGCCGAGCACACCTCCGACAGCACGGTGCGGCTCGACAAGGCCCCCGCACCCGCCGACTCCGCCGATTCCGAGGAGTCCGAAGAATCCGAAGCGCCCGCAGTCGCTTCGGCCGCTTCCGGACCCACCTGGATGAAGATCGTCGCGGCGGTGTGCGTCGTGCTGTCCCTCACCGCGCTCGGCGCGACGGGTTTCTTTCTCTTCGAACGCAATTCGGCGTCCGACCTGGAAGCGCAGCGGACCGAGTACACCCAGTTCGCCAAGCAGGCCATGACCACCATCGTGAACATCAACGGTGAGTCGGCGCCCGAGGATTTCGCCAAGGCGCTCGAGGTCACCTCGGGTGACTTCGCCGCCGACCTGGCCAGCCGCAAGGACGAGTTCTCGCAACTCATCCAGAAGGCCCAGGTCAAGGTGAAGGGCGAGGTCGTCGCGACCGCGCTGGAGAGCTCCGACGACCACGCCGCGATCGTGCTGGTCGCGGTGAAGCAGGTGCTCACCAACGCCGGCGTCGACGGCGAGCAGCAGCGCCAGTACCGCTTCCGGGTGACCATCGGCAAGGACGATGGCGGCAAGCTGTCGGTGACCGGGATGGAGATGGTGTTTTGATCCGCACATCGCGCAGTCTGCAGGTCCTCATCGGAGCCGCGGCCCTGCTGATCGTCAGTCTCGTCCTGGCCGGTTTCAGCGGCTACTCCTCGTGGCAGGAGAGCCAGTCCGAGGATGCCCGCGAAGAGTCGATGGTGGTGGCGCGCCGGGCCGCCGAGGGCATGTTCGGCTACAGCTTCCAGTCCGTCGACGCCCAGATGGCGAAGGTCGTCGACGACATGACCCCGGACTTCCAGAAGGACTGGGAGATGGTCGTGCGGGAGAACATCGCGCCCTCGGCGAAGAGCAAGGAACTCATCGTCACCGCGACCATCCAGGCGACCGGCGTCATGAGCACGACCGCCGATCACTCCGAGGTGATGGTGTTCCTGAACCAGAAGAGCGTCGGCAAGGATCCCGCCACCGGTACGTACATCCAGAGCCGGATCAAGGTGACCCTGGACAAGCAGGACGGGCGCTGGCTGGTCGCCAACGTCGATCCGATCTGACCCGAGGGCTGTGCGCGGCCGTAGCGCGTCGTCATCGGCCCACAGCGCTCCCGAACGAGATGGTCCCTACCCGGATGCCGGGTAGGGACCATCGTCGCTCTGCGGGGTGCGAGGGTCAGCCGCTGATGTCCGGATCGACGTCGTCGTCGGTCAGCAGGGCGCTGCCCGCCACCCGATCGTGCGCCAGGGCGTCCAGGAACGCGCGGGCCCAGCGGTCGACGTCGTGGGTCAGGACCTGGCGGCGCAGCGAGCGCATCCGCCGGCGACGGGTGTCGCGGTCGTCCTCGATGGCGCCCGCTATCGCGTCCTTGACGCTGTCCAGGTCGTGCGGGTTGCACAGGTATGCCTGACGCAATTCCGCTGCCGCACCGGTGAACTCGGACAGCACCAGGGCGCCGCTGAGACCGCCCTGGCAGGCCACGTACTCCTTGGCGACCAGGTTCATGCCGTCCCGCAGCGGGGTCACCAGCATGACGTCGGCGGCCACGAAGAACGAGACCAGCTCTTCCTTGGGGATGGGGCGGTGCAGGTAGTGCACCACCGGATAGCCCACCCGGGCGAACTCGCCGTTGATCCGGCCCACCTGGCGCTCGATGTCGCCGCGCATCTGCTTGTAGGACTCGACGCGTTCGCGGCTCGGCGTGGCCAGCTGCACCATCACCGTGTCGGCGGGGTCGATCCGGTTCTCGTGCAACAGCTCTTCGAGCGCGGCGAGCCGGATGTCGATGCCCTTGGTGTAGTCCAGGCGGTCGACGCCCAGCAGGATCGTCTTCGGATTGCCCAGTTCCGCACGGATTTTCGCGGCCCGTTCCCGCACGCCGCGACGGCGGGAGTACTCGTCGAGCTCGGTCGAGGCGATGGAGATCGGGAACGCGCCGACGCGCACGGTGCGGAAACCCACCTGTACCACACCGAGTTTCGAGCGCACGCCCACGTTACCGCGCGAAGTCGGCTGTCCGGCAAGCCTTCTGGCGAGGTAGAGGAAGTTCTGCGCGCCGCCGGGCAGATGGAAGCCGATCAGATCCGCGCCGAGCAGACCCTCGACGATCTCGGTGCGCCACGGCATCTGCATGAACAGCTCGACCGGCGGGAACGGGATGTGCAGGAAGAAGCCGATGGTGAGATCGGGGCGGAGCATGCGCAGCATCTTGGGGACCAGCTGCAACTGGTAGTCCTGCACCCAGACGGTGGCGCCCTCGGCGGCCACCTTGGCGGTGTACTCGGCGAAGCGGCGGTTCACCTGCACGTACGCCTGCCACCACTTGCGGTCGTAGACCGGGCGCACGATCACATCGTGATAGAGCGGCCACAGCGTGGCGTTGGAGAAACCTTCGTAGTAGTCGGCGACCTCTTCCGAGGACAGCGGCACCGGATGCAGATCCAGCCCGTCCTCGGTGATCGGGTCCATATCGACATCGGGGACGCCGGCCCAGCCGACCCAGGCGCCCTTGTTGTTGCGCAGCACCGGCTCCAGGGCGGTCACCAGGCCGCCGGGACTGCGCTTCCATCGTGTGGTGCCGTCGGGCAGGCGTTCCAGGTCGACCGGTAGCCGATTGGCTACGACGACGAAGCCGGAACCGGCGCCCGAACTGTCCGGGTTCACGATCTCATTCGCCTCGCGTAAGGGGAGCGATGCCCAGCATCGAGAGCAGCATCCGGCATTCGTCCGCATCGGTGGCGTAGGCGGCCACGACGCGCTGTGCCTGGCGCGCGGTCTCGTCGGCCAGTGGTTCCAGATCGTCGTCCGCGATGTCGTTTGCGCTGCTCTTCGCGGCCATCATGCCGTCCTCTCGGGGAATTCTGCTCGAGTATCGAGGAGTCCATCGTATCTGGCCGCGTATCGCCGACCGCACCCCTGCGCTCACAGCGAGCCGGAAACGCAACGGACCGGGGATCTGAAACATCGCGGTACGTGAGGTCGACAAGCGGTGCGGAAGCCGGCCGCGATCGCGACCGCTACGGTGAGCAGAGGCAACAGCCGCTCGAATCGGATGAAGGGGTAGCCGCAATGCCGTTGGCCACGGTGAACGGAATCTCGCTGAACTACCAGGTCAAGGGGGACCGCGCCCGGGGAACGGACGTCAAGGGCGGCGGTCCGCTGGTCGTCATGATCATGGGCACCGGGAGCCCGGGCCGGGTGTGGGAACTGCATCAGGTGCCCGCGCTGGTGGCCGCCGGGTATCGGGTCTGTACCTTCGACAACCGCGGCATCGCACCGTCGTACGAGGCGGCCGACGGGATGACGATCGACGACCTGGTGCGCGACACCGCCGCGCTCATCGAATTCCTGGACGAGGGCCCGGCGCTGGTCGTGGGCCAGTCCATGGGGTCGCGGGTCACCCAGGAACTCGCGCTGGCCCGGCCCGACCTGGTGCGCAAGGCCGTCTTCCTGGCCGGGCACGCCCGCCTGGACCAGTTCCAGCGCACCCTCTCGCTCGGTGAGCACGCGCTCGACGACTCCGGTGTGCAGCTGCCCGCCAAGTACGAGGCCGCGCTGACCGCGCTCATGAACCTGTCGCCGGCGACCATGGCCGACGTCAACGCCGCCCGCGACTGGCTGGACCTGTTCGAATTCACCGGCGGCCCGGTCAAACCGGGCGTGCGCGCCCAGCGCCGCATGGACCACGACTTCGATCGACTCGCCGCCTACCGGGCGATCAACGTGCCCTGTCTGTCGGTCGGATTCGCCGATGACCGCATGATCCCGCCCTACTTGTCCCGCGAGGTGGCGGATGCCATCCCCGGCGCCCGCTACCATGAGATCCCCGATGCCGGGCACTTCGGCTACCTGGAACGACCCGAAGCGGTGAACAAGATCCTGCTGGAATTCTTCGCCGCGTGAAGGTAACCGCCCGGGCGTAACACCACCCTTGCTAGGGTCGAATCAACGTCGGGGGCTAGTCCCGTCGCCGCGGTGCCCTACCGTGGTCGACGGACGAACCGTCAGCGTTCCCGTACACAGCGCCAGTATCCAGTGAGGTGAAATGAGCACCAATCCCTTCGACGACGAAGACGGCCGGTTCTTCGTCCTGGTCAACGACGAGGAGCAGCATTCGCTGTGGCCCGCCTTCGCCGAGGTCCCGGCGGGTTGGCGAGTCGTCTTCGGCGAGGACTCGCGCGCCGCGTGTGTCGAGTACGTCGAGAAGAACTGGACGGATATGCGTCCCAAGAGCTTGCGTGATGCCATGGCCGCCGATGACGCGGCCCGTCAGGCGGCGCAGTCCTGACAAGAGCGGTTGACCCGATACTGCGTGGGAACGATTCCGAACGCGGCCGGAGGCGGGGCCACAAGCCCCGTCCGGCCGCCGCTCGGCCCTGACCCGACAGTGTCGAAATCACCTGGGGACCCGGCTTTTCCGCGCAGCCGGCCTACCCGGTTATGATGGGCACCGCTTTCCCGCCTCCTTAGCTCAGTGGTAGAGCACCGCTCTTGTAAAGCGAAGGTCGTCAGTTCAATCCTGACAGGGGGCTCTGGACCGCCTCTCCGCGACTTTTACGGTCGCTGGGGAGGCGGTTGCGTTTCATCCCCGGACTCGCCTCCGCGCGTGGCCGGGTTCTGGGGGTACCCGGGGAGTTACCCCGAAGGTCGCGAGATCAGGCGTTGCTATTTCCTTTCGGCTCGCCTTCGGCATTGCGCTCGGGGGTTTTCGAGGTGGGGGCGCATTCGGTGAGGAAGCTGTGGAGGGTTTCTGCGAAACCTGGTGCGGCGGGGACGAAGTGGCCTGCGCCGGGGGACTGCAGGCGGCGGGCGGCGAGGGTTTCGGCCAGGTTGTCGCAGATCGTTTCCAGGGCGGGGGAGTGGGCGCCGGAGGCGACCAGAGCTGGGACCCGGGCTTCTCGTAGGGGTGTCAGGTCGGGGTGGGCCTCGGAGGGGAGGCGGGCCCCGGCGGCTCGGTGCAGGGCGGGTTCGGAGGCTTCCAGGGTTTCGGCGGGTGGGGCGCCGGCGAGGGTGAGGAACTCGCGGAGCATCGCGGGGTCGGCGTCGCGGCCGCGGGTCAGGACCTCGGTGCCCAGGGCTTCTATGTGGGCGACCGCGGGGTCGGTGGGCGCCAAGTAGTAGAGAGGCGGCTCGATGAGGGTCAGGGAGCGAAGGGATTCGGGGGTGCGGGCGGCGGCTATGAGGGTGCCCAGGACCCCATAGGAGTGGGCCAGCACGTGCGGGCGGTGCGTGCGGAAGAGAGGTTCGAGGTCGTCGGCGTCCACGGCGAAATCTTGGCGCCCGTTCGGTGGGGGCGGGCTGTCGCCGAAGCCGCGGCGGTGGACGTAGTGCAGGGTCCAGTGGGTGGTGAGGGGTTCCAGGCCGCGCCAGGTCGTTCTCGGACTCGCGCCGCCGTGCACGAGGATCACGGGCGGGCCGCTGCCTCGGGTGGTGATCGAGAGCGGTTGCATGGTTCGAGTGTGCGCTCTCGGGCCGGAACGGGGGCTCGCAGGAAACTCACAGGGAAGGTCCAGGGAGATCACCGGGGGTGGACGCAGGATGGGGGTATGAGCGGTGTGGGGTCTGTGCGGGACGTCGAGGCCAAGGTGTTGGTCGTCGACGACGAGCCGATGATCGTGGAGCTGTTGTCGGTCAGTCTGCGGTTCCAGGGGTTCGAGGTCGCCACGGCGGGGAGCGGGACCGAGGGGCTGGACCGGGCGCGGAGTTTCCGGCCGGACGCGCTGATCGTGGACGTCATGATGCCGGGGATGGACGGGTTCGGGTTGTTGCGGCGGCTGCGGGCGGACGGGATCGACGCGCCGGTGTTGTTCCTGACCGCGCGGGACGAGGTGGAGGACAAGGTCACCGGGCTCACGCTGGGGGCCGACGACTACGTGACCAAGCCGTTCAGCCTCGAGGAGGTCGTGGCGCGGTTGCGGGTGATCCTGCGGCGGGCGGGGCGGACCGCGGTGGAGGAGAAGAGCTCGCGGCTGCGCTTCGCCGACATCGAGCTGGACGACGACACCCACGAGGTGTGGAAGGCGGGTGAGGCGGTGCCGCTCTCGCCGACCGAGTTCACGCTGCTGCGCTACTTCATGGTCAACGCGGGCACCGTGCTCAGCAAGCCGCGCATCCTGGATCACGTGTGGCGCTACGACTTCGGCGGTGAGGTCGGGGTGGTCGAGACCTACGTGTCGTATCTGCGCAAGAAGGTCGACACCGGGCCGGATCGGCTCATCCACACCCTGCGCGGGGTCGGCTACGTCATGCGGGAATCCCAGCGCGCGCCGGGCGCGCGATGACCGAGCAGGCCCCGGGCGATGGCGGAGTTCCTGCGTCGCGCGAAACCGGTGTGCGCGCGGCACTCTCGCGCCGCCTCGCTGCCATTCCGCTGCGTACCACCCTGGCCTTGGCGCTGGTGTCGCTGACGGGCCTGGGGCTGCTGGTCTCGGGCATCGGCGTCACAGCCCTCATGCGTGACGTCCTGGTGGACCGCATGGACCGCCAGCTGGCCGAGGCCAGCCACGGCTGGGCCGCCCCGGGCGCGCGCCGGCCCGAAGTGCTGCCGCAGCCCCCGGAGAACAAGGAACGCCCACCCGATCTGCTGTACGTGCGGGTCGAGGACGCGGCCGGGAAGAGCACCCTGCATCTGGACGTCGGCAATGGTCAGCCGGATGTGCCTGCAGACCTTGGCGACAAACCCATTACGGTCGGCTCGGTCGGTGACGCGTCGGAGCAGTGGCGGGTGCTGCGGGTGCGCACGGACAAGGGCGTGAGCACCGTCGCGCTGCGCATGGACCAGACCCGTTCGATCCTGGATCGGCTCATCATGCTGCAGGCCGGGATCGGCCTGGTGGTTCTGACCGCGCTGGCGTTCGTCGCCCGCTGGGTGATCCGGCGCAGTCTGCGCCCGCTGCGGCAGGTCGAACAGACCGCCGCCGCCATCGCCGGCGGTGATCTGCATCAGCGGGTTCCGGTGCACGGCACCGACACCGAGGTCGATCGGCTGTCGCAGTCGCTGAACACCATGCTGACCCAGATCCAGCAGGCCTTCGCCGCGACCGAGGCGTCGGAGGAGGCGGCGCGGCGCTCGGAGGCCAACATGCGGCGTTTCGTCGCCGACGCCAGCCACGAACTGCGGACTCCGCTGACCAGTATCAAGGGCTTCTCGGAGCTGTATCGCCAAGGGGCGATTCAGGATCCGGCGCTGGTTATGGATCGCATCGAACACGAATCCAAGCGCATGGGCCTGCTGGTGGAGGATCTGCTCATGCTCGCCAGGCTCGACGCGCAGCGCCCGATCGAGCGGCGGCCGGTGGATCTGCTGACCGTGGCCAGCGACGCCGTGCACGGCGCGCGGGCGCTGGACGCGGTGCAGCACCCCGACGGCCCGGCCCGCCGCATCGATATCGAGATCTGTTCGGGGGCGGGCACACTGGAGGTGCTCGGGGACGATCAGCGCCTGCGTCAGGTGCTGGCGAATCTGGTGAACAACGCGCTCGTGCACACCCCGCCCGAGGCGGCGGTGACCGTAAGGCTCACCCCCGAAACGGATCACGTGCTGCTCGCGGTCGCCGATACCGGCCCGGGCCTGGAACCCGAACAGGCCGAGCGGGTTTTCGAGCGTTTCTACCGCGCCGACGATTCCCGCAGCCGAATCAGCGGTGGTACGGGGCTGGGCCTGTCGATCGTGCGCGCGCTGGTGGCCGCGCACGGCGGCACGGTGTCGGTGGCCAGCGTCCCGGGCTCGGGGACCACCTTCACCGTGCGCCTGCCGCGCGAGCGGTAGCGGCTACTCCGGGACGTTCGCGCCGTAGCCGAGGTCGCGCAGCGCCTGCTTGATCTTGGCCTGCGCCTCGTCCAGCGACTCCTTGCTGGGTTCGGGGTCCGCGCCGGTGATGTCGAAGTCACCGAGTTCGAACGCCGGGAACACGTGCAGGTGCAGGTGCGGCACCTCCAGTCCGGCGATGAGCATGCCCGCCCGCGGGGCGTCCCACGCCGCCCGAACGGCCTGCCCGATCTTCTGCGACACCGCCGTCATCCGCGCGAACGTGCCGGGATCGACGTCCTGCCACTGGTCGATCTCCTTGCGCGGCACCACCAGCGTGTGCCCCTGCGTGACCGGGGAGATGGTCAGGAATGCGACGAATTCGTCGTCCTCCCAGACGAATCGGCCCGGCAGCTGACCTTCGATGATCATTGAGAAAACAGAAGCCATGCCGGGCAGACTACGCGGATTCGGTCCGGTCGCCGGATCTCACCTGGGGTGTTGCGAGTTCCCGGATTTATCGGGGGTCCGTCCAGATTCGGACCGGGGGCATGTCGTCCGGGTCGGCCCACGCCGGTTGCGAGGTCGCCTGCGCGGCGGCGCGCTTCTCGTCCCGAAGGAACCGGTCGTACACCTCGTGCGCCTGTGCTTCCGCGTCGGCTCGCGCGGCCCGGTACTGCTCGATGACGGTCTGTTCGAGCTGTGTGGTCCCCTGCGCGACGGCCTGGGGCGACAACTTCAGCTGGGTGATGTGACCGTAGGCGTCGACCTCGATCGCCATGGTGCGGTCCGCGGGGCGCGCCTGCGCCCGTACTTCGCCGATGACCCTGTCGATCCGCTCGGCCCGCTCGCGTCGTTGGTCCACGTACTGTGCCCCCTGCTCCGAATCGCTGTTACCAGGCTGCCTTTCACGACGGCTCGACAGTCTAGCGACGACGGAGCGGGCGCTTACCCGTGCGTGCCGACCAGCTACCATCTGGCGAGCGCCGTGGTCGGCGCGGGGGACTGATGAATCGAAAGCTGGTGGAGGGGTAACCATGGTCAATTTCGTTCCGGACCAGATTCGCGCGCTGGCGACCACGACTCGCACACATCGAGATGCGGTGGGGAAACTGGCTCCGGTCGGTCAGGTGAACCGGAACGCGGCCCTGAAGGCGATGCCGTGCTCCGCGTTCGCGGCCAATATCGGGCTGACACTCGAGGCCATGGACCGGGTGGTGACCCTGCATCAGGGCAGACTCACCCAGTTCGCGGATCTGACCGATGCCGCGGCGGGCGCCGTCGATGCCATGGAAGCGGAGAACGTCGCCAAGTTCCAGGGGATCAAATGAGCGACGAGACAATCTCCATCTCGACCGTGCTGGCCTGGAAGCTCGATTCGGCGCGCTTCGCCGGTGCGGACGCGATGAACGCCGGAATCTCGCTGGAGAACGCGGCCCTCGATGCGGACAAAGCGGTTCAGTCGTCGGATACCTACTTCGGCGAAGCGGCGGGTGCGTCCGCCCGGTCGGTATCGACCAAGCTGAAGAACGAGGCGGTCGCTTCGGGCGACATCCTCGATGCCATCCATCGGCAGATCGACACCACGTCCACCGCGCTGCAGTCGGACATCAAGGCGTTGCAGGCGGTCGTCGACAAGATAGCGGAGTCGGACTACAACCTCTTCTACGACAACGAGACCGGCGACGTCGATTCATACGATTCGAACTGGGAGACGGTCAAGAAGCACTGGGGCAACCCGTCCTCCATCGCCTGGAAGGCCGCCGAGTGCTATCGGCTGGCCGGCGAACTCAAACAGGCGTACTGGGATGTGCAGGAAACCGACAAGATCGGGGCGCGGAACCTGGCCACCCACCTCGAGAATGTGCCGCAGGACGTCAAACTGGTGCTGGCCGGCATCCCGCAGGACGCGGCGCTCCGCGACATTCTCCTGAACTACCAGGTGGATACGACCAAGTCCGAGATCGTCGTCTGGCCGGACGCCGACCTGCTGGAAAAGCTCCGACTGTTCAACCCCGATATGACATCGGTGGAGATGACGGTCGAGGAGAAAGAGGCACTGGATGCCCTCTGCAATCCGCTGCACGGGGGAAATCCGTGGAACTACAAGGTATTCAACGACATCAAGAACGAGGCGGAGGCCTTCGGGAAGACGAACAAGTACACCGAGGTCTATGAGAACTCGTCGGACGACGGTCACGCTGACGCTGCTCGACACGCCTACTGGAATGCGCGCATGACGCAGGAGTTCGGTGCGGACTGGGCCGAGCAGTACTCCAGTGCACACGAGAAGGTCGGTGGCAACGGTCCGCAGCGAGAAGCGATGGACCTCAAGAACAACGAGGTTGGCCGTCAGATCGGTCTGGCCAACGCGAACGCGTCGAAGGAAGAGCTGCAGTCGGCGGTCATCGCGGCGGTCGACAGGGGCGACACCGTAGTCATTCACAGCCCCGACGGGCCTGAGGCTCCGGCTCAGATTGCGTTCAGCAACACTGTGGGCTGGGCGAATATTACGAGTCCGCTGCCGATCGATATCCCCCTACCGGGAAAGTGAGTGCCAGGTACGTGAAATCAGCCATTCTCGCTGGGTTGTTGGTGGTTCCGATGCTGGCCGGCTGCTCTGCTGGGCAGGACAAGCCCGCCACGCAGGCTTGTCAGGCGGAAATCAAACTCGACCGTGGGCCGGAGCCGCTCGGCTCGAGCGAGGCATTGATATCGGCGATTCGCACCGCCGGGCAGGGGCAGCAACCAGTCAGCCTTGGCGAGGTCACGCGCGCAGCGGGCTGGTCGGACGGCTGGGATGCTGTCATCGACGTCTCTTCCAACGCGACGGATGATCGGCTGAACCGGAAGGCGGAAACTCTCTCGGGCACTTGCTGGAGCGGGCTTCCGCGCGGAAACAATTCCGACCCGGCGCCTTTCGGATACTACGTTTTCCTGAAGGACCGTCAGGTGGTGCAGTCCGTGGTGTGGGATACAGGCCGCAAATATCTGGAGTTCCCCGCTGTCGACCGATTGACCAGCGAATCGATGCTGAATCCCAAAGGCGGGGGCCTGCGGACCTACTGATCCGGACACAGGGCGGACGCCGGTTGCGCCCTGTGCTTCTGGGCCGCGTCCGATGAATTGGCTCGGGCGCGTCCCGTCGGCTACTCAGACCGCGACGAAGTGGGACAGGATGCCCTGCACCTCGTAGATGTCCACCTGGCGGTTGAACCGCTTCTGGAGCGGCTCGTCGGCGCCCGATATCCAGATCTTGAGCTCGGCGTCGAGGTCGAAGGTGCCTGCGGTCTCCACCGAGAAATGGGTGATGGCCCGGTACGGCACGCTGTGATAGCTGACCTTGCGGCCGGTCACGCCCTGTTTGTCGACCAGCACCAGGCGCCGGTTGGTGAAGAGCAGGGCGTCCCGCACCAGGAGGTACGCGGCATAGACCTGTTCGCCCTGGCCGAGCAGCTTGCCGTACTCCTGTTGCGCCCCCGCGGGATCGATGCGTCCCGCATTGCCCATGATTCCGTCGATCAAGCCCATCGCAGGCACATCCTCTGAGTGAGTCGCGGTGACCGGCCGTCACCGACCATCATCCCTGTGACCGGCGGGCGGCGCACGGATACCGGGCGGGGCGACCGGCGGCCGGGTGGTGTTCGCGCACGCTTTAAGCTGTCAGCCGTGCGCGTACTCGTCATCGGTTCCGGAGCCCGTGAACATGCCCTCGTCCTGGCCCTGCGCCGGGACCCGTCGGTATCGGCGGTGTACGCGGCGCCCGGCAACGCGGGCATCGCCCAGCACGCCGAGGTCCGGGCGGTGGACGCCTCCTCCGGTGCGGAGGTGGCGGCGCTGGCGCAGGAGCTCGGCGTCGACCTGGTCGTGGTGGGTCCCGAGGTGCCGCTGGTGCTCGGTGTCGCCGACGCGGTGCGGGCCGCGGGCATCGCGACCTTCGGGCCGTCGGCCGCCGCCGCGCAGATCGAGGGGTCCAAGGCGTTCGCCAAGGACGTCATGAACGCGGCCGGGGTGCGGACCGCGCACTCGGAGATCGTCGATCATCCGGGCGAACTCGACGCCGCGCTGGATCGTTTCGGGCCGACCTGGGTCGTGAAGGACGACGGTCTGGCCGCCGGCAAGGGCGTGGTGGTGACCGCCGACCGCTCGGTGGCCCGCGATCACGGCGCTGAGCTGCTCGAGAACGGGCATCCGGTGCTGCTCGAGTCCTTCCTCGACGGCCCCGAGGTCTCGCTGTTCTGCCTGGTCGACGGCGAGAACGTGGTGCCGCTGCTGCCCGCGCAGGATCACAAGCGCGTCGGCGACGGCGACACCGGGCCGAACACCGGCGGCATGGGCGCGTACACGCCGCTGCCGTGGCTGAGCGACGACACGCTGCGGGCCATCGTCGACGACGTGGTCAAACCCGTTGCGGCCGAGATGGTCCGGCGCGGGGTGCCGTTCAGCGGCCTGCTGTACGCGGGTCTCGCGATCGGCTCCGACGGCCCGGCCGTCATCGAATTCAACTGCCGCTTCGGCGATCCCGAGACCCAGGCCGTGCTGGCTATGCTGGACAGCCCGCTCGGCGAACTGCTGAACGCCACCGCCACCGGCACCCTGGATCAGGTCGCCGCCCCGCGCTGGAAGGACGGCGCGGCGGTCACCGTCGTGCTGGCCGCGGAGAACTACCCGGCGCGCCCGCGCAGCGGCGACGTCATCACCGGTGCCGAATCGACCGGCACCGGAACCGAATCCGAGGTGCTGCACGCGGGCACCGCGCTGCGCGAGGACGGCGCGCTGGTCTCGGCCGGCGGCCGCGTGCTCGCCATCGTCGGGCAGGGCGCGGATCTGACCGTGGCCCGCCGGAACGCCTACGACCGCCTCGCGGGAATCAAGCTGCCGGGCGGGCACTTCCGCTCCGATATCGCCCTCGCGGCGGTGGAGGGCCGGATCAGCGTGCCGACCCCGGCGGTCTGAGAACACGTCCGACGACTCGGCCCCTTGCGATCACGCAAGGGGCCGAGCGCTTTCCGGCGGGCGCCCGCCTCAGGTGAGCATGAGCCCGTGCAGGGCCAGCCACGCCTGGGGATCCACGCGCTGCCCGTTCTGGACGATCTCGAAATGCAGGTGCGGGCCGGTGGAGTCGCCGCGGTTGCCGATGCGGGCGATCTGCATGCCGGCGGGGACGCGTTCGCCCGCGGAGACGAAGAAGTCGTACATGTGGCCGTAGATGGAGATGGTGCCGTCGTCGTGCCGGATGCGCACCCACAGGCCGAAGCCCTGCGCCGGACCGGCTTCGATGACCGTGCCCGCGGCGACCGCGTAGATGGGTGAGCCGAGCGGCCCGGCGATGTCGATGCCCGCGTGGAAGGTGCCCCAGCGCGGCCCGAAGCCGGAGGTGAACATGCCCTGGGCGGGGAGGGCGAAGTTGCCGACGCCGGGCAGGACGAAGGTGCCGGGCGCGGTGGTGGTCATCCAGTCCTGGTGTTCGCCCGCCACGGCGGCCGCGGCCTCGGCCTTGGCGCGTTCGAGGGTGGCGCGCGCGGCGGCGGCCACCACCGCCCCTTCGCGCAGTTTCTCGCCGTTGTTGATGGCGTCGAGATAGCGTTTCGCCGATTCCTTGGGTGTCTGCACCTGAATCGGGTGCGCGGTCGGAACCCGCAGTGCCGTACCGGGTTCCAGGGGCGCGTCGACGGGGAAGCGCCCGAGCGTGCTGTCCGCCCCGGTGAACACCACCACCGCGACGACCCCGGCGATCAGCACGCGATGTCTGACCGCCCAGTCCCTGGCGAGCGGCGCCTGCCGCCGCGCCTCGGCCCGCCCCCGCGCGGCCAGCTCCATCGCCTCGGCTCTCGATCGCGGCCGCCGCCCCCAGAATTCGAGCGCTCTGTCCCGCACGACGGGCGCGCGCCCGCGCGCCCACGCCACCGTCGAGGCCCCCGCCCGCGCGGCCCGGGCCACCCGATCCCGCGCCGGGATGTCCGCGTCGCCGTGCAGCGGCAGCCGTAGTCCGGGCGTGTAGCTGTCCGGCATCTTCCGCCGCGTCGTGTCCGCTTCGGACACTTGCGCTTCGGGCTCGGACGGCCGCACCTGGCTGTTCGAGTCGGCCCGCGCCGGGCGTCGCCGTCGGAATCCGCGACCGGTCCCACCTGTGGGCGCCGGCTCGGTGACGTCAGGGGATCTGTCGGCACCTGTTTCCCCGCGGGGTCGCACCTCGCCCTCGGTGGTGGCGGGCGACTCGCCGTCTGCCGCGCCTTCGCCGACGGGTGGTAGCTCCGACTTCGCCTCGCCTGTGCCGGCGGGCGGCGATTCCGATCGGGCCCCGGCGTCGTCGGCGGGCGGCACCTCGGACCGGGTTCGGGTTTCGCCGTCCGGTGTCCGCGCACCCGCGGCCGTTGTGCCCTCGCCCGCGTGGTTGCCGCGCCATCGGCCGAACCCGCGTCTGCGCGCGGTCTCGGTTCTCGATCTTCCGGCGGGCGAGTCCGACTCGTCGCCTCGCTGGGATCTCGTCGTGTGTTCCGGGCCGTCCCCGGGTCTGCCGGGTCTCGACTCGGGCGTCGAGGTGGGGTGCTCGGCCTCGGTGTAGGCGAACGGGTGGGCTGCCGCCGAGTCTTCCTCGGTGGCCGCTCCCCCCGGCACGCGTCCCTCCTCAGCCATTCACACGCCTATTACCGGACAGTGGGGAGAGCGAGTGCTCTACCGTCTGTCGGGTGCGTATCGAATCTCGGCGGTCGGCCATCCCACCTTTTTACGTCATGGATGTCTGGAAGGCAGCAGCTGAACGGGCGCGTACACACGGAGATGTGCTGGTATTGGCCGCCGGGCAGCCGTCGACGCCCGCGCCGCGACCGGTCCTGCGGGCCACGAAAGCGGCCATGGACGCCGAGTTGCTCGGTTACACCGAGACTTTCGGCATCCTGGCGTTGCGCGAGGCGATCGCCGATCACCATCGGCGTGTCTACGGCATCGAGGTGGACGCCGACGACGTCGTGGTGACCACCGGTTCCTCGGGCGCGTTCACCCTGATCTTCCTGGCGGCCTTCGATCTGGGCGACACCGTGGTGGTGGCCCGGCCCGGCTATCCGGCCTACCGCAACACCCTCACCGCGCTGGGTTGCCGGGTGGTGGAGCTCGATTGCGGTCCGGAGACCCGGTTCCAGCCGACCGTCGCCATGCTCGAGGCGCTGCCCGAGCCGCCGGCGGGCCTGATCGTGGCGAGCCCGGCGAATCCGACCGGCACCATGATCGATCCCGATGAACTCGTCGCACTGGCCCGCTGGTGCGACGAGCACGGCACGCTGCTCATCTCCGACGAGATCTATCACGGCATCGTGTACGACACCGAGTCGCCGGGCGCGGAGCCGACGTCCTCGGCGTGGGAGACCTCGCGCGAATCCATTGTCATCGGCTCGGTCTCGAAGTACTTCTCCATGACCGGCTGGCGGCTGGGCTGGATGCTGGTGCCCGCGGGTCTGCGCCCGGCGTTGCAGCGGCTGGCGTCGAACATGACGGTGTGCCCGCCCGCTATCTCCCAGTACGCGGCGGTGCACGCGTTCGGCGCGGAGGCGAAGGCTGAACTGGACGGCCATGTCGCGCGCTACGCGGCGAATCGCCAGTTGCTGCTGTCGGGACTGCCGAAACTCGGCATCACCGATCTCGCCCCGGCCGACGGCGCCTTCTACGCGTACGCCGATATCGCGCACCTGACCGATGATTCGATGCGCTGGTGCACCGAGGTGCTGGACGCGACCGGGGTGGCGCTGGCGCCGGGAATCGACTTCGACACTGTCAATGGGTCTCACACCGTGCGGTTCTCGTTCGCGGGCGCGAGTGCCGATATCGAGGAAGCGCTGGACCGGTTGGAACGGTATCTCGCCTGATTCCCCAGTCGAATCGCCCAGGGAATTGGAATCACCACAGATCGCACAGATTCGGCACAGATGAACCGATGATGACTGGCACGATTGCACCGTGACCACTGCGACGACTCCGAAAGGCGAGAAGCGTCGCCAAGCGTTGGTATGTGCCGCCGCCGAGCTACTACTCGAGGGCGGCTTCGAGGCGGTGCGGCACCGCTCGGTAGCGACGCGGGCGGAGTTGCCGCTGGCTTCGACCACCTACTACTTCGAGTCCCTGGAGGACTTGATCGCGCGCGCGGTCGAATTCTCCGGCAATGCCGAATTGGAGGCCATGCGCCGCCGGGTCGGTGAGGTGACCCATCGCAGGCGCGGCGCGGAAGCCACGGTCGATCTGGTACTGGACCTATTGGTTGGTCCGGAGCACAACGACGACGATGCCCGCGGCCAGCTGATCGCCCGCTACGAACGCACCGTGGCCTCGGCCCGGCACCCCGAGCTACGCGAGGTCCAGTTCCGACTACGCGCCCAGCTCGACGAGCTACTCGCCGATGTCCTGCGCCGCTCCGACCGTCTGGTCCGCCCGGAGCAAACCCGCAGACTCGTGGCGGTGGTGGACGGAGCCGTCGTCACAGCTCTCGGCGAGCCCGACCCCCAGCCCCGCCGCATGGCCCGCGGCGCGCTACTGGAAGTGATCGACATCGTCGCCCCGCCCGCCTAGCAACCGGTCGGCGGCGAGCCCGTAAACTGGCACAACGTGACCGTGCCTAATGTTCTCGCCACCCGATACGCCAGCCCGCAGCTCGTGCAGCTGTGGTCGCCCGAGTACAAGATCGTGCTCGAGCGCAAGCTGTGGCTCGAGGTGCTGCGCGCCCAGGCCGAACTGGGCGTGGACGTTCCGGCCGGGGTAGTCGAGGACTACGAGCGGGTCATCGACCAGGTCGACCTGAAGTCCATCGCCGACCGCGAGCGCGTCACCCGGCACGACGTGAAGGCGCGGATCGAGGAGTTCAACGCCCTCGCCGGGCACGAGCACGTCCACAAGGGCATGACCTCGCGCGACCTCACCGAGAACGTCGAGCAGCTGCAGATCCGGCTCTCGCTCGAGCACGTGTACGCGCACGGCGTCGCGGTCGCCGCCCGGCTGGGTGAGCGGGCCGCGCAGTACCAGTCGCTGGTCATGGCCGGTCGTTCGCACAACGTGGCCGCGCAGGCCACCACCCTGGGCAAGCGGTTCGCCTCGGCGGCCGACGAGGTGCTCATCGCGCTGACCCGGATCCAGGAGCTCATCGACCGGTATCCGCTGCGCGGCATCAAGGGCCCGATGGGCACCGCGCAGGACATGCTGGACCTGTTCGACGGCGATGCCGCCAAGCTGGCACAGCTGGAGCAGAAGGTCGCCACCCACCTCGGTTTCAAGAACGTGCTCACCAGCGTCGGCCAGGTGTACCCGCGCTCGCTGGACCACGACGTGGTCTCGGCGCTGGTCCAGATCGGCGCGGGCCCTTCGTCTTTCGCGCACACCATCCGCCTGATGGCCGGCAACGAGCTCGTCACCGAGGGCTTCCAGAAGGGGCAGGTCGGTTCCTCGGCCATGCCGCACAAGATGAATTCCCGCTCCGCCGAGCGCGTCAACGGCCTGCAGGTGATCCTGCGCGGCTACGGCTCGATGGCCGCCGAGCTCGCGGGCGCGCAGTGGAACGAGGGCGACGTGTTCTGCTCGGTGGTGCGCCGCGTCGCGCTGCCGGATGCCTTCTTCGCCGTCGACGGCATGATGGAGACCTTCCTGACCATCCTGGCCGAGTTCGGCGCCTACCCGGCCGTCATCGACCGCGAGCTCGAGCGCTACCTGCCGTTCCTGGCCACCACCCGCCTGCTCATCGCCGCCGTGCGCGCCGGTGTCGGCCGGGAGACCGCGCACGAGGTCATCAAGGAGCACGCCGTCGCAGTGGCCCTGGACATGCGCGAGCAGGGCCGCGAGCCCGATCTGCTGGATCGCCTGGCCGCCGACGACCGCATGCCGCTGGACCGGGCCGGGCTCGACGCCGCACTGGCCGATCGCTCGGCGTTCATCGGCGCGGCCGAGGCACAGACCGCCGCGGTCATCGCCCAGGTCGAGAAGCTGGTCGCGGACAACCCGGAGGCGGCCCGCTACACCCCGGGCGCGATCCTCTAGGGACGAGACGCGAGCGGCCCGGTTCCCCGGTGGGGGAGCCGGGCCGCTGTCGTATTCGCCGGGGCCGGAAGCGGTCTCGCGCGACCGGTGGGCCGACCGCCGGACCGGCGCGTATGGCACGCTCCCCGCATGGATCCGTACACGATTTTCGCCGATATCGTCGCCGGTCGCGCACCCTCTAGCAAGGTCTACGAGGACTCGGATGTGGTGGCGTTCATGGATATTCGCCCCTTCACCCCCGGGCACCTGCTGGTGATTCCGAAGGTTCCCGCGCGCAGTCTGGCGGAGCTGGACCCGGAGGTCGGCGGCAAGCTGTTCCGGGTCGGGCAGCAGCTGGCCGCGGCGCTGCGCGCGTCCGAGGTGGGCGCGGACGGGGTGAACTTCTTCCTGGCCGACGGTGTGACGGCCGGCCAGGAGGTTTTCCACGTCCACCTGCACGTGATTCCCCGCACTCCGGGGGACGGTTTCGGATTGCGCGGCCGACCCACCTCGCCGCCGCGCGCGGACCTGGATTACCTGGCCGGATCCATTCGGGGAGCATTGCAGCGAAACGCTGACATTTAATAGCGAGACCGCATTACCATATGTGAACCAATCGGTTTGCCAGGGACACGCGGAATCATGAATATTCCTCGCTACGCCCATCGCTCGAGTTACGTTGGATAGCGCTTGTGATGGGCTGATGGAGGTGGGGCCATGCGTCGAAGAGCTGTTGCCGCGGCAATTCTTGCGATTGCCTGCGGTTTGCTGAATCCAGCTGTCATTTCTCCGCCGACGGCGAACGCGGCCCAGGTCGTCCGGGTGGACGAGCTGAATGCCACCCGCTCGGCCCTGTTCATCGATTCGCCCGCCATGGGCCGGGTCATTCAGGTGCAGGTATTGCATCCGGCCGGTGGCGGTTCCCGCGGCAGTTACTACCTGCTCGACGGTCTCGACCCCGGCGCGACCCAGTCCACCTGGACCCAGGCCACCGACGCCGAACCCTTCTTCCGCGGCAAGAACGTCAACGTGGTGCTGCCCATGGGCGGGCAGGCCAGCTACTACACCGACTGGATCAGCGACGACCCGCGTTTCGGCCGGTACCGCTGGGAAACCTTTCTGACACAGGAACTTCCGCCGATCATCGACGGCTACTTCGACGGCAACGGCGTGAACGCCATCGGCGGGCTCTCGATGGGCGGCAACGCGGCCTTCACCCTCGCGGTGCGCCATCCCGAGATGTACACCGCCGTAGCCGGTTACAGCGCCTGCCCGGACACCACGATCGCGCAGGGCGCGACCATGTTCTCCATCGTCAATCGCGGCGGCAATCCGCTCAACATGTGGGGCCCGCCGGGCGATCCGGCCTGGGCCGAGCACAATCCGGCGCTGCTGGCCGAGCGCCTGCGCGGCAAGACGATCTTCCTGTCCACCGGCACCGGGATACCGGGCCCGCACGAGCTGGAGATCAAGCCGCAGCTGCCGGAGAACCTGTTCTTCGGCGGGCCCATCGAGGTCGGGGTGAACGCGTGCGTGAGCGCGTTCGCGTCCCGGCTGGCGCAGCTGAACATTCCCGCGCGGGTGGATTACAGCCCGGTGGGCACGCACTCCTGGTCGTACTGGCAGGACACCCTGCACGCGTCCTGGCCGACGATCGGCGGCGCGCTGGGGGCCTGACGCCCCCGGCGGTCGCGGACCGGGCCGAATCGAGTCCGAGGCCGAACCGGGCCCCGGCCCGGATCGAGCCCCGGACCGAACCGAATCCGCTCCGAATCAGGCTGTGGGACGGTTGAATTCGCCGTCCTTGGCCCCGGCCACGAAGGCTTTCCACTCGCCCGGGGTGAAGATCAGCACCGGCCCGTCCGGATTGCGGGAATCACGCAGGCCGATGTTTCCGCTTGCCAGGAAGGCGATCTCGACGCCCTCGGTGCGATCGTCGCTGCGCCGCCATACGACGTCCGGTTCGATCTCGCGGTTCTTGGCTTCCACCTGCGGGGCCCCCTACCTGGCTGCGGGTAACTGGTCGGTGATGTAGATCGCACTCATGATGCCAGTGTTTGCGAAGCTGCCGGATCGGATATCCCATTCTGTGTCCGCGAAAGGAGGTATGTGGTGCGAACGTCTTGGTCACACCAGCGCGCTGCCCCCATCTCCGACAGCTGTGATGTCGTCCCGGAACGGTTCACGGTGGAGATGGCACAGAGCATATTGGCGATTCACCGAACCTGCCCCACCGATCAGTGCGCCCGCCGCAAAGCGGCGGTCTTCTACCTCTACGAGCACCGCGAACTGCGTCACTGATTCAGCGCCACCGCATCAGCGCCGCGCCACCCGCACCACCACGACCAGCAGCACCCCGACGGTCACCAGCAGCCCGGCCGCCAGCACGGCCGAACCGGCGGGAAAGCCCAGGAATTCGAGCGTTTCGACGCGGTGCACGACCCGCCGGTAGTCCTTGTCCTCGGTGGCGGCGAGCGTGAAGTCCGAGGTGATCTCGGCCGGTTTCGGGATCACGACCGACAACTCGGTCAGGTAGTCGCGTCCGCCCGCGGCGAGCTCCTGCAGCCCGGCGCTGTCGAATTCGGTTATCCGACCGGCGAATTCGACGCTTACCAGCTGCTTTCCGCGATCGGCGTCCGTGCGCTGCACCCGGTGCTCACCGAGTACGTAGAGCCGCACGGTCTGGGTGTTCGCGGCGGCGGCCGACATGCGCATGGGGTAGACGAGCCGATCGGAGGCGAAACTCAGCCGGACCGGGTCCAGGTCGCCGCTCAGCGCCTCGCCGCCGGTGAGGCGCATGGCCACGAACGACCAGCCCTCGGCCAGATACGGGGCCATGGTCGCGACGACCTCCGCCTTCATGACGTAACCGTGTTCGTCCAGCCAGGTCTGGATGCCGGAGACGTCCCCGCCGGTGAGCGTGGTCGCCTCGAGCGGACCCAGCTGCACCCGGTCGAGCACGGTGGGCGCGGCGCTGCCGGGCGCGCCGCCCATGGAACCGTCCGCGGTGTCGGTGAACCAGCGATGCCTCGTCACGACCTCGGGCGCGGTCCGCTCGCGCAGTTCGGTGAACAGCTCCGGGTCCGCCGCGGTCACGGTGGCCGGCGTGGGCGTCGGCACGATGAGCGCGGCGTCGTCCCCGCCGCTGTTCAGCGCCAGCCGCATGATGATGGTCTCGGTGACGCCGTCCCAGCCCAGCAGCGCGACCTCATTGTTCACCGTCGCGTTCTCGCCCACGGGCGCGGCCACCCCGCCGCAGGCACAGGCGGAAGCCGGTGCGGCCACACCGATTCCGCCGGCGGTCACGATCATTGCCGCCACCGCGAACGCGCGCGCGGTCCTACGCAAGAGCATGGCGGGAGCTTAGCCAGGTGACCTTGCGGTTCGCTTGGGCTCGAACGCCGGGGTGCGGGCGATGCGGGTCGGCGGCCGGGGGCGGGGGTGCACCACTAACGTGGACCCATGGCTTTGGACAGCAGCGACAGCGCGACCTCGACTCCCGGCGCGGCGGTGACCGCGCCGATCGCCAAGCGGGTCCCGACCCAGCGCGAACACCACGGCGACGTGTTCATCGACGAGTACGAGTGGCTGCGGGACAAGGAGAATCCCGAGGTCATCGAGTACCTGAAGGCCGAGAACGCCTACACCGACGCGCAGACCGCGCATCTGGCGCCGTTGCGCGAGAAGATCTTCGCCGAGGTGAAGGCGCGGACGCAGGAGACGGATCTGTCGCTGCCCTCGCGCAAGGGCGCGTTCTGGTACTACTCGCGCACCTTCGAGGGCAAGCAGTACGCGGTGTCGTGCCGCTGCCCGATCGCGGGTCCCGATGATTGGACCCCGCCGCAGCTCGAGGTCGGTGTCGAGATCCCGGGTGAGCAGGTGCTGCTGGATCTGAACGAGCTGGCCGAGGGCCACGACTACTTCTCCCTGGGCGCGCACTCGGTCAGTCAGGCCGGTGATCTGCTGGCCTTCAGCACCGACTTCGAGGGCGACGAGCGGTACACGCTGCGGTTCAAGAACCTCGGAACCGGGGAGATCCTGCCCGACGAGATTCCCGGCACCGCGGGCGGCGCGACCTGGTCGGTGGACGGCACGCACGTGTTCTACGTGACCGTCGACGAGTCCTGGCGGCCGGACAGCGTGTGGCGGCACCGGCTGGGCACCGAGAAGGACGCCGACGTCAAGGTGTACTTCGAGCCGGACAAGCGGTTCGGGGTGGGGGTGGGCAGCACCCGTTCCAAGAAGTTCCTGGTGATCGGCGTCGACTCCAAGCTCACCAGCGAGATGCTGATCCTGGAATCCGACGATCCCGAGGGCGAGTTCCGGGTCCTGCTGCCGCGCCGCGAGGGCGTGACCTACGGGGCCGAGCACGCGGTGATCGGCGGCGAGGACAAGGCGCTGATCCTGCACAACGACGTGGTGGACGGGGTGAAGTCGGAGAACTTCCTGCTCGCCATCGCGCCGTGGGACGATCCGGAGAACCAGACGATCCTGATTCCGCATCGCGACGAGGTGCGCCTCGAGGATGTCGACGCCTTCTCCGACAAGCTGGTGCTGAGCTACCGGCGCGAGGCGCTGCCGCGAGTCGCGGTGTGGCCGTTGACTTCCGAAGGTGGCTTCGGCGAGCTGACCGAGGTCGATTTCGGGCTGGCGCTGTCGGCGTCGGGGCTGAGCGTCAATTCCGAGTGGGAGACCCCGACGCTGCGGATGGGTGTGCAGTCCTTCATCACCCCCGCCCAGGTCTTCGACTACGTGCCCGGCACCGGCGAGCTGATCCTGCGCAAGGAGCAGAAGGTGCTCGGCCACTACGATCCGGCCGAGTACGAGCAGCGCCGGGAGTGGGCGGTCGCGGCGGACGGCGCCCGGGTGCCGATCTCGATCGTGCAGCGCAAGGACGCTCCGGCGGGCCCGAAACCGTTGCTGCTCTACGGGTATGGCTCCTACGAGTCCAGCATCGACCCGTACCTGTCGGTGGCGCGGCTCTCGCTGCTCGATCGCGGCATGGTGTTCGCGGTGGCGCACGTGCGCGGCGGCGGTGAGATGGGCCGGCTCTGGTACGACAACGGCAAGATGCTCACCAAGAAGAACACCTTCACCGACTTCGTCACCTGCGCACGGCATGTGATCGATTCCGGGCTCACCGCACCGGACCGGCTGATCGCCGACGGCGGCAGCGCGGGCGGGCTGCTCATGGGCGCGGTCGCCAATCTCGCGCCGGAGCTGTTCAAGGGCATTCTCACGAACGTGCCGTTCGTGGATCCGCTGACCTCCATGCTCGACGACTCGCTGCCGCTCACCGCGGCCGAGTGGGAGGAGTGGGGAAATCCCTTGGACGACAAGGAGGTCTACGCCTACATGAAGTCCTACTCGCCGTACGAGAACGTCGAGGCCAAGGACTACCCGGCGATTCTGGCCATGACCGGGCTGAACGACACCCGCGTGCTGTACGTGGAACCCGCCAAATGGGTGTCGGCGTTGCGGGCCACCAAGACCGGTGATTCGCAGCTGCTGCTCAAGACGGACATGACCTCCGGGCACGGCGGGCCCAGTGGCCGGTACGAGCAGTGGAAGGAAATCGCCTTCGAGTGGGCGTGGGTGCTCGACACGGTCGGTCTGGGCGAAGTCGAGCCTGCCGGCGGTGAGCCCGCCGCGAGCTGATCCCGATTCCGGACGGCGAGAAGGGGTTCGCGGATCATCTCCGCGAACCCCTTCCGCTTTACCGGGATTCGGCAGGGTCCCGAATCCCGGTGCAGACGGTTATCGCCGAATGCCCTCCGGATGTGAACGATCGGCGCTGGGGCCCAGCGCTTTCGCTGCACCGACCGCCCGTTGATCCAGGCGCGCAGGCAGCCGGCCTGTTTTTCCGACACGCCGCCGAGTTCGGCGGCCACCGCTCACGACTTGGCCTTGCCCTTGGGTGTTTTCGGCTTCGCGCTCGGCTTCGACGTGGTCGTCTTGGTGTTCGCCCGCGAGGTCTTCGGCTCGGCCGCACCGGTTTTCGCCCTGCCCGCCGGAGCCGTCGGCGGTGCCGACTTGGCCAGCACGTGCAGCGCAGGGGTCGGCTGGATGGGGACGGCGGCGTGCGCGCTGTGCGTGAAGCCGCCCGCTTCCGCGCTGGTCAGCGAGGTCACCATGGGGTGGGCCCGGAGCTGGGTGAGGCAGCGGGCCACGTCGGCGAGCAGCAGATCCGCCATGTCCAGGGTGAAGCCGTGCCGGATTACCGCGCGCATGACGGTCTCGTCGCCGCGGTCGGCGGGCAGTGGATAGGCGGCGATGAGCCAGCCGCGGGCGCGTAGCCGGTCGGACAGGTCGTACAGGTTGAAGACCTGGTCGCCGCGCAGCCGCCAGCACACCGCGGTGATGCCGCGCCGTGGATCGCCGTCGTGGACGATCTCGAACGGGCCTATCCGATCGAGTCCGGCGGCGAGATGCTGTGCGACACGGTAGATCGCGCTCTGCAGCCGGGTGTAGCCGGTGCGGCCGAGCCGGATGAACTCGTAGTACTGGGTGATCACCTGGCCGCCGGGCCGCGAGAAGTTCAGGTTGAACGTGGCCATGCTGCCGCCGAGGTAGTTCACCTCGAAGATGAGTTCCTTGGGCAGATCCGACGGCGTACGCCACATCGCCCAGCCCGCACCGAGCGGAGCCAGCCCGGTCTTGTGCCCGGAGGCGTTGATGGACCGCACCCGGGGCAACCGGAAGTCCCATACCACCTCGGGCGCGCAGAACGGGGCGAGGAACCCGCCGCTGGCCGCGTCCACGTGTATCGGAATATCCAGTCCGGTCTTCTTCTCCAGGGCGTCCAGGGCCTTACTGATTCCGGCGACATCCTCGAAGAGTCCGGTGAAGGTCTGCCCGAAGGTGGGCACGACCATGATGGTGTTCTCGTCGCAGTACGCGGCCACGTCGTCCGGATGCATGGTCAGCCGGTCGCCGCGCAGCGGGATCTGGCGGATCTCGACGTCGAAGTAGCGGGCGAATTTCTCCCAGCAGACCTGGACCGGGCCGCAGACGAAATTGGGGGTGCCGGTGCCGCCGCGCTTGCGCCAGCGGTGTTTGGCCGCCAGTCCGCCGAGCATGGCGGCCTCGCTGGAACCGGTGGTGGAGGTGCCCAGGGTGGTCGCCGGATCCGGCGCGTTCCACAGGTCGGCGATCATGCGCACGCAGCGTTTCTCGAGCTCCGCGGTCTGCGGGTACTCGTCCTTGTCGACGATGTTCTTGTCGAGGGACTCGTTCATCAGTCGTCTGGCCTGATCGTCGACCCAGGTGGTGCAGAAGGTCGCCAGGTTCATGCGCGCGACGCCGTCCAGTGCGAGTTCGCCGTGCACGACCTCGTAGGCGACCTGGGCGAGCATTTCGCGGTCCGGGAAACCTGCTTTGGGAGCGGACCGGCCCAGGCCGGGCATGGCGAAAAGGTCGTCTGGCTCCAGCTTGCCGGTCATTCAACCCTCCAGTTTGCTGCGGAAACTGCTGGCTTGCTTGACGTGTGCGGTGGCGTCGCCACGTGTGAAACGCGTTGTGGATTGTTTCGTTTCGCGGGAAGTGATGGTTGCTGAACGATTACTATTCAGCGCTATGGACTATGAGAATGTCATAGAACAGGTGCTCTCGGTGGCTTCGCCACACATCGGCGAGGGCGCGGTCGCGGACTATATTCCGGGTTTGGCCGCAGTTGATCCCGAACAGTTCGCGATCAGTGTGGCGACAGTCGACGGCGAGGTGTACAGCGCCGGTGACCATGATGTTCCCTTCGCTATTGAAAGTATTTCCAAGGTTTTCGCGCTGGCGCTGGTCCTCGCGCGCAAGGGCTCCGGCATCTGGAGACGGGTGCGCCGGGAGCCGTCGGATGTGCCGTTCAACGACCTGGTCGAGCTGGAGCTGACGCTCGGGGTGCCGCGCAATCCGTACATCGACGCCGGTGCGATTGTGGTAGCCGATCAATTGCTAGCGGATACCGGCGATGGTGTTGCGGCACTTCGGGATCTATTGCGCACGGAGACCGGGAACCCGGTGCTCGAGGTGGACGGCTGGATCGCCGCGTCCGAACTGGGCGCCGGGGATCGCAATCGGGCCCTGGGCTACCTCATGGCCAGTTTCGGCAATATGCGGTGCCGGGTGGATCAGTCGCTGGACCACTATTTCCGGCAGTGCTCGTTCGATATCACCTGTACCGAATTGGCGAAGGCGGGATTGCTCATCGCGCGACACGGGGTGCGCGCGGATGGCGGCAGGCTGCTCGATACCGAAGACGCCCGGCATATCACCGCGCTCATGGCGACTTGTGGAACCTATGACGCGGCAGGGGAATTCGCGTACGAGGTGGGGATGCCCTGTACGAGTGGGGTGAGCGGCGGGATCCTGGCGGTGGTTCCGGACGTGTGTTCGGTCGCGGTGTGGGGGCCCGGGCTCGACGCGAAGGGCAACTCCGTGACCGGGGGGATCGCGCTGCGGGAGTTCGCGACGGCGGCCAAGCTGTCGGTGTGCTGAGGCCGGTCGAGATGGGTGCGGGACACACGCCGGGTGGTGCGATGCGGCGGGCGAGGCGGAAATGATCGAAAATGCCGGGATGACCGACGATTCCCGCACCGCCGCCCTGCGCGCGGCCACCGCCGGCGCGATGCCGCGGGCGAAAAGCGATCTGACCGAACTCGTGTCGTTCCGGTCGGTGTACGACGAGCGGCAGTTCCCCGTGGCGGAGTGCGAACGGGCCGCACAGTGGGTCGCGGACGCCTTCGCGGCCGAGGGGCTCACCGATGTGGGGCTGCACGAAACCCCCGACGGCAGTAAGGCCGTCATCGCCCGGTACCCCGCGCCCGCCGGTGCGCCCACCGTGCTGCTGTACTGCCACTACGACGTGCAGCCGCCGGTCGACGAGGCCGCCTGGGAGACGCCGGTCTGGGAGCTGACCGAGCGGGACGGCCGCTGGTACGGCCGGGGCAGCGCGGACTGCAAGGGCAATATCGTGATGCTGCTGACCGCGCTGCGCGCCCTGCGCGCGGTGGACGGCGACGCCTACCCGGTCGGGTTGATCGTGGTGTCGGAGGGTTCGGAGGAGCAGGGCACCGGCGGCCTGGAGGAGTTCGTGCCGGACAACGCCGACCTGTTGCGCGCGGACGCCCTGTTGATCTGCGACTGCGGCAATTTCGCGGTGGGCGTGCCCACCCTCACCGAAACCCTGCGCGGCAACGTCAATCTCGTGCTCACCGTCGAAACCCTGGCGAGCTCCATGCACTCCGGGATGTTCGGCGGCGCGGCCCCCGATGCTCTGTCCGCCCTGATCCACCTGCTGTCGACCCTGCGCGACGCCGACGGCAACACGACCGTCGCGGGCCTGACCAACGATCAGCAGTGGGATGGTGTGCAGTACCCGGACGCCCAGTTCCGTTCGGACGCAGGCATTCTCGACGGCGTCGACGTCGTAGGCTCGGGCACGGTCTCCGACATGCTCTGGGCCCGCCCCGCCCTGACCGTCCTGGGCATGGACGTCCCGCCCGTGGTGGGCTCCGCCGCCGCGGTCCAGGCGAAGGCCGCGGCCCGCATCAACCTGCGCATCCCGCCCGGCACGGATCCGGAGGCGGCCCTGAAAGCCCTGACCGCCCACCTGGAATCGAACGTCCCCTGGCACGCCAAGCTGACGATCACCCCCGAGGCGACCGGCGCCCCGTTCCGCTCGGCCGCCGGCGGCCCCGCCCGCACGGCCCTGGAGTCGGCCCTGCAGTCCGCCTACGCCCGCCCGTCGACGACCCAGGGCCAGGGCGGTTCGATCCCGCTCTGCAACGTCTTCGCCGCCACCTATCCCGAGGCGGAGATCATGCTCCTGGGCGTGGAGGAGCCGAAGGCCCTGATCCACGCTCCCAACGAAAGCGTGGATCCGTCGGAGATCGAGAATCTGGCGTTGTCGGTGGCGCTGTTCTTGGCGTCCTACACCTGAGGATTCGACGATTCCGCCCGTGGAGATCCCGGCACTCCCATCGCGCGGTGCCGGTTTCCCGCAGGGCGAAGGACTTGTGGTTGAGTGCGAGCAGATGAGCTTCGGCTGTAGGTTCCGGGCCCGGAATATTCAGTAAAGCAACGGGTTTCAGTGGTCCAACCAACCACCGGCAGCCAGCCATGCGTTCTGGAAATCTACCGGAGCAATTTCCACAGCGTGCAGGCGCGGAACCGAGTTCAAGGATCTGATGGACGGGATGGGTTCCTCGTCCAGCCAGGTGAACTCGGTCTCGACGAACCCGCCGGCCAATCCGAGTCGGCCGTCCGCGTAGTGCTCGATCTTTCGGTATTCGTGACCGTCCTCGAGGAGCTCTCGAAATACAACGGCAGGCTGGTCGACGGACGGTTCGAGGTACGTGGTCTTCGAGTAGCGCATTCCCGCTTCGAGCGGTTCGAACGAAGCGGCCGCGGCTGCGGTGGCGTGATCGAGTCTCGCGAAACCCTGCGGTGGGATCGAGCCGGCAGCTGCCAGCGGACCGCGCGTCTGGGCACGTGCTGACCTTTCACGCATGCTTGCGAGCAGATCCCGAACCCACACCGGCACTTCGTCGCGCGGGTAGCGCGCGAGATCCTCTTCCAAGGATGGGCCGAGCCATACCGCCAGTGGTGGTTCGTCTTCGTCCTCGTCGAAGGATGTGCTGATTTCGCCGGATGATGTCGAGGTGAGCGTCATGGTGAACCAGGTGCCTCGTCGCGGCTGGTACATGTGATCGCGCAACTTCATGACCGCGTCGTACGGGTAGATATCCACGTGCCCGGCGTCGTCGAACTCGACGGTGCACAGCAGGCTCTTCCCGGCCGCTGAGCAGGTCAGAGTCATCGTGGTCCAGCCGCTGGGGGCCTGCCCGGAGATCTCGGAAATGAGGTCGTGGAGGAGAACTTGCTCAGGCTCCGGACTGCACATGGTGTGGATCGTATGCCTCTGCGGTCCACATCGATTCCGCTATCGAGACGCGAGTAGCGGCTGAATCACCGTGGTGGTCGGCAGTGCGAGGATGGAGCGTGCAGGACGCGTACTCGGCCGGCTCCGCCTTGCACCGAAGGTGTTTTCTCGCGGCCCGCCGGGCTATCAGGAATCGAACGGTGTGAAAGCCTTGCCGAACCTATCCACAGCGGTCCCCAGGCGCGGAATGGATCGCGCCGGGGGACAGTAGATTTCGAGTCTGGCTCGGTTAGTTGTGCACCGGCGGTGGATTACCTGGGGATGAATGTGGATAGGTCGGAGCCGGTGAGGCTTCTGGTGAAGATGATGCGGGATCGGCCTGGGCCGCTGTAGTCCTCCACGCGGTGGGCGTCGAAGCCGAGGGAGCGGTGGAAGGCGATCGAGCCCTCGTTGGCCGGGGAAGTGATCGCCTTGAGGCTTTGGGCGCCCAGATCAGCTGCGGCCGTGGCGAAAGCAGCATAGAGGCGGCGACCGAGGCCGGTGCCGCGTGCGTCGTCGCGGGCGGCGATCAGGTGGGTGTAGGCCACTCGTGCCGGAGTGACGAAGCCCAGGATGTAGCCGTGAATGCCCCTGTCGCACACGGCGACCAGGCAGGTTTCCGGGAACTCGTGGACCAGGATCGTGAGGTGCTGGGCGCGCAGGTCGCGGTCGCCCCAGTAGCGCTCGTGGTCGTCGAGCACCCGGCGCAGGTCGTGTGTGGTTGCGCGCCTGATGGTTTCGCCGGAGACGTCATGGTCGGTCATTCCGCGATGGTCACACTTCCCGCCGGTACCCGCATCTCGCCCCTGTCCGGCAGTTCGACGGTGATCATGGCGACTCCATAGCCGCGCGCCCTTCCACTCGCCCGCTCTCGACCTGCGGGAGCTGGGATCGGTCAGGCTGCGCGGCGGCTAGGGCCGGTCGAACCTTCCGGCGCGCACCGAGGTGGTGAAGGCGTCCCAGGCCGCAGGTTCGAAAGTGAGGACGGGGCTGTCCTTGTCGAGTTTCGAGTCGCGCACGGCGACCCCGCCGCCGCTGACATGGGCGACTTCCAAGCACTCGCCTCCCGAACTGCTGCTGTAACTGCTCTTGAACCATTCGATGGGGGACAGGTGGGTCATCGCGAGGTGCACCTTAGGTTGGGTCGAACTGTCCGGCTCGCACCGAAGTCGTGAAGACATCCCAGGCTTCGGGGGCAAAGAAGAGGACTGGGCCGGCCATGCCGAGTTTCGAGTCGCGCACGGCGACTGTGCCGCCGTCGAGGTGCGCCGCTTCTACGCAGTCGCCGCCCGACTGGCTGTGGCTCGACTTGAACCATTTGGGGTCGAAGGCCGAGGTTGTCATGCGATGCGCTCCTCAGGGGCGGTCGAATCTTCCTGCTCGGATAGCGGCGGTGAAGGCTTCCCAGGCTTCGGGTTCGAAGACGAACGCAGGGCTGTCTTCGCCGAGCTTCGAGTCGCGGACGGCTACCCTGCCGCCGCTCAGGTGGGCGGCTTCGACGCAGTCGCCGCCGGATCGGCTGTAGCTCGACTTGAACCACGCGGTTTCGAGGATTTTCATCGTCCGTACTCCTCGGCTAGTGACAATGCCAGTTGCCCGGTTGTGTCTTGATCGAGAGCTACACGGGAAATCTCCGCGAAGGCATCGCGATAGCGCTTCACTTCGGAGTCTCGCTCCAGGAAGAGAACGCCCGTGTACTCCTCTATGAATGCTACCGGAGGTTCGGTCGTCCCGAACGCGGCGTTTTTCGGAAAATCCAGCAGGACAAAAGAACCCACGATCGAACCGAGATGTCCCGGTGCGTCGAACGGGACCATGCGCACCGAGACGTTGGGGCGTTGGGCAACGGCGGCGAGATGGCGGAGCTGACCGGCCATCACGCTCGGGCCGCCGATCTGATCTCGGAAGACGAACTCCGACAGCACTACGTCCAGCTTGAATGCCTGATCCTCGAGACGGGATTGCCGGCGGACCGCCAGTTCCACTCTCCTTTCCACCTGCGCGGCGGGCATATCGGGATATTCGATCCACGCGACGGCTCGGCGGTACGGGTGTTTGGAGCATTCCCGGCATGACGGTGGTTCGCCAGACGGCAAGACCGTGCGCTGCCTCCTCCAGGCTGACGTAGTGATCGAAACGTGGTTCCATCTCGTCGGCGTACGCGCGCCACCAATTCTTCTGAACTGCTGCGAGTTCCTGCGCCAGACCGACCAGAACTTGTCGATCTCCGTCACCGACCTGATAGGCGTTCGCGAGAGCATTGATCCACAGCTGGGGAACTTTGGACTTCAGCCCTTCTTCGAGTCGCGTCATGGTCTGTTGCGATGTCTCCACCACCTGGGCGGCGGCGTAGACGGTCAGGCCCGCCCGCCTTCTGTGCTGTGCCAGCAATCGTCCAAGTGCTCGGCTCGCGAGTGTTGATCCAGCCATTGTTTAGCCTCGCTATCGGAAGGGCTGAATTTTGGAAGTACCCAATTTGGAAGCATCTGCTATGGAAGTTCGGTAGTTGCTGGGTGATTCGTCTGATTTTACAGTTTCATCCCCTGGATATTGGAAGTTTACTGGGTGGGCCCGACACGGACGGTGAATCTCGACCGGTAGTCAGGCGCGGTCAATGCGCCTGTGGTTCCGGGGTTTCGGATCAATTCCGAGTCCGACGTCGACGGGAGATCAATACACGCCTACCTGGGGAGGAACCGTGGTTCTCCGACATGATCCGCCGGACTATCCGGTCATGAATCTCGATGTGGCAGTTCGCGGTCAGCAGTCCCATGCGGGCTGCGACTGCGAAACATGCGCGGCCAAAAGGTATTTCGATCTACTCGTGCCCAGGTTGCGTCGCGTGAGCGGGGAGGATGGGGAATGAGCGGCTTCGCGTTCGCGGGGGCAACCGTGTTTTTCGCGGTAGCGCTGATCACCTGTGGATACCTGTTGACGGGTGGGGACAGCTGTGGCGCAGCGCATTACGGCGGTCGGAACTCCATCACCGTCGCCGAGCTCGGGCGGCGGCTGGCCGCGGAGGCGCGGGCCGGCCGGGGTGGCGGGCAGGCGGGTATGTGGCTGTCGGCGTGGTCGCACTCCGGCCCGGAGGCCGAACTCACCGTGGCGCAGGCGCACGACGTCATGCGGCTGCATCGGGAATGTCAGATGGGGGACTGTGCGCGGAAGCGTGCCGCCTACTGGGCGCTGGCCGCGGCGGGGCGGTTGCGGCCGGACGGCCGCGCCGAGCGGTGGGGAAGCGGAGAGTGCTGAGGTGGGTGGTGTCGGGCTCGGTGACCCGGATCGCAGTTACGTATTGACATACCGTGTCGATTTGTAACATCCTGGCCCGAGTTTCGACGGTCATGAGAAAGACGAGGTGGACCGTGACCGAGGATGCGCGGACGGCACTCGAACTGGTGCGGGACAGCGGCCAATTCAAGTGGTACGTCATCCCGCTGCTGTTGATCGTCGTGTACATCTACGCGACCGAGGTCGAGCGGCGGAACTGGAACGTGCTGTTCGCGGGCCTCGCGCTGTGGGGGATGGACCTGTTCAACGAGATCTGGAACTCGCTCGTCTTCCACGCCACCGGTCGCGCGCCGGTGTGGGGAGCGTCCGGTCCCACGGCCTATCAGCTCCTGATCGGGCTCAATATCGAGATCTGCTTCATGTTCGCGATCATGGGCGTCGCGGCGGCGAAGATGCTGCCGGCCAAGGAGACTCGGATATTCGGGCTGCCGAACCGGCCGGTGCTCATCGCGATCAACTCGGCGGCGGCCGTCGGCGTGGAGGTCGTGTTGAACAGGATGGGCGTGCTCACCTGGGATTGGAACTGGTGGCAGCCGAGCTTCCCGTTCCTCATCTTCCTGATCGGCTACGTGCCCTTCTTCGCGGCCTGTTTCTTCGTGCACGACCTGCCCACGGTGCGGGGCAAGGCCATCGCGGTGGGCACGATCCTCGGGATCGACGCGCTCGCCATCGTCATCTTCGGAAGCCTGGGGTGGCTGTAATGCATCGCGCTGCCAGACGCGGCGTGCTCGTCGCCGTCGCCGGTCTCGTATTCACCGGGCTCACCGTGCATTCCGGCGCGGTCGCCGACCCGGGGACGTGCACGCTGATCGGCACCGTGGGCACACCCGAACTCGGAGCCGACGAGAGCACGGCCGGACTCGAGGCGTTCGCGCCCGCCGCCGTGTCGCTGCCCGATCGGATTCACTTCCGCACCGCCACCGAAACCTTCAATCGCCGTTGGTCTTTCATCACTCGCGACGGCGGGCTCTTCGTGAAGGAGGCCGCCGCGAGCGGCGGCTGGCGGGCCGTGCCGCTGCCGGAGTGCCTGGCGGGCAACCTGACCGGCGTCTCCGCGGACGACGACGAGTTACTCGCCGTCGACCGCGCCGGTCGCCTCTACAACCTCGACCACATTCTCAGCGCCCCGAAGGACTGGAACTGGAGCAGTCGCTACGGCACCCCGCTGTGGACGGGCCCCGGAAACACCCTGCCGCCCGGCACCATCGACTGGAGCTGGTCGGTGCTGTCCCCGAACGAGGATCACGTGTGGCGCGACACCGCAGGCAACGACCACCCGGTCGGCGGGGCGAAGGTCTCGCACGTCTTCGCGCTCACCGACGGCGGCACCCGCATGCGGTACGTGGATCCCTGGCTCCCGGTGGACCACAGCTACGAGGTGGGCCTGCCCGCGGGCGGAAAGTTCCGCGCGGTGGCGCTGTCGACCAGCGGCTCCACGTCCCTGGTGCTGAACGAACACGGCGACCTCTACACCCGCCTCTACGATTTCGACATCTCCGGCGCCGACACGGTCTTCTTCCGCTACTCGTACGAGGATCAGCGCGGCCGCCCGGAGGCCCCCGACATGCTCAGCGAGCGTATCGATTCCGGCACCGCCGCGATCCAGCTCCCCGCCCCCGATTGGGTCCGTCAGCCCAAGATTCCCGGTGAGATCACCAGCCGTATCTCCGTCCACAAGACCGGGATCGGTTCCGACGCTCGCGAACTCCGCGTCGAGGGCCGGGACAGCGGCCGAACCGGCTATTGGACGAAGACCCTCACCGAGCCTGCCTGGACTTTCGTGCCCACCGATCAACCCCTCGGCGGCAGGCCCCTGGCGAACACCCCCGACGACCGCAGCGTCGATCCGACCGTCCCGAACTCGCCCTACGATTACGCGGGTGCGGGCCCCGGCTGGACCGCGACGATCGAATCCTTCGATCCGGCACTAACTCCCACGCCCTTGCACCTGGACTTCGGCAACGATGTCCGCCTCACCCTGATCCTGCACACGGTGGACGGCCTCCGCCAACTCCCACAGCAGCCCGGCATCACCGCCCAGGACCGCCGCTTCGACGGCACCCTCGAGGTCCCCGCCGACGTGCTGAATTCCGTTGCCATCCAACCGTCCCCGGTCCGCGACTTCCTGACCGCGACCCTCGGCGGCCGCCGCTTCACCGGCACCGCCGTGGTCGTCACCGACGGCGCCTTCCGCATCGACAGTCTCGGCGCCATCCTCGCCCGCCGGCCCTGACGGCCCGCCGAACCGCTCCCGGCGGCTCGGCGTCGCGGACGCCACCGGCACGGCCAGGTGCAGGACCGTGAGGTCTATCCGGTGGCTCGGGCCGGCGGAACCGGCCACCGGCGTCACATATCAGAACTCCGTGTGATCCTCGGGCTCGAGCAGCTTGAATTCCGTTCCGGCGGGGCCCATCTCGTTGAGCCGGCCCATGTAGATCCCCTGGGCGGCCGGCTCGATGATCCCGTAGTGGATCGGGAACGCCGTCCGCGGGTTCACCGCGCGCAGGTAATCCACCGCCTCGCTGATCCGCATCCACGGCGCGGCGGCCGGAATCGCCAGTACGCCCACCGGCACCGGGGGCACCCACAGCGAATCGCCCGGATGCACCAGCTGCGCCGGATCGTCGGGCGTCCCCAGCTGGAACACCGTGTTGTCGATGACCGGGATCTCCGGGTGGATCACCGCGTGCCGGCCACCGCCGCCGGTGACCTGTACCTCGCCGACCTTCAGCACGTTCCCCGCGTGCACGGCCTCCCACGGCTCCCCGCGCTGCTGCGCGGTCTGCGGATCCGAGAGCAAGCGGGCCTGGGGATTGGCGTCGATCAGCGCCTCGATCCGGGCCGGGTCGATGTGATCGGGATGCTGATGCGTGACCGCGATGGCGTCCAGCCCCGTGATCCCCTCGAACCCGTGCGAGAGATTGCCGGGATCGAACAGGATCTTCGCGCCGTTCAGCTCCACCAGAATGCAAGAGTGTCCGAAATGGGCAATGCGCATAGCTGAAACGGTAGTCCGCCCCGGACCGCCCGCGCCACGCAACGCGACTCGGTCCGCGCCTTGCCGCCGCTATCGGGCGGGTGAGCGGCCGGGTCGCACCCCGGCGACCGTTCGGCGCACCGGCGGCGGTACCGCCGCCGACCGGGCAACGGCACCGGCACGATCGGTGGCCATACCGTGCTGCACGTGCATCGGAACCCGCCCGCGCCGCCCTCCCGAGATGCGCTATGCCCGCCCGCTGTGGCGCGCACCACGTGCGGTCCACCCGGCGGTGAGCGCTCAGCCCGCGCCAACTACCCTGGTCAGCGAAACCCCCGCTCGGTCGCCCGGTGCTCAGCACTGCGTCCGGGCCCGCCCCACCAGCTGAGGAGCAACGCGTGGCACGTGTCGTGGTCGAGGTGATGCCGAAGGCCGAGATCCTGGATCCGCAGGGTCAGGCGATTGTCGGCGCGCTGGGGCGCCTGGGACACCCCGGAATCTCGGAAGTGCGGCAGGGCAAGCGATTCGAACTCGACGTCGCCGACGATGTGAGCGACTCCGAGCTCGAGCAGATCGCCGAATCGCTGCTCGCCAACACCGTCATCGAGGACTGGAAGGTCGTCCGGCTGTGACCGCTCGCATCGGTGTCATCACCTTCCCGGGCACCCTGGACGACGTCGACGCCGCCCGCGCGGTCAAGCTCGCCGGGGCCGAGGCCGTCAGCCTCTGGCACGGCGATGCCGACCTCAAGGGCGTCGACGCGGTCATCGTGCCCGGCGGCTTCTCCTACGGCGACTACCTGCGCACCGGCGCCATCGCCCGGTTCGCGCCGGTCATGGAAGAGGTCATCAAGGCCGCCGGACAGGGCCTGCCGGTCCTGGGCATCTGCAACGGCTTCCAGATCCTGTGCGAGGCCGGCCTGCTGCCGGGCGTGCTCACCCGCAACGAGGGCCTGCACTTCATCTGCCGCGACGAATGGCTGACCGTGGAATCCGCGGACACCGCGTGGACCTCCCGCTACGAGCCGGGCGCGCAGATCCTGATCCCGCTGAAGTCCGGTGAGGGCCGCTACCAGGCGTCCCCGGCCGTGCTCGACGAGCTCGAGGGCGAAGGTCGCGTCGTGTTCCGCTACTCCAGCGACAACCCGAACGGTTCGCAGCGCGCCATCGCGGGCATCAGCTCGGCCAACGGCCGGATCGTCGGCCTGATGCCGCATCCCGAGCATTCCACCGAGGCGCTGACCGGTCCGTCCGACGACGGTCTCGGCATGTTCCTCTCGGTGCTGGACGCGCTCGTCAAGGCGTAGTCGCCCGGGCGTCCGCGCGACGCCCATTGCTCGGCCGAATACTTCGAAGAGCCCGTATCGCCCGCCGATACGGGCTCTTCGCCATCCGGTGCAACATAACGGGTTCTTTTGTACAGACACCGTTTTCGGGGCCAAACGGATAATTCGGACATAGATTCCCGGGAACGCCGGTTTCGTTCCGAACCACCATTTCCGAACGGCGTCCGGCGAATCTCGCACCCCGCAATACCGAACCCGCTCAGGCGCAGATTCGGTCGAGAATCTCGAAGCGCACACCCTCCGCGCGCGCGATATACCCCGGCAGCACCACTTGATTTCCATCGAAACCAATACGCCCGGAAGGGGTTTCGAGCACCGCCCCCTCGACCGCCGCGTGCAGCCGCCGGACGTCGAGCGAACCGGCCGCCGTCACCATGGCGTGCAGGGTCCGGACGGCCTCGTACTCGGTGTTGCTGAAGTTGGTGAGCGCGGGCGCGAACTCCCCGTGCAGCCGCCGGTATCCGGCCAGCCGCTCCCGCCCGCCCGGCCCGTCGACGAAGAAACTCGACGGCACGTACAGATCCCGATTGGCGTGCACGCCCCCCGCGAGCAGCACGTTGTCGTCCACGGCGGGACTCACCCGCAGCAGCCGGGCATCGCGCCCGGTCCGCGCGAACTGCCGATTGAAGCGCGCCACGTCCGCGCCGACCAGCAGCACGATCACCCCGTCCACCCGATCCAGCAGCGGATCGCTCAGGAAATCCGCGAAATCGCGGGTGCCCAGCGGCACGAACATCTCCAGCGGCACCGTGCGCTCCAGCGCCGCGGCCCCGCGCTCGCCCAATTCCGCGCGCACCGCGTCGGCCGTGCGCCGCGGCCACACGTAGTCGTTGCCGATGATCGCCCAGCGCCGCGCGCCCAGCTCCCGCCGCAGCCAGCGCAGCGCGGGCAGAATCTGCCGGCCGGGATCGGAACCGACCATGAACAGCCCCGGCGGCGGAACACCGTCGACACCCTCGTGATCGGTGGCGAACAGATACGGCACCCGCCCGGCCGTCACCCGGGCCACCGCCCGGCGCACCGCCGAGGTGTGCCAGCCCGTCACCGCGTGCACCATTCCGGTCGCCAGCAGCGCGGAAACCTCGAGCGCCACTTCGGCCGGTTCGCGGCCGCCGTCGATGTGCGTGGCACGCAATTCCCGGCCGAGAATTCCTGCCCCACTGTTGATTTCTTGCACGGCCAGGGAAATGGCCGCCTCGCACGAGGGCGCGAAGATACCTCCGGGTCCCTGCTGCGGCACTATGTTCAGGATCTCGATACAGTTCTCGGGGCTCCCGCGGAACGAGGTCATCGGATACCCTTCCCCTCGTTCAGTGAATTTGACGGGCGGGAATTATGGCGACAATTCTAGGTGGCATTTCCACACTGCACGGCACGCTGCGTGCAGCGGAGCGCAGTTGGCTTCGTCACCTCGACGCCGCACTGTGTGCCAGGCGGCTCACCGCCGACCAATGGTGCATGCTGACCAACCTCTCGAGTGACACCGGCATCACCATGAGCGAACTGGCCGCTCGCACGCAACTTCCGCCGTCCTCGGCCACCCGGCACGCCGACCATCTCGCCGAGCGCGGGCTCATCTTCCGCGTCGCCGCCGCCGACGACCGCCGCCGCATACTCATCGGCCTGAGCCGGCGCGGCGTGGAACTGGTCGAGGAGGTGCGCGTGGAGGAGGAGCACGCCGAAAGCGCGCTGCGCAGACACCTCGGTGGCGACGACTACCTCGAACTCGTGCGCCTGTTGGAACGGGTCGCCGAGGTCTCGCAACCGCTCTAGCGAAACCGGCTCCGCGAAATGCGGTAATTCCCAGCCGAATCCGTTCGCCACACCGCGTGGGCGTGTCGATTACCCGACCGTGGGCGGAAACTGAACCGATAATGCTTAGGATCGCAGGCATGCCAGTTGCCGAGACCACCGCGACCGCCGCCGGACTGTGCGAATTCATCGATGCCTCGCCGTCGCCGTTTCATGTATGCCGCACCGTCGCCGCCGAACTCGACGATCACGGCTTCACCCAGCTCTCGGAATCGGCGCCCTGGCCCTCCACCAGCTCGGGCCGCTTCTACGTGGTGCGCAGCGGTTCCCTGGTGGCCTGGGCCGACGGGGGCGCGGGCGCGCCCAGCGGATTCCGCAGCGGACAGGCCACGCCCTTCCGCGTCGTGGGCGCCCACACCGACAGCCCCAACCTGCGGGTCAAGCAGCACCCCGACACCGCCGTCGCGGGCTGGCAGATGGTCGGCCTCGAACCGTACGGCGGGGCCTGGCTCAACTCCTGGCTCGACCGCGACCTCGGTATATCCGGCAGGCTGTCCATTCGCGACGGAAACGCGGTGCGCGAGCGGCTCATTCGCATCGACGAGCCCATCATGCGGGTTCCGCAGCTGGCCATCCACCTGTCCGAGGACCGGCGCGGGGTCACCCTGGACCCGCAGCGGCACGTCAACGCCGTCTGGGGGATCGGCGGTGAACCGCGCTCGTTCCTGGCCTTCATCGCCGAACGGTCGGGCATCGACGCGAGCGCGGTGCTCGGCTGGGAGCTCATGACCCACGATCTGGTGCCGTCCAAGCTCATCGGCCGGGATCTGGATCTGGTCAGCGCGCCGCGCCTGGACAACCAGGGCACCTGCTACGCCGGGTTGCGCGCCTTCCTCGCCGCCGTCGACCAGCCCGGCGCCGCGGTTCCGGTGCTGGCCATGTTCGACCACGAGGAGGTCGGCAGCCAGTCCGATCGCGGCGCGCAGTCCGGGCTGCTGCCCACGGTGCTCGAGCGCATCGTGCTCACCCGCGGCGGCGGGCGCGCGGAATACCTGGCCGCCATCGCCGGATCGGTCTGCGCCTCCGGCGACATGGCGCACGCGACCCACCCCAACTATCCGGACCGGCACGAACCCATGCACCGCATCGAGGTGAACGGGGGACCGGTGCTCAAGGTGAACCAGAACCTGCGCTACGCCACCGACGCCGAGGGCGCGGGCGCGTTCGCCCTGGCCTGCGCACAGGCCGAGGTGCCGTTGCAGCGCTACGTGCACCGCGCGGATCTGCCCTGCGGGTCCACCATCGGACCCATGACCGCGGCCCGCACCGGCATGCCCACCGTCGACGTGGGCGCGGCCCAGCTGGCGATGCACTCCGCGCGGGAGATGATGGGCGCGGCCGACGTGCCCGCCTACGCCGCGGCGCTGGCGGCGTTCCTCACCCCGGAGGCTGTGAAGTAGTCCGGGATCGCCGGGGACGAACAGCACTGCGGCCCACCCTGATTCGGGTGGGCCGCAGCGGCGTAATAAGGAGTCAGGCCGCCGCGCTCGCGACGGGTTCGGGCTCTGCCTCGCGGACCGGCCGATACGTGAACGCCGCCACCACGAAGATCGTGAGCGTCAGCAGCACGTAGCTGCTGCCGACGATCTGCTCCCACCACGACCACGTCAGCTCGATGCCGTGATCGAAGGGCAGCAGCCACTGCGGCTGCACCGTGAAGGCGACGATCGCGAGCACGAACGCGAGCAGGAACAGCGGATCGCGCCGCCCGCGCAGAATGGCGTTCGCGGCGATCAACAGCGCGGGCGCCGCCCACACCCAGTGATGCGACCAGGACACCGGCGAAATCAGCAGCACCATACCGGCGTTCACCATCAGCGCCGCCGCGTTCGCGCCGACGCGGAACAACCGGCGCATCAGGATGATCGCCAGCACCACGGTCAGCAGCGACAGCGACAGCCAGACGATGTTGGCCACCGTGTCGGACACGCCCAGCCGGAACGCGAAGCCCTTGAGCGACTGATTGCCCGCGAACTCGGGATGCCCGATCCGCGAGGTGTCGAACAGGGTGGTGAACCAGTACTCCACCGAATCCCGGGGCACCACCGCGAATCCCACCGCGATCGCGCCGAACACCGACGCCACCATCGTGTACGCGGGCACCGGCACCGTGCGCAACCGCGCCACCAGGCCCTGCGCCGACAGCAGCGGACCCGCCGCGCGCGCCCGGGCCAGGGCCGGTTTCCAATCCTGCTGCAGCAGGAAATAGAGCAGATAGGCGGCCGGGGTCAGCTTCACCGACACCGCGATGCCGATGAGCATGCCGCGCGGCCAGAAAGGCTGACGCACCAGGCAATCCAGGGTGATGGCGGCCATCAGGATCAGGTTGATCTGCCCGAAACCGTAGGTCTGCCAGACCGGTTCGAGCCCCTGCGCCAGGGCCGTCGCGCCGATGACGACGGCGACGCGAGTGGCGCCGGTCAGGTTCGGGCGCAGCCGCTGCAGCACCACCCACAGCGTGAGCCCCAGCGCGAGGATGGACGAGATCAGCACGACCCACTCGGCGACGTCGAGCGACATCACCGCCAGCGGGGCGAAGAAGAACGCGGCCGGCGGGGGATAGGTGAAGGGCAGTCCGATGCCGAACACCTCGGGCATCTGCCCGTACAGATCCTTGCCGTCCAGCAGCGCGCGCCCGCCGTTGCGGTACACCTGCAGATCGATGTAGCCGTGCCAGGCCTTGTCGTTGGCGATCTTCGACGACAGCGCGAACATGGCCACCGCGAGTGCGAGCAGGACCGCCTGCTGCCGCGTCAGCCACGTCCTACCTTCTGGCGCGGTCACGGGCTTCGCCGGATCCGCGAGCCCGGATCGATCGCTCACGGGCCAAGAGTAATGGGTGCGCTCGCCGGCTCAGGTGCGCGGCTCGACCACGACCGGAACCGGGTCCACTGTGCTCGCGGACACATCAGCAGGTGGGCGCGGGCAGGAAATAGGCGGCAACTAGACTCACCTGCGTATCTCGCCGATATCCAGCATGCCGGCTCTCGGTTCTCACCTGCCCGGCCGAAAGGACTCTGGTATTCCCGTGACCAGCCACGTCGATACCGTCAGCAACGCCGCGGCCACCCCGGACCTCCCGCAGCCCTACAAGGAACTCGGCCTCAAGGACGACGAGTACGCCCGCATCAAGGAAATCCTCGGCCGCCGGCCGACGGATGCCGAGCTGGCGATGTACTCGGTCATGTGGAGCGAGCACTGCTCGTACAAGTCCTCCAAGGTGCACCTGCGCTACTTCGGGGAGACCACCACCGAGGAGATGAAGTCCGCCATGCTCGCCGGCATCGGTGAGAACGCGGGCGTGGTGGACATCGGCGACGGCTGGGCCGTCACCTTCAAGGTGGAATCGCACAACCACCCGTCCTACGTCGAGCCCTACCAGGGCGCGGCCACCGGCGTCGGCGGCATCGTCCGCGACATCATGGCCATGGGCGCGCGCCCGATCGCCGTCATGGACCAGCTGCGCTTCGGCGCGGCCGACCACCCGGACACCCGGCGCGTGGTCGACGGCGTGGTGCGCGGCGTCGGCGGCTACGGCAACTCGCTCGGCCTGCCGAACGTCGGCGGCGAGACGGTGTTCGACGCCTCGTACCAGGGCAACCCGCTCGTCAACGCGCTGTGCGCGGGCGTCATGCGGGTCGAGGACCTCAAGCTCGCCTTCGCCTCCGGTGAGGGCAACAAGATCATTCTGTTCGGCGCGCGCACCGGCCTCGACGGCATCGGCGGCGTGTCCGTGCTCGCCTCGGACACCTTCTCCGGCGACGAATCCGGTTCCGGCCGTAAGAAGCTCCCGAGCGTGCAGGTCGGCGACCCCTTCACCGAGAAGGTGCTCATCGAGTGCTGTCTCGAGCTGTACCACTCCGGCGTCGTCGTCGGCATCCAGGACCTCGGCGGCGCCGGGCTCTCCTGCGCCACTTCCGAACTCGCGGCCGCCGGCTCCGGTGGCATGCGCATCGACCTCGACCAGGTCCCGCTGCGCGCCGCCAACATGTCCGCCGCCGAGATTCTTTCGAGCGAATCCCAGGAGCGCATGTGCGCCGTGGTCGCGCCCGAGAACGTCGAGCGGTTCATGGCGATCTGCAAGAAGTGGGAGACCAACGCCAGCGTGATCGGCGAGGTCACCGACGGCGAGCACCTCGAAATCACCTGGCGCGGTGAGGTCGTCGTCGACGTGCCGCCGCGCACCGTCGCCCACCACGGCCCGGTCTACGAGCGCCCCGTGCAGCGCCCGGACTACCAGGACGCCCTCGTCGCCGACTCCACCAAGGCGCTGAACCGGCCGCAGACCGGCGACGAACTGCGCGCCACCCTGCTGCAGATGCTCGCCAGCCCGCAGCTGTGCTCGCGCAAGTGGATCACCGAGCAGTACGACCGCTACGTGCGCGGCAACACCGTGCTCGCCGAGAACGCCGACGCCGGCGTCATCCGCGTCGACGAGGAGACCGGCCGCGGCATCGCCCTCGCCACCGACGCCTCGGGCCGCTACACCAAGCTCGACCCGTACACCGGCGCGCAGCTCGCGCTGGCCGAGGCCTTCCGCAACGTCGCCACCACCGGCGCCACCCCCAAGGCCGTCAGCAACTGCCTCAACTTCGGTTCCCCCGAGGACCCGGGCGTCATGTGGCAGTTCCAGCAGGCCGTGCGCGGTCTCGCGGACGGCTGTGTGGCCCTGGGCATTCCGGTCACCGGCGGCAACGTGTCCTTCTACAACCAGACCGGCCAGGACGCCATCCTGCCGACCCCGGTCGTGGCCGTGCTCGGCGTCATCGACGACGTGCACCGCCGCATTCCGTCCGGGCTGGGCCTCGAGCCTGGCGAGACGCTGATCCTGCTCGGCGAGACCCACGACGAGCTGGACGGTTCCATCTGGTCGCAGGTCGTGCACGATCACCTCGGCGGCGTGCCGCCCAAGGTCGACTTCGCACGCGAACAGCTGCTCGCGGAGATCCTCACCGCCGGATCGCGGGACGGCATGATCAGCGCCGCCCACGACCTGTCCGAGGGCGGGCTCATCCAGACCGTCGTGGAAGCCGCGCTCGCGGGCGAAACCGGTTGCCGCCTCATTCTTCCCGAGGGCGCCGACCCGTTCGTCACCCTGTTCTCCGAGTCGGCCGGCCGCGTGCTCGTCGCCGTCCCGCGCTCGGAGGAGATCCGCTTCACCCAGATGCTCGACGCCCGCGAACTCCCGTGGGTGCGGATCGGCGTGGTCGACCAGGGCTCCGATTCGGTCGAGGTACAGGGCCAGTTCAGCGTCCCCCTGACCGAGCTCCGCACCACCTTCGAGGGCACCCTCCCCGCCCTCTTCGGCGCCTTCGAACACTGAGATAACAGAAACCACCCCGCCGGACCCGGACCCCTCGAACAACCGGGTATGGCGGGGTGGTTCTGTCTTCGCCACGATCAGCGAATTCTGATGGGCGAGTGGCCCTTCCGCATCCGCCTGCGCCGCGGAACCGACGTCGGCCGGCGGGGCCATAGCGCTCCAGGCAAGCCGGAATGGTTTCGGTCGGAATGGCGACGACTGGTTTCGTTCCGGTGGGGGTAACTCCGGGGGTACCCCCGGAATGGTGCTTGCTCCCAACCGCACCACGCGTGCCCAGCCGGCAACGGCTCTCAGCCGGGCGCTGAATATTCGGGGAGGCGGGTCAGCGTCAGCTGGACCATGGCAGGCCGTTCTCGCCGTTGCGGCGCTGGGCCTCGTGCATATCGCGAATGACCTTGGCCAGGGTGAAGGTGCTGCTCACCAGGAACAGGGCCGTCATCGCGAGGAACCCGCGCTGCCAGATGTCCAGCGGCAGTTTGACGATCCCGATGATGGTGGCGGAGAAGCTGACTACGAAGGCGATGGCGGCCTGGGCCAGAAATGCCATGGTGCTCTTGGTCTGTGGGCCGTTGGTGCTCATGGGGTTTGAGTCTGCTGCGCCGGTGCCGTCGCCGACCCCGTACAACTACTCGAGTGGCGCTGGGTAGATGCAACGGGCGCGGCGCCCGCCGGCGAGCGATACCCGCCACGTTGCCGCGATGGTGGCTCTCACACGCGCAAGTCCCCGGATTCGCGCGGGGTGCGGCCATACTGATCGGGTGCTGGACACCGGTCGTGCCTTGAGACGGCTGCGCATCAGGGGCGCGGCCGTGTTCAGGCACGGCTGGGGACGGCGGGTCGCGGTGGTCGCCAGGCGCGTCGAGGAGATCATCGACCTCAACCACACCGGCCTGGTGTTCGCGACACTGTTCTTCGCCTGGTCGGTCACGCCGTCGCTGGTACCGCGCGACTGGCTGTTCCAGGGCCTCATCTCCGGAATCAACGCCGCGCTCGGCTACGGCGTCGGCTGCATCCTGCAGTGGCTGTTCCGCATGTGGATCCGGCCGCGCCTGACATTCGGCGGGCCGCCCGAATGGGTGCGCTACGCGGTCAAGGTCGCGGTGGTGCTCACCTGCGCGCTCGTCGCCGCCTACATGCTGGTGCTGTCGGCGGACTGGCAGCGCGAGATCACCAGCCTCATGGGCATGGAAGGCACCACCCGCGCGGCCTACCTGCGTACGGGCGCACTCAGTTTCGCGGTCGGCGCGCTGGTCGTCGCGGCCTACCGCACCATTCGCGAACTGGTGCGCTTCACCGGCCGCCAGCTCAGCCGCTGGGTGCGGATCCCGCCCGGGCTCGCGCCCGCGACCGGCGCGCTGCTGCTCACCGTGCTCATCGTCACGCTGTTCAACGGCGTCGCCACCCGCGCCTTCTTCAGCGTCGCCAACTCCGCGTTCAGCGCGCGCAACGACCGGATGACGCCCTTCGCCGTGCAGCCGACGCTGCCCGAACGCTCCGGCAGCCCGGAATCGCTCGCCGCGTGGGAGACCCTGGGCTCGGAGGGACGCTGGTTCGTCTCGCACGGGCCCGACCCCATGCTGATCACCGCCGCCACCGGAAAGCCCGCGCGCCAGCCGATTCGGGTGTACGTCGGGCTGCAGTCCGCGACCCCGGAGATCACCGAGGAAGAGCTGGCCGTCGCCGAACTCGAACGCACCGGGGCCTTCGACCGCAAGGTGCTGGTCATCGTCACCACGACCGGCACCGGCTGGGTCAACACCATGAGCGCCGCGGCGCTGGAGTACATGTACAACGGCGACACCGCGATTCTGGCCTCGCAGTACTCGTACCTGCCCAGCGTGCTGTCGTTCCTCGCCGACCGCGAGAAGGTGGCCGTCGCGGGGAAGAAGATGTTCGACGCGGTCTACGCGCGCTGGTCCCAGCGCCCGCCCGAGGCCAGGCCCAAACTCCTGGTCTACGGCGAGAGCCTGGGGTCGCAGGGCTCCGAAGCGGCCTTCACCGGCCTGGCCGACCTGCGCTCCAAGGTCGACGGCGCGCTCTGGGTGGGCCCGCCCAACTCCAATCGCCTGTGGGAGCAGTTCATCTCGCGCCGCGACCCCGGCACCCGCGAGGTACAGCCCATCTACGCGGACGGGCTGGTCGTGCGCTTCGCCGCCGACGCCGACGACCTGGCCCAGCCCTCGGACGACTGGCGCCGCCCCCGCATCGCCTACCTCATGCACCCGTCCGACCCGATCGTCTGGTGGTCCACCGATCTGCTGACGTCGCAACCGGATTGGCTCTCCGAGCCACGCGGCTCCGATGTCTCGTCGCAGATGCGCTGGTGGCCCTTCGTCACCTTCTGGCAGGTGGCCGCCGACCTCACCAACGCCCAGGGCGTCAGCGACGGCCACGGCCACCGCTACGGCTCCCTGGTCCTGGACGGCTGGGCCTCGATCGCCGCCCCACCCGACTGGACTCCCGAACTCGGCGAGAAGATCCGCACCCAGATCGAACTGGCCGAGATGTTCGAACGAACGGTGAAGTAACCCGTGCCCCGCCGGGTCGGTGAGGTCCGAACGGGCCGCGGATGGTCGCCGCACGACCTGCCCGCTGCCTCGGCGACGCAGCGACGTTCGGCCGGTACCCGCCTGCATTCGCCGAAACCCCCTCCCGGCACCGTGATTCGGCCGGTCTGCGCGGGTGTCGAGAGGCTCGCATCGACCACGTACGACAGCAGGCGGACCGGCGAGGTCCGGGCGCGCGCGGGGCAGGCGCGGTGACGGCGCGAACGGGCGGGTCGATTCCCCAGTCGGGCAACGGCTGGGACGAACCGGCTTCGACACTTGCGGTCGGGATGAGACTTGCTGTGGCGGTGGGGCTTCCGGTCGTGTGGAGCAATGCCGTGCTGCCCGCGCTCGGGTTGAACGTGCGGGGGCGGACCACCGCCAACGCGGTGTTCGCCACCGCGTACGCGCTCGCGCTGGGTGGGCGGCCGCGGTGGATGTCGCGGCGCGGGCTCGGAGCCGGGGCCGTCGCGGCGGGCGTGGTCGTGGGCGGTTACGGTGCGGCACTTGCCATTCCACGAGTGCGGCGGCACCTGGCCGAGCTGGCCGATCGCGGGCCGGACGTCTCCGCCGCCGAATGGACCGCCGTGCACATCCCGATCGGGACCGTCTACGCGGAGGAACTGGTCTTTCGCGCGACGCTGACGCCGCTGTTGCGCGAGCGGCTGGGCCGGCCCGGAAAGTGGCTGGGGGCGCTGACTTTCGGACTCGTGCACGTCCGCCCCGCGCGGTCGGCGGGCGACCCGGTGGCCGCGACCGTCGGCGTCACCGCCCTGGCCGGGGTCGTCCTGGACCACCTCTACGAGCGGACCGGTAGCGCGCTCGCGCCCGCGCTGCTGCACACCGCGATCAACGCCGGGGGTGCGGCGCTGCCGATCGTGGCGCGGCTGCTCACCCCGCCGGTCCACTCGGACTCGACCCCGGTCGAGCCGCCGGCGGACGCGGACACCACGCGCGCCGGCGAGGACGATCTGCTGCCCTGAACTGCGAGCCCGCCGCGAGGACCTCTGTCGGGCCACGCCGGTAGCCTCTCGAACGTGGCAGCACGAGGAAAGGTCGATCCGGCCGAGGTCAGGGCGTCCGTCGAAGCGGTGGGGGAGTGGCTGCGGGACGAGACCGCCGCCGCACCCGGACGCAAGGAACTGGGCGCGGCCGTCCGGGGTACCGCGCGGGCCCTCGCGGCGGACGCACCCGGGGGCTCGGTCGAGGTGCGGGTGCCGCCGTACGTGGCGGTGCAGTGCATCGAAGGGCTGCGGCACACGCGGGGGACACCGCCCAACGTGGTCGAAACCGACGCCCGCACTTGGCTTCTGCTCGCCACCGGACTGCTGGCCTTCGATGCCGCGCTCGATTCGGGGGCGCTGACCGCCTCGGGCAGCCGCGCCGGCGACATCGCCCGCTGGCTGCCCATCTCCCCGCTCTGAGCCGAACCGATCAGGCCGGGGTCGCGGCCTCGGCGGCGGGCTTGCGCTCCAAGCCTTTGCGGTCGTAGTACGCGGTGATCGCCAGACCGAACACCAGGCCGATCGCGAGACCGAGCGCCGACATCCAGAACCCGCGCGCCAATCCGGCCTGCGCGTTGCCCTCGAAATACAGGATCGAGCGGGTGCCCAGGAACACCTGGTGCATGGGCTCGAAATTGGCCAGCCACCCGAAGTACTTGGGCGTCGCCTCGATCGGCACCGTCCCGCCCGAGGACGGCAGGCCCAGGATGATGAAGATGATCAGGTTGATGATCAGGCCCGCCGTGCCCACCGCAGCGAGGGTCGAGGTGCACGTCACCCCGACCGCCGTGATCACGAACGCCCCGTAGATGAACAGCAGCAGCGGCTTGTCGATCGGCATCCCGAGCGCCTCGGCGATCCCCAGCAGGGCCGCCGACACCAGGACCGACATCACCACCACCGCCGACCACTTCAGCAGCAGCGTGTGCACCCGCGAGATCGGGGCCTTCGGGAAATGCACGTACCAGGGACCCCACTCGGTCGGCAGGAAGCCGAGCGCGGAATCGATCAGCTGATGAATGATCATCGCGCCGACCATGCCGATCAGCAGCAACAGCAGGCTGTAGAAGAACGCGGTCAGCCCCTCGCCCGAACCACCGGGCAGCGGGCGGAACTGATCGACCACGATGTTCAGCGGTTCCGCCAGCACCAGCGTGGTCGCCGCGGTCAGTTCCGGTGCGGGCGGCCCACCCGGCGGCGGGGCCAGCTTGGCCTTGACCTGTTCGGTGAGCTGCTTGCCCACCTGCGCCTGCACCTGTGCCAGCGCCTGCTCACCGAACTTCTGCGTGATGGCGGTCGCGAAAGCGCCGGTGCGCGGATTGGTTTGCAGCGTGATGACGGGTTTGGAGATCTCGCCGGGAATGACGCTGCCCACACCCAGGATCCCGAGCCGCTTGGAGAAATCGCTCGGAATGATGATGGTCCCGTACACCTGCGCCGACTGCATCTGCAGCTGCGCCTCGTTGATGCCGAGCACCCGGAGGTCGATCTTGTCCGAGGGCACCGCGTCCTGCAGGCCCTTGGTGACCTGATCGCCGAAGTTCACCTTCTGCGGCTGCTCCGGGGTACCCAGATCATCGCCGTTGTCCTGATTCACCAGCGCGATCGGGAAATCGTGCAGGTTCTTCTCGGGATCGACGATGTAGTCGAGGTACATCACGCCCAGCAGCGAAGCCAGCAGCGTGACCACCACGATCGGCAGCGCCCACCGAATCGGGGTGAGGTGCCGGGGCCTGGGACTCGAAGCCGAATTCTCGGTGCTCGCCACCGTCGAACGCTAACAGCATTACCGGTCCGGTTCCGGTTATCCCAGCGGTGGGTTGCACGATGGTTACCCGTAGGATGGGTCCTGCCCCCCGCCCGCCTAACAGGGAGCACATGGTGACCCAGCCCCCCGAAGCCACCACCCCCGATCAGCCCGAGAACGAACCTCGCGAAGAATGCGGTGTTTTCGGTGTCTGGGCGCCGGGCGAGGATGTGGCCAAGCTCACGTACTACGGACTCTACGCACTGCAGCATCGGGGCCAGGAAGCGGCGGGCATCGCCGTATCCGACGGCTCGCAGATCCTGGTCTTCAAGGATCTCGGCCTGGTGAGCCAGGTCTTCGACGAACAGACCCTCGCCGCCATGCCCGGCCATGTGGCCGTTGGGCATTGCCGCTACTCCACCACCGGGTCCACCAGCTGGGAGAACGCCCAGCCGATCTTCCGCACCACCGCCGTCGGCACCGGTCTTGCCCTGGGCCACAACGGAAATCTCGTCAACACCGCCGAATTGGCCACGCGCGCACGCGAACTCGGCCTCATCAGCGGCCGGCTGGCCGGTCCGATCGCCGCCACCTCCGACTCCGACGTGATGACGGCGCTGCTCGCGCACGCCGCCGCGGACAAGAGCATCGAGCAGGCCGCCATGGAGCTGCTGCCGACCGTGAAGGGCGCGTTCTGTCTCGCCTTCATGGACGAGCACACCCTGTACGCCGCGCGCGACCCGCACGGGGTCCGCCCGCTGTGCCTGGGCCGGCTGGACCGTGGCTGGGTGGTCGCCAGCGAGACCGCCGCCCTCGACATCGTCGGCGCCTCCTTCGTCCGCGAGATCGAACCCGGCGAACTGCTGGCCATCGACGCCGACGGCGTGCGCTCCTCGCGCTTCGCCAACCCCACCCCCAAGGGCTGCGTCTTCGAATTCGTGTACCTCGCCCGCCCGGACAGCACCATCTCCGGCCGCTCGGTGCACTCCACCCGCGTCGACATCGGCCGCCGCCTGGCCCTGGAACACCCGGTCGACGCCGACCTCGTGATCCCCGTCCCGGAATCGGGCACCCCCGCCGCGGTCGGCTACGCGCAGGGCTCCGGCGTGCCGTACGGGCAGGGCCTGATGAAGAACGCCTACGTCGGGCGCACCTTCATCCAGCCCAGCCAGACCATCCGCCAGCTCGGCATCCGGCTCAAGCTGAACCCGCTGCGCGAGGTCATCCGCGGCAAGCGGCTCATCGTGGTGGACGACTCCATCGTGCGCGGCAACACCCAGCGCGCGCTGATCCGCATGCTGCGCGAGGCCGGCGCCCTGGAGATCCACGTGCGGATCGCCTCGCCGCCGGTCAAGTGGCCCTGCTTCTACGGCATCGACTTCGCCTCGCGCGCGGAGCTGATCGCCAACGGCGCGGGCACCGGCGGCATCGCGGGCACCAGCGTCGACGACATGGTCGAGGGCGTGCGCCGCTCGATCGGCGCCGACAGCCTCGGCTACATCTCGATCGACGAGATGGTCGCCGCCACCGAACAGCCCCGCTCGCGCCTGTGCTGCGCCTGCTTCGACGGCCAGTACCCGATCGAGCTCCCCGCCGAGTCCGCCATCGGCAAGAACGTCCTGGAAAGCGTCCTCAGCGGCGCGAAGGAGTCGGACCTCTTGGCGGACAACGCGAATGCGAGCGCATTGAGCCGCCCGTAGCGATACGCCACCCCCGAATGCCCGCTCACGATCGCAATCGCGAGCGGGCTTTCGCATTTCCGCCCTGAGTCATGGGCGCCGAACGGACTGTCCGTTCGATGTCGGTCAATGTCGTTGCGAATGGCGACAACCGATTTCGTTCCGGTCGGGGTAACTCCGGGGGTACGTCCAGGGTGGATTGCGCACCCAACCGCGGCTACGCGTGCCCGGCAGGTCACGGCTCCCAGGCCGTGCGCTGAATATGCGGGGAGGCGGGGGAGCTCGTTGCGGATGGCGACAACTGATTTCGTTCCGATCGGGGTAACTCCTCGGGTACGCCCAGAATGGAACCCCCACCCAACCGCTGCTACGCGTGCCCGGCAGGTCACGGCTCCCAGGCCGTGCGCTAAATATGCGGGGAGGCGGATCGGCTATTCTGAGCAGCGCATCTATCCACCCCGATTCGGCTTGGAGCTCTCCCCGACAATGACTGAACAGACACCCAGTGGCGCCGGTGCTTCCTACGCGGCGGCCGGAGTGGACATCGAAGCCGGCGACCGCGCAGTAGAACTGTTCGCACCGCTGGCCAAGAAGGCCAGCCGGCCCGAGGTACAGGGTGGCCTCGGCGGATTCGCGGGACTGTTCGCACTCAAGGGTGGCTACAAGGAGCCGTTGCTCGCCGCCTCCACGGACGGCGTCGGCACCAAGATCGCCATCGCGCAGGCGATGGACAAGCACGACACCGTCGGCCTCGACCTGGTCGCCATGGTCGTCGACGACCTGGTGGTGTGTGGCGCGGAACCGCTGTTCCTGCAGGACTACATCGCCGTCGGCAAGGTCGTCCCCGAGCGCGTGGCCCAGATCGTCTCCGGCATCGCCGAGGGCTGCATCCAGGCCGGCTGCGCTCTGCTCGGCGGCGAGACCGCCGAACACCCGGGTCTGATGGGCGCCGACGACTACGACATCTCCGGCACCGGTGTCGGCGTGGTGGAAGCCGACGCCGTCCTCGGCCCCGACCGCGTGCGCGCGGGTGACGTCGTCATCGCCATGGGCTCCTCGGGCCTGCACTCCAACGGCTACAGCCTCGCCCGCAAGGTGCTCCTCGACATCGACCGCATGTCCCTCACCGGACACGTCGAAGAGTTCGGCCGCACCCTCGGCGAAGAGCTGCTCGAGCCCACCAAGATCTACGCCAAGGACTGCCTGGCCCTGATCGCCGAAACCGACGTGCGCACCTTCTCGCACGTCACCGGCGGCGGCCTGGCCCAGAACCTGGCCCGCGTGCTCCCGGCCGGCATGGTCGCCGAGCTCGACCGCGGCACCTGGAACCCGGCCCCGGTCTTCAAGCTCATCGCCCAGCGCGGCCGCGTCGAGCGCGCCGAGATGGAGAAGACCTTCAACATGGG
>NZ_JBSFNO010000022.1:0-130845 GCF_053981095.1 Nocardia sp. NPDC003693
GCGCCGATGGTTCTGCACTCGACAGGGTGTGGGAGAGTAGGTCACCGCCGGAACATCATTCACGAAACCCCCTGACTTCGGTCAGGGGGTTTCGTTGTTTCCGGGCACGGTAACTCGCCCCGCGGCGTCGCGAATTCGTTCGTCATTCAGAGCGCGGGTGCATTACACGTGGTATTGCCGCTGGCATAGACTCGTCCGGTGCGCCTTGTAATAGCTCGTTGCCAGGTCGATTACGTTGGCCGTCTGACCGCCCATCTGCCCATGGCTCGCCGCCTGATCATGATGAAGGCGGACGGGTCCGTGCTGGTGCACTCGGACGGCGGCTCGTACAAGCCGTTGAACTGGATGAGCCCGCCCTGCTGGGTGGAGGAGCGCGACTCCGAAGCGGGAGCGGCGCAACACCTTTGGGTAGTCACCAACAAGGCCGGCGAAGAGCTGCGCATCACCATCGAGGAAGTCGAGCACGATTCCAAGCACGAGCTCGGGGTGGACCCGGGTCTGGTCAAGGACGGGGTCGAGGCGCACCTGCAGGAGCTGCTCGCGGAGCACATCGAGACCCTCGGCGCCGGCTACACGCTTATCCGCCGCGAGTACATGACCGCCATCGGCCCGGTGGACATCCTGTGCCGGGACGCCGACGGCGCGACGGTGGCGGTGGAGATCAAGCGCCGCGGCGAGATCGACGGCGTCGAACAGCTGACCCGCTATCTCGAGCTCCTCAACCGCGATCCCCTCATCGCGCCGGTGACGGGTGTGTTCGCGGCGCAGCAGATCAAGCCGCAGGCGAAGGTGCTCGCCACCGACCGTGGAATCCGCTGTCTCACTCTCGATTACAACGCCCTACGCGGCACCGACAGCGACGAATTCCGGCTCTTCTAGGTTCGATGCCATGCCCCGCCGGAAGCCTCGTCCCAAGTCCTCCCAGGCGCGGTCCCAGCCGGAGCCGCGCCCGATCGGAGACGTCTTCGGCCGCACCGAGGACGGCCCCGGCGGCGACGAGTACATAGTTCGCACGATCCCCGGAACCCGGGCCACCAAGTACTACCGCTGCCCGGGCTGCGATCACGAGATCCCGCCCGGCGTAGCCCATCTCGTCGCCTGGCCCGCCTACGGCGGCGAGGACGACCGCCGCCACTGGCACACCGGTTGCTGGAAGGGCCGCCACACCCGCGGCATCACCCGCCGCTGGTCCTAGCCCCGAAAAGCAGGGGCTCCGGTTTCGTTCTGTGCCACAGCATCGCTCGCTACTCTCCCAGTGAAATTGAAGTACATGCATTTCACCTGGGAGTGCTGTGGGATCGAACAGAGGAATCGGATGAGCGTGCGCCGAATCAGCCTGGGGCCGAGCACCTTCGCGGTGGTCGCGGTCAGCGTTGTCATGGGTAGTCCGGTGGCGTCGGCGGATATCGCCTACGTATCGGCCTCCACGAACACCAGTGACCAGGGGCATGGCCAGATCTTCAACGATTGGCAAGCGGTTGCGGAATTGAAGCCCTGCAACACACTGCCGGTTCACTTCACGGACAGCGGCGGCGGCAGCTTCCAGTAAATACCCGCCGAGACCGCATTTCCTGACCTCGGGTCACCCCGGCGCCGGCCGACATCGCGGCGCGAGTTCTATTTTCTCTTGGAGATTTGTCATGCAAAAAAACCGAATCGCCGCGGCTGTCGCGGGATTCGCCGCTCTTGCCGCCGTCTGGGCGGGGGCTCCTGCCGCTTCCGCCGACATCGTCGACCTGGACATCCAGTATCGGACGATCGAAGGGTCCGAATTCTTGGTGGTCACCGTCAAGACGGATGACTGCAAGCCGGTGTATCTCTACGCCGACGGCGAGTACTTCGTCAACGGGCCGCTCATTCCACAGAATCCGCCCAATACGCCCTGTACGCCCGGGACGCATGAGGGCTGGTTGGTGTGGAAGCCGAAAAAGCTCGGCATCTATCAGGTTGTCGCGGAGCAGCAGGACAGCCAGTTGAATGTCACCAGCACGATGTCGACGCATTTCAATGTGATCCACATTCCGTGCGACACGCCCAAGACCGCCAGCGGCGATTGCCCGGCGACCTCCGGCAGCTTCTGAAGACATGGGGTTGGAAATGAGAACGAATCGAATCGTGTTGGCGGCGGCCGGATTCGCGGGCATCGCCGCGATCTGCGCGGGGACCCCCGTCGCGTCCGCGGATATCACCGGCGTCTCCGCCCATTACGGGGTGTTCGATCTGAGCTGGGGCGGCTCGATCGCCGTGACCACCACCGACTGTGCACTGGTGCGCATCACGGTCGATGGCAAGTATCTGCCGAGTGACCCGTTCGTCCCGGTCAGCACGCGCTTCTCCAAGGAAGCCTGTATCCCGGGGGCGACCAATTACGTAGATGTCGGGTGGCAGCCGTCGACTCCCGGCAGGCACCGCATCGAGGTGGTCCAGCGGGACGCCGACGGAAAGGTCATCAGCACGAAGTCCATCGACTACAACGTGGAGTGCCCGACCGGGATGTCCGGCGGCTGTCGAGGGAACACCGGCAGCTTCTAGTCGGGAGCGTGCCCGGGCTCACGAGCCCGGGCACGCTGATCGCGTCCCATACATAAGGAAGACCGCCCCCGAACCGGGGGCGGTCTTCGAGTTGAACGGGTGTCGCCCGGTCGGAGGACTAGCCGGAGATGTCGGCGTTCTCGCGCTCGTCCTCGACGGAGTCTTCGTCGCGGACATCGAGGGCCTTGCGGTTGCTGGACTTGCTACCCAGCGAGCGGGGCTCGGGGGAGCCGTCGAGCAGTTCGCTCTCGCGGTTGACCGCGGCGAGCATGGCCGGCACGGAGTCGAGCTGGCCGCGAATGCCGAGCAGCTGGGCCAGGACGCGGCCGCGCAGCACGCGCATCTCCTCGGCCAGTTCCTTGGCGTGCGCGATCTTGCGATCGGCGGTGTTGGTCGCCGAGGTGATGAGGCGGTTGGCCTCGTCGGTGGCGTCCTTGATGCGCTGGGCGGCCTCGGCGCGCGAGGTGGCCTCGAGCTCCTCCATGGCACGGGTGAGCTTGGTGCGGCGCTCGGCCATGGTGACCTCGAAGTCCTGCTGCGCGGCCTTGCGCTTGGCCTCGGACTCCTTGGTGAGGCGATCGGCCTCGGCGTTGGCGGCCTCGACGATCTTGTTGGCCTCGGAGCGGGCGTTGGCGAGGGTCTGCTCGAACTCGATCTCGAGGGCTTCGCGCTTCTCCTTGGTCTCCGAGAGCAGCGACTCGTACTTGCCGCGCATCTCGGTGGCCTGCTGCTCCGCGATGGAGATCATCTCGGCGGCCTCGGCCTGCGCCTGGGCGCGGACCTCGGAGGCCTCGTCGGAGGCCAGGCGGAGCATGCGGGAGATACGATCCGACATACCTTCGGCGGTGGTCGGCGGCACGGAGAGACGATCGACCTCCTTGCGCAGCTCATCGATCTCGTCGCGCGCGTCCTCCAGCTGGGCTGCCAGGTTGCGGGCCTGTGCTGCGGCGGCATCGCGATCGGTCGCGGTGACCCTCAGTTCGGCATCGAAACGGTCGAAGTAGTTACGCACCTCATCACGGTCATAGCCCTTCCGCACGACGGTAAAGGGCAGCGCAACGAAGCGATTACGATCGGGCTCAGTGGACGACATGGCACACAAACTACAGCCTGTCGACCACTGATGGTGACCCGACCGCGAATGTTGTTACAGCCTCTTTAGGCTCGCGGAAGTCGGTACTAGTGGGTAGTTTTCGCGGCAGGTTCGACGAGTTCGACCAGCACACCGCCAGCATCCTTCGGGTGGATGAAGTTGATGCGCGAACCCGCTGTGCCACCACGGGGCTCGTCGTACAGCAAACGCAAGCCCCGAGAACGCAGATGCGTGGCTACGGCCTCGACATCGGTGACGCGGTACGCGAGCTGCTGCAGGCCAGGACCGTTTCGATCGATGAACTTCGCGATGGTCGACGCGTCGTTCAGCGGCGCCAGCAACTGCAAGGCAACAGTTCCCGCCGGAGCGCCCGCATAGGACAGCATGGCCTCGTGCACGGCCTGCGCCTCGTTGATCTCGCGATGCGTCTCGACCATCCCGAGATTGTCCCGGTACCAGGCCACCGCCGTATCGAGATCGGGGACGGCGATACCGACGTGATCGATCGCGGTGATGTATTCGGTGGGGATGAATTCGGTGTTCTCGGTGTTGCTCACCCTGGCAACGGTAGCGCGCACCTGAGGAAGGTTGTCCGGGTCGGTCGGGTTACCTTTGAGTAGGGCTCCGATGGTTGGCGGAGCCACGACAATCGACGTAAGCGAGGCACATCGTGACCACCACCGTCATCGTCTCCGGCGCGCGCACCCCGGTGGGCCGGCTGCTCGGATCGCTGAAGGACTTCAGCGGCTCCGATCTCGGCGGCATCGCCATCAAGGCGGCCCTGGAGAAGGGCGGCGTCGCGCCCGAGCAGGTCGACTACGTGATCATGGGCCAGGTGCTCACCGCGGGCGCGGGGCAGATTCCGGCCCGGCAGGCCGCGGCGGCCGCCGGCATCCCGATGGACGTCCCGGCGCTGACCCTGAACAAGGTGTGCCTGTCCGGCATCAACGCGATCGCGCTCGCCGATCAGCTCATCCGCGCGGGTGAGTACGAGGTCGTGGTGGCCGGCGGCCAGGAGTCCATGTCCCGGGCCCCGCACATGCTGGAGAAGAGCCGTGAGGGCTTCAAGTACGGCGATGTGACCCTGCGCGACCACATGGCCTACGACGGCCTGCACGACGTGTTCACCGATCAGGCCATGGGCCTGCTCACCGAGCAGAAGAACGACACCGAGCCGATCAGCCGCGAAGCGCAGGACGCGTTCGCCGCCGCCTCGCACCAGAAGGCCGCCGCCGCGTGGAAGAACGGCCTGTTCGAGGACGAGGTCGCCCCCGTCTCCATCCCCCAGCGCAAGGGCGACCCGGTCGTCTTCAACGCCGACGAGGGCATTCGCGCGGACACCACCGTCGAGTCGCTCGGCAAGCTGCGCCCGGCGTTCCGCAAGGACGGCACCATCACCGCGGGGTCGGCCTCGCAGATCTCCGACGGCGCGGCCGCGGTGGTCGTGATGAGCAAGGCCAAGGCCGAAGAGCTGGGCCTGAGCTGGATCGCCGAGATCGGCGCCGCCGGCGTCGTGGCCGGTCCGGACTCCACCCTGCAGGATCAGCCCGCCAACGCCATCGCGAAGGCCTGTGCGCGCGAAGGCATCTCGCCCGCCGATCTGGATCTGGTCGAGATCAACGAGGCGTTCGCCGCGGTCGGCCTCGCCTCCACCGCGAAGCTCGGCATCGACCCCGAGAAGGTGAACGTCAACGGCGGCGCGATCGCCATCGGCCACCCCCTGGGCATGTCCGGCGCCCGGATCCTGCTGCACCTGGCCCTGGAGCTGAAGCGCCGCGGTGGCGGCGTCGGCGCGGCCGCCCTCTGCGGTGGTGGCGGTCAGGGCGACGCCCTGATCATCCGCGTGCCCTGAGCATCGGCCTGATAGTCACCGCCCCGGTTCGTAGTACGGACCGGGGCGGTGTCGTGCCCGGGGTCGGCGCGGCCGCCCACCCCGGACTCGGGGGTCCGGGGGCTGGGCCCCCGGAAACCCCTTCGCCCGGGTCCCGGGGTGGAACCCCGGGTGCCGAACGCATGTGACCAGCTCCACGACACAGCGTCGTAGTCGTCCGGCACAATGGGTGCCGTGAATATCTTCGATCTGAGCACCATTGCCAAACGGTTCCGATTCGTCGCGGTGCTCGAGGCGGTGTCCTGGGCTCTGCTGATCGTCGGCATGATCTGCAAGCGGCTCGACGAGCCGATCATGTGGCCGGTGAAGGTGTTCGGCATGTTCCACGGCGCGGTGTTCGTGGCGTTCCTGATCGTGGCGCTGCTGGCCGCGCGGGAACTGAAGTGGCCCTGGTGGGTTGCGCTGCTCGCGCTGGCGTCGAGCATTCCGCCGTTCTTCACGGTCCTGTTCGAGCTCTGGGCCGCGAAGTCCGGTCTGCTCGGCGAGCTGAGCACCGGCCGCCGGACCGAACCTGCGAGCCCCGCACCCGCGCGTTCGTGACAGACTGGATGTCGTGACTCGACCCGCACGACGACCCTCTGCCGCCGCAGCTGCCGCCATGTCCGGCGCGGTGGACCTGTCCGCACTGAAGCAGCCGGTAGCCACGGATGTTCCCGGCGACCACGCTGTCACCGAGGCCGATTTCGAGCACAAGGTGCTGCGCCGTTCGACGCACGTGCCGGTGGTGGTGGTGCTGTACTCCCAGCGCAGCCCCGGCAGCGTCGAACTGGTGAAGCTGCTCGAGCGGTTGTACGCCGACAACGGCGGCGAATGGGATCTGGCGACCATCGAGGCCGAGGCCAACATGCGCATCGCGCAGGCCTTCGGCGTGCAGGGCATTCCGACCGTGGTGGCCGTGGCCGCCGGGCAGCCGCTGGCCGACTTCACCGGCAACCAGCCCGAACCGCAGGTGCGCCAGTGGCTCGCGGCCGTGGTGGACGCGGTGCGCGGCAAGCTCGAGGGCGGCGTCCCCGAGGGTGAGGCCGAGGCCGAGGCGCCCGAGGACCCGCGCTTCGTCGCGGCCGAAGAGGCTTTGGAGCGTGGCGATTTCGACACCGCCGTCGCCGCGTACAAGGCGATCCTGAACGCCGAGCCGAACAACGCCGAGGCCAAGGCCGCGCTGCGCCAGGTGCAGTTCATCGCCCGGGTGCAGGAGGTCGATCCCGAGGCGCTCGCCAAGGCCGACGCCGATCCGAGCGATCTGGACGCCGCGCTGGCCGCCGCCGATCTGGAGATGTTCAACCAGCAGACCGAGGCCGCGTTCGATCGCCTGATCGCGCTGGTCAAGCGGACCGCGGGCGACGATCGCACCCGGGTGCGCACGCACCTGCTCGAGCTGTTCGACCTGTTCGATCCGGCCGAGCCGATCGTGACGGCCGCGCGTCGCAAGCTGGCCGCCGCGCTGTACTGATACCGGCGGCTTCCGCTGCGCCGCACGGTTTTACGAGCAGAAGAACCGGGCCCCCTCCGCGACATCGCGGAGGGGGCCCGGTCCTTGTCGAACCCGCCGGAAACTAGGCGTCGGGGGTGGTGTCCGGGGTGCCCGGCGTCGCCGGGGCCTTGGAGCTGCCCGCGATGAGCTTCTGCACCAGCTCGGAGAGCGCGGTCGCCGAGGAGCCGGTGCCGTTGGGGTCCGGCTCGCCGGGCGCGATCTCGGTCACCGGCTGCAGGGTCACCTGCGCGGCGGCGGTACCGGCCGCGCCACCGATGATTCCGGCGGCCGCGACGCCGATGATCGCGACAGTGCTCAGCTTCTTCATCAAGATTCGTTCCTATCCCAAGAGATTCGATGGTCGCCCCGACGGGAGCCAGTTCACCACCCGGGAAAGGGCTTGGGCAGCCCACACATTCGGTGGCACGGCTATTCGGGTGCCGGCGCCGATCGCGGTTTCGGGCGCACCGCGGCGGCGGGCGCGTCCACCGGCACGAACCACACCCCGCTGCTGGGCGGCAGGGTGAGCACCGCCGACGCCGGGCGTCCGTGCCACGGTTCGGCGGTCGCGGTGACCGCGCCGAGATTGCCGATTCCGTTGCCGCCGTAAGCGATAGCGTCGGTGTTGAGCACCTCCCGCCACACCCCCGCGCCGGGCAGGCCCACGCGGTACCCGCGGTGCTCTGTCCCGGAGAAGTTGTAGACGCAGGCCAGGATGGAGCCGTCGGTGCCGTAGCGCAGGAACGACACCACGTTGTTCTCGCGATCGTCCGCGTCGATCCACGAGTAGCCGCCGGGCGAGGTGTCCTGGCTCCACAGCGCGGTGGTGGCGCGATAGCGGGCGTTCAGGTCGCGCACCAGCAGGGCGATGCCGCGGTGCAGCGGGTTGTCCAGTTCGTGCCAGTCCAGGCCGCGATCGTGGTCCCATTCCCGGAACTGGCCGAATTCCTGTCCCATGAACAGCAGTTGCTTGCCCGGATGCGCCCACATGTAGGCCAGCAGCGCCCGCACGCCGCTGGCGCGGGCGAAGTCGTCGCCGGGCATCCGGGTCCACAGCGTGCCCTTGCCGTGCACGACCTCGTCGTGACTGATGGGCAGCACGTAGTGCTCGCTCCACGCGTAGGTGAGGGAGAAGGTGAGTTCGTTGTGATGCCAGGCGCGGTGCACGGGATCGTGGCCGAGATAGCCCAGGGTGTCGTGCATCCAGCCCATGTTCCACTTCATGGTGAACCCGAGTCCGCCGACCTCGGTGGGCCGGGTGACGCCGGGCCAGGTGGTGGATTCCTCGGCGATGGTGACCACGCCCGGATGGTGCTTGTGCACGGTCGCGTTCATCTCCTGCAGGAACGCCACCGCCTCCAGATTCTCCCGGCCCCCATGGACATTGGGCTCCCAGTCCGGGCGCGAGTAGTCCAGGTAGAGCATGGAGGCGACCGCGTCCACGCGCAGGCCGTCGATGTGGAACTCCTCGATCCAGTACCGGGCGTTGGCGACCAGGAAGTTGCGCACCTCGCGCCGGCCGAAGTCGAAAACGTAGGTGCCCCAGTCGAGTTGCTCACCGCGCCGGGGGTCCGGGTGCTCGTACAGGGCGGTGCCGTCGAAGCGGGCCAGCGCCCAGTCGTCGCGCGGGAAATGCGCGGGTACCCAGTCCAGCAGCACGCCGATGCCGCGCCGGTGCAGATGATCGATGAACCAGCGGAAGTCGTCCGGTGAGCCGAAGCGCGCGGTGGGGGCGTAGTAGGAGGTGACCTGGTAGCCCCAGGAGCCGCCGAACGGGTGCTCGGCCACCGGCAGCAGCTCGACGTGTGTGAAGCCCTGTTCCACAACGTATTTCGCGAGCTGCTCGGCGAGTTCGCGATAGCGGAGCCCGGGGCGCCACGACCCGAGGTGCACCTCGTACACGCTCATCGGCGCCCGGGTGGGATCGGTGCGCTCGCGGGCGCGGATCCAGTCCGCGTCGTCCCACCCGAAGCCGCCGTCCGCGACGATCGAGGCGGTGGCGGGCGGGGTTTCGGTGGCGAAGGCCATGGGGTCGGCGTGATCGGCGGTGTGCCCGTTCGCGCCGTGCACCCGGTACTTGTACTTGTCGCCGGGTTCGATGCCGGGCAGGAACACCTCCCACACCCCGGATCCGCCGAGCCGGCGCATGGGTGCGGTGTGCCCGCTCCACCCGTCGAAGTCGCCGATGACCGCGACCCCGCGCGCGTTGGGCGCCCACACCGCGAAGGAGGTGCCGGTGACCTCGCCGTCCAGGGTGGTGTAGCGCCGCGGATGCGCGCCGAGCACCTCCCAGAGTCGTTCGTGGCGGCCCTCGTTGAACAGGTGCAGATCCAATTCGCCCAGGGTGGGCAGGAATCGGTAGCCGTCGGCGTCGACGACGGTGCGCCCGCCGGCGTAGACGGCCACGACGCGGTAGTCCCACAGGTGTTCGAAGGGCAGCACGGCTTCGAAGACGCCGTGCCCGATGTGCTCGAGCGGCAGGTCCCGGTCGCCGACGCGCGCGTGCACGGTGGCCGCGTGCGGTCGCAGCACGCGCACCGTGGTGCCCCCGGCGTGCGGGTGCGCACCGAGCACGGTGTGCGGATCGGGATGCGTTCCCGCGGCCAGCAGCAGCAGATCGCGCCGGTTCATCCGAAGGATCTGCGATGGGCGAGTTCGGTGCGGGCGGCGGCGGGCACCGGGGGCAGCACCAGGATGTGCGCGACCGCGCGGGCGGGGTCCAGGCGCACGTAATTGCTCTGGCCCCAGTGGTATTGCTCGCCGGTGATCTCGTCGACGACGACCGGGCGGTCGTGCCATTCCCGGCCGATGGCGGGCAGATCCAGTGCGACGACGCCCTGTTCGGCGCCGAAGGGATTGAGGTTCACCACGACGAGCACGGCGTCGCCGGTGGTGGGATCGAACTTGGAGAAGGCCAGCAGCGCGTCGGAATCGGTGTGGTGGAAGTGGATGCACCGCAGCTGCTGCAGCGCCGGATGGGCGCGGCGGATCTCGTTGAGCCGGGTCAGCAACGGCGACAGCGATTCTCCGCGCGCGTCCGCCGCGGTGAAGTGCCGCGGGCGCAGTTCGTACTTCTCCGAGTTCAGGTATTCCTCGCTGCCCGGCTGCACCGCCTGGTGCTCGAACAGTTCGAAGCCCGAGTACACGCCCCAGGTGGGCCCGAGGGTGGCGGCCAGCACCGCGCGGATGGCGAACATGCCCGGGCCGCCGTGCTGCAGGCTCTCGTGCAGGATGTCCGGGGTGTTCACGAACAGGTTCGGCCGGGCCTCATCGGCTTTGGCGGCCAGTTCGCGGCCGAACTCGGCGAGTTCGTGCTTGTGCGTGCGCCAGGTGAAGTAGGTGTACGACTGGGTGAATCCGCGCCGGGCCAGGCCGTAGAGCCGCGCCGGGCGGGTGAACGCCTCGGACAGGAAGATGATCTCCGGGTGCCTGCGGTGCACCTGGGCGATCAGCCATTCCCAGAAGTCGGCGGGTTTGGTGTGCGGGTTGTCGACGCGGAAGATGGTGACGCCCAGGCCGATCCAGTGCCGCACCACCCGCAGCACCTCGGCGTAGAGCCCGTCCGGATCGTTGTCGAAATTGACCGGGTAGATGTCCTGGTACTTCTTGGGTGGGTTCTCCGCGAACGCGATGGTGCCGTCCGGCAGCGTGGTGAACCATTCCGGATGCGCCCGCACCCACGGGTGGTCCGGTGCGCACTGCAGGGCCAGATCGAGCGCGACCTCCATGCCCAGTTCGCGTGCGGCCCCGACGAATTCGACGAAGTCCGCCTCGGTGCCGAGGGCCGGGTGGATGGCGTCGTGGCCGCCCTCGGCGGAGCCGATGGCCCACGGCGAGCCGACGTCCCCGGGCTCGGCGGTCAGGGAGTTGTTGCGGCCCTTGCGATTGATCGTGCCGATCGGATGCACCGGTGGCAGGTAGACCACGTCGAAGCCCATGCCCGCGATGCGCGGCAGGTCCCGGGCGGCGGTGGCGAAGGTGCCGTGCACCGGTGTGCCCGCGGCGTCCCAGCCGCCGGTGGAGCGGGGGAAGAACTCGTACCAGGCTCCGAACAGCGCGCGCCGGCGTTCCACCAGCACGCTGAATCGCGGTCCCTGCGTGACCAATTCGCGCAGCGGCGTCTCGCGCAGGATCTCCGCGACCTCGGAGCCGAACGCCGCGGCCACCCGCGCGGGCAGCTGGGCGTCCCCGCGCAGCGCGGTCGCGGCGGCGTGCAGTATCTCCCACTGCCGTTTGGGCACGGCCTGGGCGGCGCGGTCGAGCAGGCGGGCGCCGATCTCGAGGTCGTTGGCCAGGTCCGCCGCGCTCTGACCCACCGAGAGTTTGGCTTCGACGCCGGCTCGCCACGTGGTCAGCGGGTCGGTCCAGCCCTCGACGCGATAGGTCCAGAGCCCGGGTTTGCCGGGTGTGAACACGCCGTTGAACACGTCGGGCTGGTACTCGGGCGTCATGCGAATGCGCTGGGTGCGCGAGGAACCGGGCGCGCGCACCGCGAGGGTGGCCGCGACCGCGTCGTGGCCCTCGGCCCACACCACCGCGCGCACCGGGAAGACCTCGCCGACGACGGCTTTACTGGGCCTGCCCCCGGGAATCGCGGGGGCGGTGTCATCGATGGCGATGCGGCCGGTCACCCGTTAGAACTTACCGGTTGCGGACTCCGGTCTACTGCTGGCCGGGCTTGAGCAGCAGGAACAGCCCGTGGGCCTCGGCGCAGAGGCGGTCGCCGTCGTGCATCGTCGCGCGGACGAAGACCTTGCGGCCCTCCACCCGCTCGACCCAGCCGTGCACGGCCAGTTCGGTGTTCAGCGGGGTGATGGCGCGGTAGTCCACGTGCAGGAACGCGGTGCGGGTGACCGCGCGGGTGTGCACCGCGGCGGTCATACCGAGCAGGTCGTCGAACCCGAGCCCGATGTGCCCGCCGTGCGCGGCGTTGTTGCCGCCCAGGTGGAAGGTGCGGAAGGTGATGCGCGCGTGCACCCCGTCCTTGGACGCCGAATCCACCAGGAACGGAGGCAGCGTGATGTTGCCGCGGGAGGGCAGGTCGGTGCGATGCCAGGTCGGGGCGGACCATTCGTCGGTCACGACCGCGTCGAGCTTGTCGTTGAGCTCCTTCAGGGTGGCGATGGCGTCCAGCGCGATCTCGTCGGTCGGATTGGCCAGACGCACCTTGTCCATCAGCGTGCGCACCTGGTCGACGAACTCGCCGTAGTGCGGCCCGCCGACGGTGAAGTCGCGCCCGAGGTCCGCGATCGGGCGGAAGCCACCTTCGTGATGTTCCGCGGTGGGCACGGCGTCAACCGCCTCGACCTGCTGTTCGCTCATGAGAACACGTTATCGGTTGCCCGGAGGATGCTCCCGTCGGGGCTCCGCGCCGAGCTCGTTCACGGCCCGTCTCGTACCGGACCGGGGAGCGCGGCGGAGCAGCGGGGGAGCGAAGAACGAGACTTCGGGGCCCGTGAACTCGCCCGGAGCGCGGCGGAGGGCAGAATGGGCACCGTGAAGGCACTGCGTCGATTTACGGTTCGCGCCCACCTGCCCGATCGGCTGTCCGCGCTGACCGAGCTGGCTACGAACCTGCGCTGGTCCTGGGACGCGCAGACCCAGGATGTGTTCGCACAGCTGGATCAGGGGCTGTGGGTCGAGGTCGGGCGCGACCCGGTGCGGATGCTGGGGGAGGTGCCCGCCGCCCGGCTCGACGAGCTCGCCGGGGACGAGGCGTACACCCGCCGGGTCGACGCCGCCGCCGCGGACCTGCGCGACTACCTGGCGCGCCCGCGCTGGTTCCAGCGGCAGGAGAGCGGGCCGCGCGGGATCGCCTACTTCTCGATGGAGTTCGGCGTGACCGAGGTGCTGCCGAACTATTCGGGCGGGCTCGGCATTTTGGCGGGCGACCATCTCAAGGCCGCATCCGATCTGGGCCTGCCGCTCATCGGCGTCGGATTGCTCTACCGCTCCGGCTATTTCCGGCAGTCGCTGACCGCCGACGGCTGGCAGGCCGAGCACTACCCGGCGCTCGATCCGCAGGGGCTGCCGCTGCGGTTGCTCACCGAGGGCGGCGCGCCGGTGCTGATCCACGTCGCCATGCCCGAGGGCCGGGTGCTGCGCGCCCGGGTGTGGATCGCCCAGGTGGGCCGGATTCCCCTGCTGCTGCTGGACTCCGACATCGCGGAGAACGATCCGGAGCTGCGCGCGGTCACCGACCGGCTGTACGGCGGCGATCAGGACCACCGCATCAAACAGGAGATCCTCGCCGGTATCGGCGGCGTGCGCGCGGTGCGGGCGTTCACCCGCGCCAACGGCCTGCCCGATCCCGACGTGTTCCATATGAACGAGGGCCACGCCGGTTTCCTCGGCATCGAGCGCATTCGCGAATTCATGACCGCGGGAATGGATTTCGACGCCGCGCTGACCGCCGTGCGGGCGGGCACCGTCTTCACCACCCACACCCCGGTCCCGGCCGGCATCGACAGGTTCGCGGGCGCGCTGGTGCGCCGCTACTTCGGCGGCGCGCACGGCGACCGCGAATCCCCGGTGCTGCCGGGCGTTTCGGTGGATCGCATCCTGGCCATGGGCCGCGAGGCCGATCCCTCGGTGTTCAACATGGCGCATCTCGGCCTGCGCCTGGCCCAGCGCGCCAACGGCGTCTCCCGCCTGCACGGCGAGGTCAGCCGGGACATGTTCGCGCCGCTGTGGCCGGGATTCGACGCCACCGAGGTGCCGATCGGCTCCATCACCAACGGCGTGCACGCCCCCACCTGGGCCGCGCGCGAGTGGATCGACAAGGCTCGCGAGCTCATCGGTGACGAGCTGGTCGAGGAGGCGCGCGGCTGGGAGCGGCTGTGCGATGTGGATCTGCGCGAACTGTGGTCCACCCGAAACGATCTGCGCGGACTGCTGGTCGACGAGGTGCGCCGCCGGGTGCGCGCCTCCTGGCTCGAGCGCGGCGCCGCCCCGGCCGAATTGGGCTGGGTGGATCAGGTTTTCGACCCGAAGGTGCTGACCGTCGGCTTCGCGCGCCGTGTGCCCACCTACAAACGCCTGACCCTCATGCTGCGCGATCCCGAGCGGCTGCGGGCGATGCTGCTCGATCCCGAGCGCCCGGTGCAGCTGGTGGTGGCGGGCAAATCCCATCCCGCCGATGACGGCGGCAAGGCCCTCATCCAGCAGGTCGTCCGGTTCGCCGACGATCCGGAGATCCGCCATCGCATCGTGTTCCTGCCCAACTACGACATGTCCATGGCCAGGTACCTGTACTGGGGTTGCGATGTGTGGCTGAACAATCCGCTGCGCCCGCTCGAGGCCTGCGGCACCTCCGGAATGAAGTCCGCGCTCAACGGCGGTCTCAATCTCTCCATCCGCGACGGCTGGTGGGACGAGATGTACGACGGGGAGAACGGCTGGGCCATCCCGACCGCCGACGGCGTGCGCGACGACGAGCGCCGCGACGATCTCGAGGCGTCGGCGCTGTACGAACTGCTCGAACGCGCGGTGCTGCCGCGCTTCTACGACCGCGATCACGACGACCTGCCGGTGCGCTGGATGGAGATGGTCCGGCACACCCTGCGGACGCTGGGCCCGAAGGTGCTGGCCTCGCGCATGGTTCGTGACTACGCGGTCGAGCTGTACGCCCCGGCCGCGGCGGCGTTCGCGGCCGTCGCCCAGGACGATTTCCGGGGCGCCCGCGAGCTGGCGGAGTACCGCCGCCGGATCGAATCCGCCTGGCCCGCCGTCAAGGTCGTGCAGGTCGACGCCTCCGGGCTGCCCGACATCCCGGTGATCGGCGCGACGCTGGCCCTGCGCGCGCGGATCGATCTCGCGGGGCTGAGTCCCGCCGACGTCAGCGTGCAGGCCGTGCTGGGCCGGGTCGACACCGCCGACGATCTCTCCGACGTGCACGGCGTGCCCATGACGCACACCGGGACCGATTCCGGCGCGGAGCTTTTCGAGGTGAAGACCGAGGTGCCGATCTCGGGCGCGGTCGGGTACACGATCCGGATTCTGCCCGCCCACCCGCTGCTGGCCGGGCCGGCCGAGCTGGGCCTGGTCGCCACCCCGAGCCCCTAACCCGGCTGCGCCAGGGTGCGTTTGAGGATCTTCCCGGTGGCGTTGCGCGGCAACGCTTCCAGGAAGGTCACATCGCGCGGTACCGAGAACCGGCTCACCCGGTGCCGGATGTAGGTGCGAACCATGTCCGAGTCCAGCCCGGCGCCGGGCCGTTTGACCACGAAAGCCGCCAGCCGCTGGCCGAATTCGCGATCGGGCACCCCCACCACGGCGACCTCGCTCACCTGCGGCAGATGCGAGAGCGCCTCCTCCACCGCACGCGGGAAGACGTTCTCCCCGCCGGAGATGATCATCTCGTCGTCCCGGCCCGCCACGAAGAGCTTGCCGTCCGCGTCCAGATATCCGATGTCGCCGGTGTCGAGCATGCCGTCGGACTCGTCCGGCGGGGTGGCGTCGGTGTAGCCGTCGAAGAGCATGTGGTTGCCGATGAAGATGCGCCCCACGGCCCCCACCGGCAGCCGCCGCCGATCCGGGCCCAGCACACCGATTCTGGTGCCGAGCGGCGGTCGCCCGGCGGTGGTGGGGGAGACCCGCAGATCGGCGGGATCGGCGATGCTCGCCCAGCTCACCTCGGTGGAGCCGTACACGTTGTAGAGGATGTCGCCGAAGGTCTCCAGGAACTCCACCACCGTGGCCCCGGACAGCGGCGCGCCGCAGCTGGCCACCACCTTCAGGCTCGACACGTCGTAGCGCTCGCGCACGTGCGCGGGCAGGTCGAGGATGCGATTCACCATGACCGGCACCACGATCAGCGCGGTGATCCGTTGTTCCTGGATGCGGCGCAGGCAGTCCTCGGCGTCGAAGCGGTCGTTGAGCACGATGGTGGCGCGAATCGCGGTGGCTATCTGCAGCGCCGCCAGCCCCCAGGTGTGGAACAGCGGTGACGGGATGAACATCGTCTCGTCGGTGCCGAACGGAATCCGCGACAGCAGCGCGGCCACCGTGCCGAAACCCTTGGGGTGCGGGCGGCGTGCGCCCTTGGGGGTGCCGCTGGTGCCGGAGGTGAGCACGATGAGCCGCCCGGCGCGGGGCGGCTTGCCGGTGACGCGCTGCCGGGCGGCGACGAGGTCGTCGATGGTCGTGCGGCCCGCGTCCGGCCGCCGGTCGTCGGGGGTGAAGCGCGGCAGGTCCGCGGGTACGTACCGCACCAGATGCTCGAATTCGCTGTCCACGAACAGCGCCGCGAGCTTGTGCCGGTGCACGATCTCCTCGATCTGGCGGGCGGGCAGTCCGGTGTTGAGCAGCACGCAGTCGGTGCCGGCCTTGCCCGCGGCCACCATCACCTCGACCATGCCGGTGTGGTTGCGGCACAGCAGGCCCACGCCGGTGCCGCCGAGTCCGAGCGCCGCCAGCGAACCGGCCAGCGCGTCGGTGCGCCCGTGCAACCGATCGAAGCTGCTGGTGGACCTGTCGTCGATCACCGCGGTCCGGGCCGGGGAGTGCGCGGCCGCCGCGGCGTAGCCGCCCGCCAGGCTGAACCCCCATCTGGCCAGGCCGCCGAGCTGTTTGAGCCCGACCCCGGGGTGATAGGTGCGGACCACGCCCGAGGCCACCATGCGTTTGGCGACGCCGGCCCGGCGGCGCAGCGGGGAGTCCTCGCCGTTGTTCAGGTAGGCGGTGGGTGCGCCGGTGATGAGCTCGGCGGCGCGGGTCAGCCCGGCCAGGGTCCAGCCGATCACCGCCGAGTTGGGCACCTGTCGCAGCGGCGGATGTGCCTGTGCGGCTTTGAAATAGGTGACGACGACCCTGGTGCGGCCGCGGTCCTCGCGCAGCCGGATCGTGGCGAAGCTGCCGGAGTCCGCGTGGTGGATCTCCAGCCCCTCCTCGTCGCGGCCGAGCCGGAGCTGGACCTGCAGGGTGCGAATCTCACTGTCGGCGTTGCCGATCCGCAGATTCAGGGTGGGGTGTTCGGCGGCGGCGTCGACCTGCTCGCACGCGCCGATGCCGCGGAACAGGCGCGGGTAGGACTGCGGCTCGACGAGCACGCTCCACAACGCGGTGCGCGGGACCGCGAATTCGGCGACCGCGTCGATGACATCTGTGACCACAGGCGTGCAATTCTCGTCGGCCGGTTCGAGTCTCGGGTCGGCGGATAATGTATGTGTAACGTCCCAGACAGTTACCCGCAAGCGTTTGGAAATACCGGTGGGTAATGAGTTTAATTGCCCACTGATTGCGCAGGTGATGCTGTGATTTCTTGGTTGAGGCAGGTGCGATTGCTCACGATTCGCCGGGCCGAGTGAAGTTCCGGCGAACCAGACAAGTACGGTGCCCAGGGCACCTGCTGTACCTGCCGGCGCCGCTCCCGTTCCCCGTTACCCGCCGACTGGAGACACCACACTCATGAGCACCGGCGTCCTCACGCGCACCAAGGGGCGCGTCGACGAGTACTTCGGCGTCACCGCGCACGGTTCCACCATCCGGCGTGAGCTGATGGCCGGAACGATCACCTTCCTCGCGATGTCCTACGTGCTCGCGGTAAACCCGGCCATCCTGGGCGACGAAGGTCCGCTGGGCGACAAGGGCATGCCCATGCAGGCGGTGTTCACCGCCACCGCGGTCGCCGCGGTCGTCGGCACGCTGGTGATGGGGATCTGGGCCAAGTACCCGGTGGCGCTCGCGCCCGGTATGGGCCTGAACGCCTTCTTCGCCTACACCGTCGTGCTCACCATGGGCATCCCGTGGCAGGAAGCCCTCTCGGGCACGTTGCTCTCGGGCGTCATCTTCTTCATCCTGGCCATCACCAAGGTGCGCGAGAAGATCATCGACGCGATACCGCTGCAGATGAAGCTCGCGGTCGGCGCGGGCATCGGCATGTTCGTGGCCTTCCTGGGCCTCAAGAACGCCGGCATCGTGGTCGCCAGCGAGGCGACCTTCGTGCACCTGGGCGACTTCCACAAGGGCACCACGCTGCTCGCGCTGTTCGGCCTGCTGGTGACGGTGATCTTCCTGGTGCTGGGCTGGCACGGCGCGGTGCTGTACGGGATCCTGTCGACCACCGTGGTCGGCGTCGTCAGCGGCCTGGTGGAACTGCCGGGTTCGGTCGCGGCGCTGCCGCACGGACTCGATCAGACCTTCGGCCAGGCGATCATTCATCTGCCCGACGCCTTCACCGGGCAGATGATCATCGTGGTGCTGACCATGCTCTTCGTCGACTTCTTCGACGCCTCGGGCACCCTGATCGGCGTGGCCAATCAGGCCGGGCTGCTGACCAAGGACGGCAAGCTCGAGCGCGCCGGGCAGGCGCTGGCCGCCGACTCGGTCGGCACGACCGCGGGCGCGATCATCGGCACCTCGACCACCACCGCGTACGTCGAGTCCACCGCGGGGGTGAGCGCGGGCGGCCGCACCGGCCTGACCGCGGTCTCCACCGCCGGCTGGTTCCTGGCGGCGATGTTCTTCTTCCCGCTGTTCGCCGTCGTCGCGGGCGTGCCCGCGGTGACCGCGCCCGCGCTGATCGTGGTGGGCGTGCTGATGTCCCGCGCGCTCGGCGATATCGACTGGAGCCGTTTGGAATACGCGGTTCCGGCGTTCATCACCGTGATCATGATGCCGCTGACCTACTCCATCGCGAACGGCATCGCGATGGGCCTGCTGTTCTACCCGGTGGTCATGATCGCCAAACGCCGTGCGCGCGAGGTGCATCCGGTCATGTGGGTGCTCGCGCTGGTCTTCCTGTCGTACTTCTGGTTCCTCGCCGAGTAACGCGGGTCACAACTTCTCTGTCGTGAGGCCCGGAATACCGTGCGGCACGGCCCGGTTGGTTGGAACTGTCGGCAGCGATGCGGACCGCAGTCCGGTTCTCTGGATCGGAGCGGTGCGCGGCGTTGCTTCCACAGCACCGGACCGACGAGGAATGAGAGAGCCATGACCACCACCGAAAAGGCCACCGCCACTCCCGAATCCGGCACCGTCGCCGCGAACGCCACCGCCTCCGATGTCGGCCTGCTGGTCCTGCGGGCCGGTTTCGGCGGGCTGCTGGCCGTGCACGGCGCGCAGAAGCTCTTCGGCTGGTTCAACGGGTACGGCCTGACCGCGACCCAGGAATCGTTCGACGCCATGGGCTACAACCCCGGCGCGCTCTTCGGCACGCTCGCCGGTGTGACCGAACTCGTCGGCGGCCTGCTCCTGCTGCTCGGCCTGGCGACCCCGCTGGCCGCGGCGATCGCGCTGGGCACCATGGTCAACGCGCTGCACGCCACCTGGGGTGACGGGCTGGCGGTCTACGAGATGGCGCTGCTGTTCACGATCGCGATCACCACGCTGGCCTTCACCGGTCCGGGCCGGTACTCCCTCGACGCCGGCCGCCCGTGGCAGCGGCAGGGGCTGGTGTGGGGCCTGGGCGCGGTGGTCCTGGCGCTCGCGGCCGGGGTCGGCACGCTGATCCTCAAGTGGGCGTTGTAATTCGAAGTTTCGGGTCCCCGCGCCGCGTGCAGGGCTTGGCGCGGGGACTACGGACACAGCCGATGTGGGAATTGGGGGTCCACCGGCGCATCGAGAGCCAATTTACTTTCGAACGGAAGTATGGACCAACCTTGTGAGCGGTCTCACACGGGAGTCTTGCTCGGCGCGCCGCTTTTCGTGAGACGCTCCAAGGCTTTTCGTACGACCGCGGGATCCGATGTCTCCCAATAGGGCGGCAACGACGCCCGCAGATATCCGCCGTAGCGGGCGGTCGCGAGTCGCGAATCGAGAATAGCGATGACACCGCGATCGTCCACGCTGCGCAGGAGCCTGCCGGTGCCCTGCGCCAGCAGCAGCGCCGCGTGATTGGCCGCGACCGAGAGAAATCCGTTGCCGCCCCGCGATTCCACCGCGCGCTGACGCGCCACCAGCAGCGGGTCATCCGGGCGGGGGAACGGAATGCGGTCCAGGATAACCAGACTCAGCGACGGCCCCGGGACATCGACGCCCTGCCACAGCGACAGGGTGCCGAACAGCGAGGTTTCCGGGTCGTCGGCGAACTTGCGCACCAGAGCCCCGGTGGCATCGTCGCCCTGGCACAGGATCGGGGTGTCCAGCCGTTCGCGCAGGGCCTCGGTGGCGGCCTTCGCCGCGCGCATGGACGAGAACAGGCCCAGGGTGCGGCCGTTGGCGGCCACGATGAGCTGCTCGATCTCCTCCAGGTAGGACGGCGGCAGGCCGTCCCGCCCGGGCGCGGGCAAATGCTTTGCCACGTACAGGATTCCGGACTTGGCGTGGTCGAAGGGCGACCCGACGTCGCAGGAATTCCAGCGCAGCTTGTCCGCGTCCGAGGGTGCTTCGATGCCGCTGGCGAGCGCCGGATCCACCTTGCTCGCGTTCTCCGGCGGCAGCCCCCAGGTGACCGCGAGATTGTCGAACGAGCCGCCGACCTGCAACGTCGCCGAAGTCAGCACGACCGTGGACGCGCCGAACAGCCGGCTGCGCAGCAGCCCGCCCACCGACAGCGGCGCCATGTGCAGGGTGCGCCGGGCGACCCCGCGCACGTCGTCGGCCGCGAGCCAGATGACGTCGCGATGGGCCGCCGGATCGGCCTCCTCGAAGGTGGTGAGCACGCGCACCGCGGCGTCGTGCACCTCCTCCACGGCCGAGAGCGCCTGATTGCGGGCCGCGGCCGACTCCGGATCGGCCTGCGGATTCGCCGAACCCGACGGCGCGAGCGCGGTGCGCGCGTTCCAGGCGGCGTCGCGGATCAGCGCCAGCACCGGGGCCGCGCCGTCGGGCATCCGGTCCCAGCGGCCGGGCGCGAGATCATCGAGCAGGGCGTGCCAGGCTTCCGCCGCGCCCTCGAGCCGATCGACCTCCTGCTCGTCGATGAGCTTGGTGCAGCGCTTGGCCGCGGTGCTGATGCCGCCGGTGGAGAGTTCGGCGGTGGCCACGCCGGTGACCCTGTCCACCAGTTCGTGCGCCTCGTCCACCACGACCACGTCGTGTTCGGGCAGCACCTGGATTCCGCTGATGGCGTCGATAGCCAGCAGCGCGTGATTGGTGACCACCACGTCGGCGGCCCCGGATTCCGCGCGCGCCTTCTCCGCGAAGCAGTCCTGCCCGAACGCGCAGCGCGACTTGCCCAGGCACTCCCGCGAACTCACGCTCACCTGCCGCCAGGCGCGGTCGCTGACGCCGGGCGCGAGTTCGTCGCGATCGCCGGTCTCGGTGTCGGACACCCATTCGTTGAGGCGCTGCACCTCGCGCCCGAGCCGGGAGATGGCGAAGGCGTCGAACAGTTCCGCCTCGGCGGGTTCGTCCGGAATCGCGCTATTGATCTTGTTCAGGCACAGATAGTTGTTGCGGCCCTTGAGAATCGCGAACTGCGCCACCCGCCCGAGCGGTTCGGCCAGCGCCGCGGTCAAGCGCGGCAAATCCCGGTCGACGAGCTGGCGCTGCAGCGCGATGGTCGCCGTCGACACCACCACGGTGCGCCCGGTGCGCACCGCGTGCCGCAGGCTCGGCACCAGATACGCCAGCGACTTACCGGTGCCGGTCCCGGCCTGCACGGCCAGGTGCTCCCCGGTGTCGATGGAATGCGCGACCGCGGCCGCCATCGTCTGCTGACCCTTGCGTTCCTTACCGCCGAGTGCCTGCACCGCGGTGGACAGGAGCTTGGGAACGGGAGGGAGTTCGGGCACGGCGGCCAGCCTAACGGCCGGTGCCGACAAGGTCCCGCGCGAGATGCAGCGAACGCACCGCGCGCAGGTGGTCAGCGCTCCAGGGCGCCGGCCAGCTCCACGCCCGCGGCGCGCAGGGCGTCCAGGGCGGTGGGCACGGTGGCGGGCGTGACCGCGGCGGTCAGGCCCAGCAGCACGCGGGTGCCGAAGCCCGCGGCGCGGGCATCGAGGGCCGTGGCGCGCACGCAGTGGTCGGTGGCGATGCCGCAGATGTCGACGGTGTCGATGTCGCGGGCGCGCAGCCAGTCCGCCAGGGTGGTGGAGCCGCCGGAGGCGGTGCCCTCGAAACCCGAATACGCCGCCGTATAAGCTCCTTTGGAGAAGATCTCGGCGACGGGCGCGGTATCGAGGCTCGGATGGAAGTCCGCCCCGGGGGTGCCGACCCGGCAGTGCGGGGGCCAGCTGTCCACGTAGTCGGGGTGCTCGGAGAAGTGCGCGCCCGGATCGATGTGGAAGTCGCGGGTGGCGACGATCGCGGCGTAGTCCGACACGCCCAGGTACTCGGTGATCCGCTCGGCCACCGCGGCGCCGCCGGTGACGGCGAGCGAGCCGCCCTCGCAGAAGTCGTTCTGTACGTCGACGACGATCAGGGCTCGGCTCATGGGTCGACCTCCGGGGATCGCGGATGAACTGCGGCGGTTCCGCCCGCGTAGAGCATTGTGCCGCCCGGGCGCGTCACCCGTCCATCCGCCCGGGCGGCGGTGCCGCGCACCCGGACGGGACGAACGCCGAGAACCGGGAGAACACCGTGAATCGCATGGTCATGCTGGTGCTGTTCCTCATCGTCATGGGGATCCTCATCGAGATCGCCGGCAACGACACCGTCGCCCTGTACGGCCGCGGGCTGATCCTGGGCGTGCTGGCCGTCGCGGGCGTGGCGTGGCTGCGCCGCCGGATCAGCTCAGGAAGGTCGTCGGGATAGCCGGATCGCCCGCGGAGAGTTTGAGCCCCTCCCACGGCAGGCTGACCAGGCCGCGCGCGACCAGGTCGCGGCTCTCGGCCAGCGTCGGCTGCCCGGGCACGACCGCGCCGGCGCGCACCAGCGGCGTCTGCAACTCGCGCACCTCGTACCCGTTGGCCGCGGGCAGCTGCGCGGTCTCGGGGTAGACGATCTCCTCGATCAGGGTTCCGGTGCGCCGCACCAGTCGCACCGCCTTCTTGCCGCCGCCACGAGATTCCTTGTGCGAGCTGCGTTTCGCGACCGGGACCCCCTCGACCTCGACCAGCTTGTAGACCATCCCCGCGGTGGGCGCGCCCGAGCCGGTCACCAGCGCGGTGCCCACCCCGTACACGTCGACCGGTTCGGCCCGCAGCGCGGCGATGGCGTATTCGTCGAGATCGCCGGACACCACGATGCGGGTGCGGGTGGCGCCGAGCCCGTCGAGCTGCTCGCGCACCTGCCGCGCCAGCACGCCCAGATCACCGGAATCGATACGCACGCCGCCCAATTCGGGACCGGCGACCTCGACGGCGGTGGCGACGCCCTGCGCGATGTCGAAGGTGTCGACCAGCAGCGTGGTGCCGACCCCGAGCGCCTCGATCTGGCTGCGGAAGGCCGCGGCCTCGTGCTGCCCGTCGGCGGCGCTGTGCAGCAGGGTGAAAGCGTGCGCGCTGGTGCCCGCGCCCGGCACCCCGAAGCTGCGCACCGCCTCCAGGTTCGAGGTGGCGTCGAGCCCGGCCAGGTACGCGGCGCGGGCGGCCGCGGGCGCGGCGAGCTCGTGCGTTCGGCGCGAACCCATTTCGATCATCCGCCGGCCGCCGGCGGCGCTCACCATGCGCGCCGCGGCCGAGGCGATGGCGCTGTCGTGGTTGTAGATCGACAGCGCCAGCGTTTCCAGCAGTACGCATTCGGCGAAGGTGCCGCGCACGGTGAGCACCGGCGAACCCGGAAAGTACAGCTCGCCTTCGCGATACCCGTCGATGTCGCCGGTGAACCGGTAGTCGCGCAGCCACGCCACCGTCGGTTCGTCCAGGAACTTCGCCACCACCGCCAATTCCGGTTCGCCGAACCGGAATTCGCTCAGGGCCGCCAGCAGCCGGCCGGTTCCCGCGACGACGCCGTAGCGCCGCCCGTGCGGCAACCGGCGCGCGAACAGCTCGAAGGTGCACCGCCGCTGCGCGGATCCGTCCCGCAGGGCCGCGGCGAGCATGGTCAGCTCGTACTGGTCGGTCAGCAACGCCGTGCTGTTGACTCCGTCAGCGATCATGGTCTCCATACTGCCCTGAATCGCCGCCCGCAGGACTTTGCCGAATTCTCGATCTTCGAACGCGTCGGCCCGGCGTGTTGCCTGGGGTGTTGTTTCTGCTTTGTCGAGTCGTACCCTGGACGTTATGGGTCTGTGCATGGAAGACGCCGTCCGGGTCGCTGCCGGTCCGGCAGGGGTGATCGGGGTTTCTTCGGCGGCACAGGTGGCGACCGGGTCCGCCGTGATCGTCGCCTCCGCGCCCCAGGCGACGCCGGAGACGGTCGAACACACCGAGATTCTGGAGGCCGAGGACCGGCCGTGGGTCACCGTGGTCTGGGACGACCCGGTCAACCTCATGCACTACGTGACGTACATCTTCCAGAAGCTGTTCGGCTACAGCAAAGGCAAGGCCACCGAACTGATGCTCGAGGTGCACAACGAGGGCAAGGCCGTGGTGTCCTCCGGCTCGCGCGACAAGGTGGAGCACGACGTGCAACGCCTGCACGCGGCCGGACTCTGGGCCACCATGCAACGGGACCAGTGATCGGGACGGCTACGGTTGAACCGTGCGGAAGTGGAGCAGGAAGAACTCCCTGGGCGGGCTGAAGCTGCGTTCGGAGATGGACGAGCACGAGGCCGAGGTCCTGCGCTCGCTCATCGGAGCCGTCAGCGGGCTGCTCACCGAGCGGGCGCGTTCGGCCCCCGAGGACGAACTGGCGGCCCTGACCGGGCTGCAGACGGGCAACACCGTCCCGCCGGATGATCCCCGGCTGCACCGGCTGCTGCCGGACTTCCATCGCAGCGAACCCGGATCACCCGACGCCGAGCGCGCCGGGCTCAACGGCGCCCTGCGCGGCCTGCACGAACCCGACATCATCGAGACCAAGGTGGCCGCGGGATCGGTCGTGCTCGAGACGCTCCCGCCCCAGGGCGGCAAGATCGTGCTCACCCCCGAACAGGCCGACGCCTGGCTGACCGCGCTCAACGACACCCGGCTGGCGCTGGGCACCGCGCTCGAGATCGGCCCCGACACGCCCGACCATCTCGACGAGGACGATCCGCGCGCGCCGAGCCTGGAGATCTACCACTGGCTGACCTGGATGCAGGATTCGCTGCTGCAGGCGCTCGCACCCTGACCCAGTACCGGCCACCGGAGGTGCAATCCGTGAACACCGTTGCGGGACCGCGTAATTCGATCACCGACGTGGTGGGTGTATTGGTCGGGCACCAGCACTCGATCGACCCGGACGCCACCCTCGGCTCCGGCGCCGCCACCGGCTGCACCGTGCTGCGCGTGCCCGGCGGCGCGACCGCCTCGGTGGACGTGCGCGGCGGCGGTCCCGGCACCCGCGAAACCGACCTGCTCGATCCGGGCAACACCGTCCGGCGGTTGAACGCGGTGCTGCTCACCGGCGGCAGCGCGTACGGCCTGGCCGCCGCCGACGGCGTCATGCGCTGGCTCGAGGAACACGGCGAGGGCATCCCCATGGATCCCGCCGACCCCACGCGCGTGGTGCCCATCGTCCCCGGCGCGGTCATCTTCGATCTGCCGGTGGGCGCCTGGCACATTCGGCCCACCGCCGATTTCGGCTTCCTGGCGTCCGAGGCCGCCGCGGTCGAGTTCGCGCGCGGTTCGGTGGGCGCCGGGGCGGGCGCCCGCGCGGGGTCGATCAAGGGCGGGGTCGGCACCGCCAGCGTGTACTTCACCGAGGGCCCGGCCGCGGGCATCACCGTGGGCGCGCTCATCGTCGCCAATCCGGTCGGCTCGGTGTTCGATCCGCGCACCGGACTGCCCTGGGGCGCGGGCACCGACGGCGCGGCGCACTTCGGCCTGCGCCCGGCCGCCGCCGACGCGCTGACCGCGGCCAACGCGCTCCCGGTCAAGGGCACGGTCCTGAACACCACCATCGGCGTCGTGGCCACCGACGCCGCGCTCGATCCGGCCGGCTGCCGCCGCCTGGCCGCCACCGCGCACGACGGGCTCGCCCGCGCCATCCGCCCCGCGCACTCGCCCCTGGACGGCGACACCCTGTTCGCCCTCGCCACCGGTACCGCGTCCCCGTCCGCCCCGGCCTTCCCGCTGCCGCCCGCGTTCCCGGCCGACCTGCTCATGCTCGACGAATTGTGCACGGCCGCAGCGGTATGCGTGGAACGCGCGATCGTGGACGCCATCCTCTCGGCCACGACCGTCGCCGGAATCCCGTCCTACGCGGACCTGTTCGGCGGCTGACCAGGTCCCGGCCGGCCGCCGCCCGATACGCCGGCCCCGCGCGCGGGGGTGTCATCGGGCACGCCGGGAATAGGTTGCCTAGGCTGACAGGTTGACCGCCTTCGAGCGGTGAGCCCATCGCACAGGCACGAACCGGCGGGAGGATTTCGACGGTGCTGGTGATCAGAGCCGACCTCGTGGACGCGATGGTCGCGCACGCGCGCGCCGACCACCCCGACGAGGCGTGCGGCGTGATCGCCGGGCCGGAGGGCTCGGACCGCGCCGAACGCTTCATCCCCATGGTCAACGCCGAGCGCTCGCCGACCTTCTACCGCTTCGACTCCGGTGAACAGCTGCGCGTGTGGCGCGCGATGGACGACGCCGACGAGGAGCCCGTGGTCATCTACCACTCGCACACCGCGACCGAGGCGTACCCGAGCCGGACCGACATCTCCTACGCGTCCGAGCCCAACGCGCACTACGTGCTGATCTCCACCCGCGATCCCGAGGTGCACGAACTGCGCAGCTACCGCATCGTGGACGGGGTGGTCACCGAGGAACCGGTGCACCTGATCCTGCCCCCGGACTGAGCCGCGGGCCCGGAAGAACCCACCGCAACCCACTCTCCCGCGACGAAGGAGCCCAACCCATGTCGGTCACCGTGTCCATCCCGACCATCATGCGCACCCTCACCGGGGGCGAGAAGCGAGTCCAGGCGCAGGGCGCGACCCTGGCCGCGCTCATCGACGATCTCGAGGCCAACCACACCGGTCTCAAGGAGCGCCTGCTCAAGGACGGCAAGCTCAACCGCTACGTGAACATCTACGTCGACGACGAGGACGTGCGCTTCGCGGGCGGACTGGACGCCGAGATCACCGACGGCGGCACCGTCACCATCCTGCCCGCTGTCGCCGGGGGCGCGCCGGACACCGTGACCGGCGGCCGGTAGTCCGGTGGCCCGCTACGAGTCGCTGATCGCGACCCTCGGCAACACGCCCCTGGTCGGGCTGCGGACCCTGTCCCCGCGCTGGGACGGCGACGACCACGTGCGCCTGTGGGCCAAACTCGAGGACCGCAATCCCACCGGATCCATCAAGGACCGGCCCGCCCTGCGCATGATCGAGCAGGCCGAACGCGACGGGCTGCTCACGCCCGGCTGCACCATTCTCGAGCCGACCAGCGGCAACACCGGGATCTCGCTGGCCATGGCCGCCAAGCTCAAGGGCTACCGGCTGGTGTGCGTCATGCCGGAGAACACCTCGGTCGAGCGCAGGCAGCTGCTCACCATGTACGGCGCGGAGATCATCGACTCGCCGGCGGCGGGCGGCTCCAATCAGGCTGTGGCGCTGGCCAAACAGATCGCCGCCGAGCATCCGGACTGGGTCATGCTCTACCAGTACGGCAATCCGGCCAACGCCCTGGCGCACTACGAGACCACCGGCCCGGAGATCCTGGCCGATCTGCCCGAGATCACGCACTTCGTCGCGGGCCTCGGCACCACCGGCACGCTCATGGGCACCGGCCGCTTCCTGCGCGAGCACGTGCCCGGGATCGACATCGTCGCCGCCGAACCGCGCTACGGCGAACTGGTCTACGGGCTGCGCAACATCGACGAGGGCTTCATCCCCGAGCTCTACGACGAATCCGTGCTGACCTCCCGTTTCTCGGTCGGCCCGTACGACGCCGTGCGCCGCACCCGCGAACTGGTCCTGCAGGAGGGCATTTTCGCGGGCATCTCCACCGGCGCGATCCTGCACGCCGCGCTCGGCGTGGCGAACAAGGCCGTCAAGGCGGGTGCGCGCGCCGACATCGCGTTCGTGGTGGCCGACGGCGGCTGGAAGTACCTGTCGACCGGCGCGTACGACGGCACACTCGACGAGGCCGAGGAGCGGCTGGACGGCCAGCTCTGGGCCTGACGCCCGCGCCCGGCGGGCCGCACCGCCGGGCCGTCGCCCCTCGATAGCGCGTTGCCCGGCGCGCCCGGCGGTACGCTCGGGGCAGAGTGCGGCCTAGGAGGTCTGGCTATGAGTGGCGGCGTCGGAGCGTCTTTCGATCCGGATCGGATCGGGCGACTGCGGGGACAACTGACCGATCCGCGCTCGGCGACGGGCGGCGGCGGGGCGCTGAAACTGTTGTGGCAGCGGGCCATTGCGATAATCCTGGCGTTCACCGCGCTGCTCTACGCCGTGGAAGGCGTCGATTCGGTAACCGGACATAAGCTGGATCTGGAAGCCGGGGTCGAGCCGCGGCGTGTCGGCGGACTCGACGGGATCTTGTTCGGCCCTGTGCTGCATGCCAATTGGGAACACCTGATGGGTAACACGCTGCCCGTCCTGGTCCTCGGCCTGCTGACGTTGCTGACCGGGATCGCGCGCGGACTGGCCGCCACCGCGATCATCTGGGTGATCGGCGAAACCGGCACCTGGCTGACCGGCGCCACCGGGTCGGTGCATGTCGGGGCCTCGGTCCTGGTGTTCGGCTGGCTCACCTATCTGATCTCCCGGGGACTGTTCGCACGGAATGTGGCGCAGATCGCTATTGGCGTCCTCGTGGGGTTGCTGTATGGGTCGATTCTGTGGGGTGTGCTGCCGGGACAGGACGGAATCTCTTGGCAAGGACATCTTTTCGGGGCGGTGGGTGGTCTGGTTGCGGGGTGGGTACTCTCTGGGGATGAACGTCGTCATCGTCGAGGGGCTAACGCCGGCCGTCTCGCGTCGTAGGGGTGACGGTGGCACCGGTCGGCGATTTGGGGGATCCCTCCTTGAGTGAGACAGCAGCGTGGCAGCATGGGGGAATGCGCCTCACCGTGATCGGGTGCTCGGGCAGCGTGTCCGGCCCGGATTCCCCGGCTTCGGGATACCTGCTCACCGGCCCGGATATGACACCCACCGTCATCGATTTCGGCCCCGGCGTCCTGGGCGCGCTGCAGCGCTACCTCGACCCGGGCGAAGTGGATATCTTCCTCACCCACCTGCACGCCGACCACTGCCTGGATCTGCCGGGCCTGCTGGTCTGGCGCCGGTACCACCCGAATCCGCCCACGGGTAAGGCCATCGTCTACGGCCCGTCCGACACCTCCCTGCGGATCGGCAACGCCTCCGCCGAGATCGGCGGCCAGACCGACGACTGGTCCGACGTCATCGACATGCGCACCTGGGTCGCGAACGAACCGATCACCTTCGGCCCCGGCCATGTCATCGAGGCCCGCCGCATGTTCCATCCGCCGGAGTCCTACGGCCTGCGGATCAAGACCGCCGCGGGCAAGACCTTCGTCTACACCGGCGACACCGCCATCTGCGACGACGTCTTCGAACTCGCCCGCGGCGCCGACGTGCTGCTGGCCGAGGCCTCCTGGACCCACGACCCCGCGAATCGCCCCCCGGGCATTCACCTTTCGGGTCACGAGGCGGGGCTGGTCGCCGCCGAGGCCGGCGTCGGCGAACTCCTGCTGACCCACATCCCGCCGTGGACCTCCCGCGAGGACGTCATCGCCGAGGCCAAGGCGGTGTTCAAGGGTCCCGTGCACGCGGTGTCCCCGGGCGAGACCTTCGACATCTGATTTCGTGCGTGTCGGGGTAACTCCCGGGGCACGCCCACAACAGGCGACGCACTCAACCGCACTACGCGTGCGAAACTGCCAACGGCTCCCAGGCCGTGCGCTGAATATCCGGGGAGGCGGAACAGCTTGCGGTATCGGCCCGGCTAGGGTGAGGCTGTGTCGAAACGAGCCGATGGTAGGGCGGATGACGAACTCCGCGACGTGAAGATCACCCGGGGATTCACCACGCATCCGGCGGGTTCGGTGCTGGTGGAGTTCGGCGGGACCCGGGTCATGTGCACCGCGAGTGTCACCGAGGGCGTGCCCGGGTGGCGTCGCGACTCCGGAATGGGCTGGCTGACCGCGGAATACGCCATGCTGCCCGCCGCCACCCACACCCGTTCCGGGCGCGAGTCGGTGAAGGGCAGGGTGGGTGGCCGCACCCAGGAGATCTCCCGGCTCATCGGCCGGTCGCTGCGCGCGTGCATCGACCTGTCCACCATCGGTGAGAACACCATCGCCGTGGACTGCGACGTGCTGCAGGCCGACGGCGGCACCCGCACCGCGGCCATCACCGGCGCGTACGTGGCGCTCTCGGACGCCATCACCTACCTGGCCGCGGCCGGGCAGCTCACCGACCCGCAGCCGATCTCCTGCGCGATCGCCGCGGTGAGCGTCGGCGTGGTCGACGGCCGCGTGCGTCTGGACCTGCCGTACGAGGAGGATTCGCGCGCCGAGGTCGACATGAACGTGGTCGCCACCGACACCGGCACCCTGGTCGAGATCCAGGGCACCGGCGAGGGCGCCACCTTCCCGCGCTCCACCCTGGACCGGCTGCTGGATTCCGCGCTGGCCGGGTGCGAACAGCTGTTCCAGGTGCAGAAGCAGGCCCTCGCGCTCCCGTATCCGGGGGTGCTGCCCGAGCCGTCCGAGACGGGGAAGAAGAAGTCCTGATGACGCGCCGCGTGCTGGTCGCCAGCCGTAATGCCAAGAAGCTCAACGAATTGCGCCGCATTCTCGACGAGGCCGGGATCGCGGGCCTGGAGATCGTCGGTCTGAACGACGTCCCCGAGTACGAGGAGGCGCCGGAAACCGGGGCGACCTTCGAGGAGAACTCCCTGGCCAAGGCCCGCGACGGGTTCGCGGCGACCGGATTGGCCTGTGTCGCGGACGATTCCGGTATCGCGGTGGACGCCCTGAACGGTATGCCCGGTGTGCTGTCGGCCCGCTGGTCCGGCACGCACGGCGACGACGCGGCCAACAACGCGCTGCTGCTCGCCCAGATCGGCGACGTCCCCGACGAGCGGCGGACCGCGCATTTCGTCTCCACCTGCGCGCTGGTCGCGGACGGCGTGGAAACGGTGGTGCGCGGCGAATGGCCCGGTGTCATCGCGCGAAAGCCGGTGGGCGACGGCGGGTTCGGCTACGACCCGCTCTTCGTGCCCGAGGGCGGCACGGTCTCCGCGGCCCAGCTCACCCCGGCCGAGAAGGACGCGGTGTCCCATCGCGGGCGCGCGCTGAAGCAGTTGCTTCCCGCGCTGAAGGCGCTGGCCGGCAACTGAATTCGGCTCCCTGACATACCGACAGAGCGCTCCCGGCCGGATCGGCCGGGAGCGCTCTGTCGATGTACGGGGAAGCGGGCGGCGGCTCGCGCCGGACCTGCCGTCAGAGCCCGAAGGTCCGGCGGACTTCCAGGGTGCGCTTGTGCTCGAACCAGAACGACAGGAACGGGACGGTGCCGGCCAGGCAGGTCAGTGCCGTGGTGACCGGCTCCCAGCGCGCCTTGATGCCGAGGTCGACGGTGAAGACCAGGTAGATCATGTAGAACACGCCGTGCGCCTGGGCGATGTAGAAGAACCACTCCGGCGCGGTGTTCTTGTCCTCGAGCAGCAGGTACTTGTAGACCATCTCGCCGGACAGCACCAGCAGCCACAGACCGGTGATCCAGGCCAGGATCCGGTAGCGCAGCAGGGCGCCGCGGATCTTCTCGGTCGGGGCGGCGCCGGCCGGCCGGGCGGGGGTCGTAGCGTCCGTGTTCACGGCGGATTCGTCGCGGGTCGTCACCCGGCGCTCCTCTCGGTGTTGTTGCCCAGTCCCGCGTCCTGAATCCGCTGATCCATGTCGACGGCGTGCAATTCGGCCAGGTACCTGTTGTATTCGGTGGTCTGCTCGTCGGCGTCGACGGCGGCCTTCGGCCGCTCGGGCAGCAGCCCGGCGGGGATCTCGCGCGGCGCGGCCGGCTTGACCCGCTGCGGGCGCGGTGCGCTGTCGGTGGTCGGCGCCGCGGCGGCATCCGGCGCGGCTTCCCGGTCGACCTCGTCGCGCGCGGCCTTCTCCAGCCGGACGAAACGCACGTAGGCGAAGATGACGAACCCCGCGAACAGCGGCCACTGCAGCGCGTAGCCCAGATTCTGGCCGGTGCCGCTGCCGGACTCGTACCGCGTCCACTGCCAGTAGCCCAGCGCGAGGCAGGCCGCGAATGCCACGATCACGAAGACGACCAGGGCCGGGCGGCGGTGGGGAGCGGCGGACACCCCACCAAGGTACCTGGCTACTACGGCTCCCGTAGTAGGTGGGCTGTCCCGCTAGAACTTGTACGTGACGCCCGTGAGGCGTTCGGACTCCTCCCAGAGGCGGCGCCAGAGTTCGCGGTTCTGGGACAGCTTGCTGGAGGAGGCGGCCTCCACCGGGCCCTGGGCGCCGCGCAGGCGGTTGGGGCCCCAGTAGACCGTGGGGTCGGCGTCGGGTTCGGTGGCCGCGAACAGCGAGGAGTGCGCGGCGCGGGCGGGGGAGTGGCCGATGATCCGCACGAACGGCTTGGAGATCTTGTCCAGCGGGGTTTCGGTGCGGGCGAACAGGTCGGTCGCCGAGACGCCGGGGTGAACGCCGTAGGAGCGCTTGGCGGATCCGGCCTCGCCCAGGCGGCGCTGGAGCTCGCGGGCGAACATGAGGTTCGACAGCTTGGACTGGGCGTAGGCCAGATTGCGCTGGTAGCGGCGGTTCTCGTAGTTGAGGTCGTCGATCCAGAGCTTGGGGGTCTGGCGGTGCGCGATGGAGGCGAGGGTGACCACCCGGTCGCGCATCCGGTCCAGCAGCAGCCCGGTCAGCGCGTAGTGGCCGAGATGATTGACGCCCCACTGGGTTTCGAAGCCGTCGGCGGTGCGCCGGAACGGGATGTTCATCAGGCCGGCGTTGTTGATGAGCACGTCGAATTCGCCCGTGCCGGCGGCGAATTCGCGCACCGAGGCCAGATCGGCGAGATCCAGCGCGGCGACCCGCACGTCACCCTCGATGCCGTCGGCCACCTCCTGGGCCTTGGCGGTGTTGCGGCAGGCCATGATGACCGTCGCGCCCTTGCTCGCGAGGACCTTGGTGGTCTGCTCACCGATGCCGCCGTTGGCGCCGGTGATCACGAAGGTGCGTCCGGACTGATCCGAGATGTGGCTTGGCTTCCATGCCATGGCTGTTGACCTCACAGGTTCGGCGTTCGATGTGCACCGTCGCACTCGCTGCCCCGACCTTACTCCAGAGTAAGTTCGAGCGGTAGTCCGCTTACCCAGACAGCGGGCACGTCAACCGAGCATGCCCTCGAGCGCCCGCGTGCGGGCCGGTTGGCGCAACTTCTGCATGGCCTTGGCCTCGATCTGGCGCACCCGCTCGCGGGACACGCCGAAGATCCGGCCGACCTCTTCCAGCGTGCGCGGCTCGGCGTCGCCGTCGAGACCATAGCGCAGCGCGATCACCTGCGCCTCACGTTCGGGCAGCCCGGCCAATACCCGGCGCAGTTGCCCGCCCAGCGCGCCGTCGGTGACCGCCACCGCGGGGTCCGGGCCCGGATCGGCGAGCAGCGAACCCAGGTCGGCGTTGTCGTCCTCGCCGATCGGGGTGTGCAGCGAAATCGGTTCGCGCGCATGGCCGAGCAGTTCGCGGACCTGGGTGACCGGCAGCTCCAGCTCGGCGGCCAGCTCCTCGGCGGTGGCCGCGCGGCCCAGCCGCTGGGACAGCGCGCGCTCGGTGCGCAGGACCCGGTTCAGTACCTCGACCACGTGCGAGGGCAGGCGCACGGCCCGGCCGCGTTCGCCCAGCGCGCGGCCGATGGACTGCTTGATCCACCAGGTGGCGTAGGTCGAGAGCTTGAGCCCGCGCCGGTGCTCGAACTTGTCGATGGCGTGCATGAGCCCGAGCGTCCCCTCCTGCACCAGATCCAGCATGGACATGCCGGTGGCGGGCGGGTACCGCTTGGCGATCGAGACCACCAGGCGCAGGTTGGCGCGCACCATGTGGTCCTTCGCCTGCTGCCCGCCGGTGATCGCGCGCAGCAGCTCCCGCCGCTCGGCCGCGCTGAATTCCGTTCCCGCGCACTCGGCTTCGGCCAGGCGCTGCCGGGCGAGCACCCCGGCCTCGATGCGCTCGCCCAGGGCGTACTCGTCCGCGGCGGTGAGCAGCGGCGTGCCGCCGATCCGGCGCAGGTAGTCCCTGATCGAGTCCTCGCTGAGGGTCATGCGGCCGGTGTCCGGGCTGCCGGCGGTGGTGCGGGCGGCGGTGGTGACGGTCATGTGCGCTCCCTCGGTCTCGTCGCCGTCTCCGGCGACGAAGACAAAGATAGGTCGAACACAAAAATATGTCAACCATGAATTTATGACGAGATAAGTTATGCTCGATCCATGAGCCGACAGACCGCCGATCCCGCCGCCCGCCCGGACGGGTTGCGCGCCCGGAAGAAGCAGCAGACCAGGGAGAACATCTCCGCCACGGCCACCGCGCTCTTCCTCGAGCGCGGGTACGACGCCGTCACGATCGCCGACATCGCCGCCGCCGCCGACGTCGCCAAGATGACGGTGACCAACTACTTCCCCCGCAAGGAGGACCTGGTTCTGGATCTGGCCGAGGAGTACGTCGGCGGGCTCGCGGCCGTCGTTCGCGACCGGGAGCCGGGCGCATCGGCGCTGCACGCGCTGCGGCGGGCGTACGAGACGGCGGCGCGCGACCGGAATCCGGTCGTCGGCTTCTCCGGGCCCGAATTCGCCCGCCTGCTGGTGAGCAGTCCGGCGCTGCTGGCCCGGTTACGGGAGTTCCACGAGGAGCGCGAGAATCGGCTCGCGGTCCTGCTGGCCGACGAAACCGGCTCCGGCGCGGACGATTTCACCCCGCGCGCCGCGGCGGCGCTGCTCGGATCGGTGCATCGCGCGCTCTTCGAGGAGACCCTGCGCCGCTCGGTCGCGGGCGAACCGGACGATGTCATCGCCGCCGCGTTGCTGCGCTACATCGCGACCGCGTTCGACACCCTGGAACCGGCGCTGGGGCGGTACGCGGTGCGACTCGGCTGACCGGCTCGGGCGGATCCGTGCGCGGCGGCCGCGCGCGGGTTCGGGACCGCGCACATGATGCAACCGATCGGTCTCGTTTGCCGTGTCGTTGCCCTATCGGGGCTGGTGAGCGCAACATACTGGGCCGATGACCGGTGCCAGCGCAGCCGCAACCCTCCCGTCACCACCTCAGCCGCTGAGCAAGGCCCGTATCGACATCATCTTCGGGACCGTGGTGCTGGGCATGCTCATGGCGGCGCTGGACTCCACCATCGTCGCCACCGCGTTGCCGACCATCGTCGCCGACCTCGGCGGGGCCGGGCACATGGCCTGGGTGGTGACCGCGTACCTGGTGGCCGAGGCCATCGCCACCGCGCTGGCCGGCAAGTTCGGCGACCTGTTCGGCCGCAAACTCGTCTTCCAGGCCAGCGGCGCCATCTTCATCATCGGCTCGATCATCGCGGGCATGTCCGGCGACATGACGCTGCTCATCGTGGCCCGGGCCATCCAGGGTCTGGGCGCGGGCGGGCTCATGGTCACCTCGATGGCCCTGATCGCCGACGTGATCCCGCTGCGCGAGCGCGGCAAGTACCAGGGCGGCCTCGGCGCGGTCTTCGGCATCACCACGGTCATCGGCCCGACGCTGGGCGGGCTGTTCACCGACCATCTGAGCTGGCGCTGGTGCTTCTACGTGAACGTGCCGCTGGCGATCATCATGATCCTGGTCGCGGCTCGCACGATCCCGGTGGTCAAGAACGCGGTCAAGCCGCTGGTCGACTACCTGGGCATCGCGCTCATCGCGGTCGCGGTCACCTGCCTCATCCTCGGATTGGAATGGGGCGGACAGGAATACGCGTGGGGCTCGCCGGTGATCCTGGGATTGTTCGCGGCCTCGGCCATCCTCACGGTGCTGTTCGTGCGAGTGGAACTGCGGGCCGCGGAACCCATGCTCCCCATGCATCTGTTCCGCAGCAACGTCTTCACCGTCTGCTCCATCCTGAGCTTCATCGTCGGCTTCGCCATGCTCGGCGCGATGACCTACCTGCCGGCGTTCCTGCAGTACGTCATGGGCGTCTCGGCCACCGTGTCGGGCGTGCGCACGCTGCCGCTGGTGGTCGGGTTGTTCTTCACCTCGATCCTGTCCGGCACGGTGGTCGGCAGGACCGGGCGCTACCGGTATTTCCCGATCGCCGGGACCGCCGTCATGGCCGTGGGCCTGTTCCTGATGTCGACCATGGACGCGAACACCTCGGTCTGGCTGCAGTCGCTGTACATGCTGATCCTGGGCCTGGGCATCGGCCTGGCCATGCAGGTGCTCACCATCGCGGTGCAGAACAGCGTGCCGTACGCCGATCTCGGCACCGCGACCTCGGGGGTGACGTTCTTCCGGACCATCGGCAGCGCCTTCGGCACCACCGTGTTCGGCACCCTGTACTCCAACCAGATCGGCCCGAATCTCGGTGCGGCGGTTGCCGAGTCGAAGGTGCCGCCGGAGGTCGCGCAGAATCCGGAGGCGCTGCGGCAGCTGCCGCGCGATCAGGCGCTGCCGATCATCGACGCCTATGCCACCTCCATCGACTACGTCTTCCGGTGGGTCGTGCCCGTGGCGGTGCTCGGCTTCCTGGTGGCCTGGCTGCTCAAGGAGGTGCCGCTGCGCGACAGCGCGCGCGGTGAGGCCGGAGACGTGGGTGAGGGCTTCGCGGTGCCCGACTCCGGCGACCGCGCGGTGCAGTTGGAGCGCGCGGTGGCGCAGGTGCTGCGCAAACTCCGCGACAACTCCGTCCCGGATCCGGGCATCCTGGCCGCCGCGGGCAGTTCGCTCAGCCGGGACGAGGCGTGGGCGCTGGGCCAGGTGCGGATCTATCAGAAGCTGCGCGGCGCGGCGACCGTCGGCGACATCGCCCGCACGCACTGGGTGCCCGCCGAACTCGTGGAGCCGGTGTACGCCAAGGCCGAACGCGAGGGTCTGCTGCGGCGGGACGGGAACGACCTCGAACTCACCGACCGCGGGCTGCGCGAGGTGGACCGGGTGCGCGCGGCCTGGAAGCGGTGGCTCGAAACCCAGTTGGAGGACTGGGATCTCACCGATCCGAAGGACCGCGCGCTGCTCGATCAGGCGCTGGAGAACATCGCCGGCAAGCTGCTCGACGAGGCGGACCGCCCGGACGCGCTGCCCGCCCGCCGCTGAGACGGCCGCTCGCGGAACGCCGGGCGGACAGCCCATCCCGTGCGTTCCGAGCGGGCCGGGATGATCCCCGGCCCGCTCGGAACGCATCGGATCGCCGGGGCGGCTAGACGCCGAGGCGCTCGGGCCGCACCGGGGCGTCCCAGTCGATCCGGAAGCGCTGCTCGGCCCCGAACACCTTCTCCGGGTTCATCATCCGGAACATCACCGGCATGAGCGCGGACATCATCCGGCGCGCGACCGGACCGGCGGCCTTGGTGCTGTTGGTGCGCGCCACCCGGGCCGCGACCGCTTCCACCCGGGGCCGGCGCAGGGCCTCGTAGGCGGCGAAAGCCGCTGCCGGATCACCGATGTCGCGCAGGCAGCGCGCCAGCTCGATACCGCTCTCGATGGCCAGCGACGCACCCTGTCCGGAACTGTTGGACGGTGCGTGCACCGCGTCGCCGGTGAGCGCCATCCGCCCGCGCCACCAGTTCGGCACCCGCGGCATGATGTACAGTCCGCCGACCACCTCGAGGTCCTCCGGCCGGGTTCGGCGTACCAGCTCCGCGCCCGGGTCGTCCTGGGCGTAGGTCTCGCGCAGGATCTCCAGCCACCGTTCGGCCGGGATCGCCCGCGCCTCGGTGAGCGAGAGCTTGCGCTCGTGCGGCAGATTCGCGCCCCACATCACCCGCCCGTCCGGCATGGAGCCGTACAGGTAGTAGGCCCGCCGCCCGAAGGCGAAAGTCATACTCTCCGGCGGCAATTCGAGGTCGCAGGTGGTGTACGCGCCGAAGCCGAGCATGCGCAGGTAGGTCGGTCCGGGGGCCTGCGGGTCGACCAGTGCCCGCGTGGCCGAATGAATGCCGTCGGCGCCGATCAGCACGTCGGCGGTGGCGGTGGAGCCGTCGGCGAACCGCGCGGTGACGCCGTCGGCGCGCTCGTCCACCCCGACCAGCCGCCGCCCGTACTCGATCACGACGCCCTGGGCGACGGCGTGCTCGTGCAGGACCCGGTGCAGGTCCGGCCGGTCGACCAGGCGCAGCGGTTCCACCCCGTCGAGCCGGGGCAGGTCGACGTGTTTGGCGCCGATGGCGGCGGCCTGGGCGCTGAACGGCGCGGCCACGGCGCGAATCGCGTCGCCGACGCCGATGACGTCGAGGGCCGCCAGGCCGTTCGGGGCCAGTGCCAGGTTGGAGCCGATGCTGTGGGCGGGGCCGGGATAGGCCTCGTACACCCGGGTGTCGATGCCCGCGCGGTGCAGGGCGGCCGCGGTCACCGGACCGGAGATGCCGCCGCCGATGACCATGGCGGAGCGCACGCGGGCAGAGTTGATGAGGGACATGGGTTTTCTCCCTGGGTATCGAAGAAGATCGTTTACCCGAATCCCCGCGCGCGCGGCGAAGCCAGTTATCCTGTAGTTGCCAAACTCGGAGCCGAGTTCGCCTGCACGAACGAGGTTCGGGACTGTGCACATCCGGGTCTCGGCGGTCGTGTTGCAGCACGCTCGCCGGGGCCCGGTCTATCGAGAATTCGTGTCCGGCGGCTGCGCCCCGGGCGTTCCTCCCTCCACCTCGATGACGACCTCGGCCGGTGGTAGCCCGGCTCGATGCCACTCGCGCCACGTCCCGATCTCCGGGAAGGTGCCGTCGGCGAGGGCGTCGCGCGTCGTGCGCGCCCAGTGCGCCTCGGCCTCCAGCATGGCCAGTTCGTACTCGTCCTCGATGAGGAACAGGCGCGGCAAAGTGCCTTCCAGCGTGGATAATTGGGCGCGCTGCTCAGCGATCGTGCGCTCCAGCGCGGTGATTCGCGTCCCGAGCAACTCCACGACATCGTCCGGCGGCAGCGCCGCGAGCACCGACAGGCCCGCCATGAAGGGCCGCTGTTCGGGCATGGGCGTGGAGATGAGTTCCCGTGCCCAGTCGGCGAGTTCGGCGCGACCGGCGCCGGTGATGCGGTAGATGGTGCGCTCGGGGCGCGCGCCGTCGCGCTCGCTGCCCGCGATCTCCAGGAAGCCGTGCTTGGTGAGGTTGTCCACCACGGTGTAGAGCGACCCCCATTTGACGCCCATGTCGCGGTCCTTGCCCCACGCCCGCAATCGGGCAGCGATCTCGTAGCGGTGCATGTCCCCGGTGGCGAGCACCGAGAGCACGGCCAGGGCCATGAGATTGCCGACCTTGCGTTTGCGGGCCATCCGCGCGCCTCCTTACTCGCATACGAATATACGTCTACGAGTATTCGGGAGCAAGGGGTGGACGGCCTGCCCGGCGGCATGTGCGCCGGGCTCGGGGGCGATGCTGCTCAATCCCGGGCGAACCGCGCCCGCAGCAGGTCGGCGGTCGGCCGGTCGGCGGGCAAGAATGCCTCCAGGTGCAACTCGGCCAGCGTGATGTCGGTCGCGGTGGCGAACGAGGTCAGGGTGGTGATCAGCCGCAGTTCGGTGTCGCCGTGCCGCAGCCGCAGCGGCACGGCGAACCCGAGATGGTTCGGGCCGGGATCGGCCGGCGGCAGGTAGCCGGTCAGTTCGGCGATGAGCGCGTCCAGCGCCGGATCCGGACTGTGCGCGGCGCGATTGCGCAGGCTGTCGACGATGTGCCTGCCCCATTCGGGCAGATTCAGTACCCGGGGCGCGAGACCCGCCGGATGCAGGGCCAGGCGCAGGACGTTCACCGGCGCGGTCAGCAGGCCGGGCGCGCAGCCCGCGGTCAGCAGCTCGAACGCGGCATTGGCGGCCACCAGCACCCCGTAGGGGCGGGTGACGACCGCCGGGTAGGGCAGGTGCCCGTGCAGGATGGTCTCGACGGCCTCCCGTACCGCGCCGAGTTCCGGTGCGTCCAAAGCGGATTCGGGAAAGGCGGGGGCATAGCCGGCGGCCAGCAGCAGGGTGTTGCGCTCGCGCAGCGTCAGGCCGAGCGATTCCGCCAGGCGCACCACCATGGTCCGCCCCGGATGCGAGCGGCCCTGCTCCAGGAAGCTCAGGTACCGCTGACTGGTCTCGGCCCGGATCGCGAGGTCGAGCTGGCTGATCCGGCGCAGCGACCGCCACCGGCGTAGTTGCTGTGCGAAGGGGCTCGTCGCCACCGCCATGATCGTCATACCTCCACTGTGTGCGCGGTCGCGCCGCGCCGCGATTCCCCGGAGGGAATGACGGCGGCGGCCCCCGGATCATTCCCTCCGGGGAATCGCGGCGGCGCCCGGGCGGCGCACACACTCGCTGCCATGAGCAACGAACTCGATCAGCGCACCCCTGATGTCGTCACTTCCCTTGCGGCGGAGGTGCTTCCGGCAACCGACTCGAACGAGGCCCGGGCCTACCGGGCGGAACCGCTACGCGGCCTGGACGGCCTGACGCTCGGCACCCGGCCGGTGCCGCGTCCCGGCTCGGGGCAGGTCGTGGTCCGCGTCCGCGCCACCTCGCTCAATCGCCGCGATCTCATGCTGCTCGAGGGTTCCTATCCGGTTCCGCTGACCCCGGGCATCGTGCCGCTGGTCGACGGCGTCGGTGAAGTGGTCGCCGTGGGCGCGGGGGTGCGCCGGGCCGCGCTCGGGGATCGCGTCTCGGGCACCTACTTCGTCGCCTGGAACGACGGCCCGCAGAAACTCGCCCTCGCCTATCAGCAGTACGGCGCCAACAACGCGGGCTGGCTGGCGGATTACATTGTGCTCGAAGACGATTCGGTCGTACACGTGCCCGCGCACCTGACCGATGTGGAGGCCGCCGCCATGACCTGTGCCGGTCTGGTCGCCTGGTCGGCGCTGACCAAGCCGGTGCCGGTGGGGCCGGGGGAGACGGTGCTGACCGTCGGCACCGGACCGGTGGGGCTGTTCGCCGTCCAGTTCGCGAAACTGCTCGGCGCGCGGGTCGTTTCGATCACGTCCTCCGGCGCCAAGGCGGCTCGGTTGCGCGCGCTCGGCGCCGACGAGGTCGTCGATCGGACCGTCACCCCGGCCTGGGAGCAGGTGGTCCTGGACCACACCGGCGGCGACGGGGTGGAGCACGTGGTGGACGCGGTCGGTCTGCTCACCCTGCCGAAATCCCTTGCGGCAGCGGCCTACAACGCGCAGGTGACCCTGATCGGCGCGTTTCCCGCGCCGCCGGGCGGCGAACCGGCCGACCCGCTCGGCGGCAAGTTCCTGTCGGTGCGCCGCATCGCCGTGGGCAGCCGCGCCGACCACGAGGCAATGAACGCGGCCGTCGCCGCGCATCGCCTGCGCCCGGTCGTCGACCGCGTCTTCCCGTTCGACGAGGCGATCGACGCGTACCGCTACTTTGCCGGCCAGGACCCGTTCGGCAAGGTGGTCATCACCGTCGACTGACCGGGGCGCGATCATCGGCGAACTTTCGGCAATGCTGCTCAATAGATACTGAGCTGGAATATTTCGTGCCCGTCGAGCGCATTCAGGTTTTCGGCAAACCTGTGTACGGTGCGGAGAAGTACGAGCTTTTCGGATCGGCGGCAGCGCTGCTCGAACGAAGGAGTTCCGCGGTGGCACCGAGCACCATGCAGGAGAAACCCCCTGCGAGACCGAACAACGACGGCACCCCCGGCGTCACCGAGCCGGGGGAGATGTCGGTGCGGGCGGTGATCGTCATGGGCGCGCTCGCCATCGGCATCGCCTGTCTGCTGGTCGGCGGCGGCCTGCGCGCCGGGCTCGGGGGTTCTCCCGGCGGGGCCGAATCGGCCACGACCACCCCCGGATCCAAGTCCTCGACCACCCAGCCGGTCGATTCCGTGCCACCGCCCGCTCCCGCGCCCGAGCCCCCGCCTCCGCCGCCCGCGCCGGAGCCGCCCCCGCCGGTGGAAGCGCCGCCGCCCGCTCCCGAACCCGAACAGCAGTACATTCCGCCCGCCCCGGCCGAGGCCCCGCCGCCCGAGCCCGCGCCGCCGCCGGAACCCCCGCCCCCGCCGCCGCCCCCGGTGGTTCCGGACATCCTCGCCCCGATCCTGCCGTTCCTGCTGCCCCCGCCACCGCCCCCGCCGCCCGCCCCGTAGGAGGTAGACCGCCATGCTCGGTAGCGTTCACGAATCGACGCCGGCCGACGAGGGCGACATCGATCCCCGGGCACTGGGCACGGTGGCCCTGGCCTCCGGCCTGATGGTGCTGGCGATCGGCGCGGGCGTGCTGCTCACCCGCTCCGGCGACACCGGCGCGGCCGAGTCGACCCCGACGGTCGCCCCGCCCCGGAACACCGCCCCCGCGTTGGTGATTCGGGTGCCCCAGGCCCCCGTCGCAGGGGTGCCGACGGTGGTCGGGGTCCCGCCCGTCGCCGGCATCCCGCCGGTTGCCGGTGTGCCGCCGGTGGATGGCGTGCCACCCGTCCTCGCCCCACCGCCCCTCGACGGCGTGCCGCTCCCACCCATGGGAGAGGCCGCCGAGGCCGGCGTGCTGCCGCCCCTCGACGAGCCCACGCCGGTGGAACCCGCTACGCCGCACCCGGTGGATCCCCCGATCCTGTTGCCACTGCCCTGATTTCGTCGTAGCCCGCCAGCTGCGTCTAGATCCCCGACACGTCCGCGATCTGGCCGATGCCGTACGTCACGGCCATGGCCAGCGCGCCGCCGACCACCACGCGCAGCACCGCGCGCCAGGGATCGCTGCGACCCAGGCGGGCGCTCACCGTCCCGGTGACGGCCAGGGCGACGAGCACCGCCACGAAGGTCACCGGGATCCGGTACGACACCGGCGGGAGCAGGATCGCCAGGAGGGGGAGCAGCGCGCCGAGGGTGAAGGCCACCGCGGAGGACAGCGCCGCGTGCCACGGGTTGGTGAGTTCGGTCGGATCCAAACCCAATTCGGCTTCGGCGTGCGCGCGGAAGGCGTCGTGCTCGGTGAGTTCGGCGGCCACCCGGCGCGCGGTCTCGGGGGACAGGCCCTTGCCCTGATAGATCTGCGCCAGTTCGGCGAGTTCGTAGTCCGGCGATTCGGCGAGCTCGCGCTTCTCCTTCGAGAGCAGCGCGCGTTCGCTGTCGCGCTGGGTGCTCACCGAGACGTACTCACCGGCGGCCATCGAGATCGCGCCCGCGCTGAGTCCGGCGATGCCCGCGGTGAGAATCGCGGAGGTTCCGGTGTTCGCCGCGGCGACGCCCACCACCAGCCCGGCGGTGGAGACGATGCCGTCGTTGGCCCCGAGCACCCCGGCCCGCAGCCAGTTCAGCCGGGTGGCCAGCCCCTCGGTCGAATGGGGCTCGTGCGGATGAACCTGCCCGCCCGAATCGGTCGTATCGGTCACACGAAAAGCCTAGGCGTCCGACTGGGCCGATCGACGCGACGGCACGCCGCCATGATGTTGCCCACAGTGACGCGCCCGGTGCCGGGCACCGGGCGCACCCGGCGTTCGCACAGGTGGGCCGGGTTCTCGGCGGGCCCCCGCGACCGGCGACGCGCCAGGGCTCCTCACCAGCACGATTGCCGGACGATGTCCGAATTTGGATAGGATCCTCTCGACTTCCCGTCGACGTCCCGCCGACCATCGGAGCCAATTTGCTGCCAGTCCTGCTCGCACTCGCGTTCGCCGCGTTGGCTGCGCCGTGGTGCGTCCGGGTCTTCGGTCGCGACGCCTTCTTCGGTCTCGCCCTCGTCCCCGCCGCGGGTTTGGGCTGGGTCGTCGCGAATTGGGGCTCCACGCAACAGGTTCGGATCGAGTGGGCGCCGGAGATCGGCATGAACATCGATCTTCGCTTCGATTCGCTCGCCGCGATCATGGCCAGTCTGGTGCTCGGCGTGGGCGCGCTCATCCTGGCCTACTGCGCCAGATACTTCGAGAACGACGAACCCCGCCTCGGCGTGTTCGCCGGGCTGCTCACCGCCTTCGCCTGCGTCATGTTCGGCCTGGTGACCAGCGACAACATGCTGCTGCTGTTCACCTTCTGGGAACTGACGACGGTGCTGTCGTTCCTGCTGGTCGGGCACTACGCCGACCGCCCGGACAGCCGGCGCGCCGCCATCCAGGCGCTGCTGGTGACCGGCGCGGGCGGGCTGGCGATGCTGGTCGGCATCGTCATCCTGGGCGAGGCCTACGGCAGCTACCTGCTCTCGGATCTGCTCGCCGCGCCCGAGATGCCCACCGGTACCGCGGTCGATGCCGCGGTCGTACTGGTGCTGGTGGGCGCGCTGAGCAAGTCCGCGCTCATCCCCCTGCACTTCTGGCTGCCCGGCGCCATGGCCGCGCCGACCCCGGTGAGCGCCTACCTGCACGCCGCCGCCATGGTGAAGGCCGGTGTCTACCTGGTGGCCCGGCTGGCCCCGGTCTTCTCGGAATCACCGCTGTGGCATCCGCTGGTGCTCGGGCTGGGCGTGACGACCATGGTGCTGGCCGGAATTCGAGCACTCCAGGTCACCGACCTGAAACTGGTGCTCGCCTTCGGCACGGTCAGCCAGCTCGGATTCCTGGTGCTGCTGGTCGGCATCGGCACCCCCGGCGCGGCGCTGGCCGGTATGACGCTGGTGGTGGCGCATTCGCTGTTCAAGGCGTGCCTGTTCATGGTGGTCGGCATCATCGATCACAGCGCCGGCACCCGTGACCTGCGGCGACTGACCGGCATCGGCCGCCGCGAACCGGCGCTGCTCGGCGTGGCGGCGTTGGCCGCGCTGAGCATGGCCGGTATCCCGGTTCTGCTCGGATTCGTCGGCAAGGAAGCCGCGCTCGGCGCGATCCTGGATGCCGGGAATCTCACCGACGTCAGCCGAATCCTGTTGTGCGCCGGTGTGGTCGCGGGCTCGACCCTGACCGTCGCCTACAGCGCGCGCTTCGTCTGGGGCGCCTTCGCCGACAAGCCGAGCGCCGCGGACGTCGAGTTCGCCGACTGGCACCGCCCGGGCGCGCTGTTCCTCGCCCCGGCCGCCGTGACCGCGGTCGCCGGCCTGCTCGGCGGCCTCGTGGCGCCCTGGATCGACGGGCTCATCCGGCCCTACGCGGCGACCCTGTCCGGTGACGAGCCCGAGCACCTCGCCCTCTGGCACGGCTTCACCGTGCCGCTCGCGCTCACCGCGGGCATCATCGCCGCCGGTGTCGCGGTGTTCGTCTACTTCGGCCGCGGCGGTGAGTCCACCCGCTCGCTGCTGGGCAACGCCGACCGCGTCTACGACGCCACCCTGCGCGGCATGGACCGGCTCTCGCTGCGCATGACCGGATCGGTGCAGCGCGGTTCGCTGCCGCTGAGCCAGGCCACCATCCTCGGCACCATGGTGGTGCTGCCCGCGGTGATCCTGGCGACCGGCACGCGCACGGGAGTCGAACTGCGCCTGTGGGATTCGCCGCTGCAACTGGCCATCGGCGCGATCATGGCGGCCATGGCGATCAGCGCGACGGTCCTGCGCAACAGGCTCGCCAGCGTGCTCGTCGTCGGCGTCACCGGCTACGGCTCGGGCGTGCTGTTCGCCCTGCACGGCGCACCCGACCTCGCGCTCACCCAGGGCCTGGTGGAAACCATCACCCTGGTGGTCTTCGTCCTGGTGCTGCGGGCGTTCCCCGCCGAGATCGAGGACAGCCGCACCGCCAGTTTCAAGGTCCGCCGGGCGCTGCTCGCGGCGGGCGTGGGCGTCACCGTCGCGGTGCTGGCGGGTTTCGCCATCGCGGCGCGCACGGCCGAGCCGATCTGGCATCTGATCCCGGCCGCCGCCTACGAGGGCGGCGGCGGCAAGAACGCGGTCAACGTGCTGCTGGTCGACATTCGCGCGTGGGACACCCTCGGCGAGGTCTCGGTGCTGATCGTGGCCGCGACCGGCGTGGCCTCCCTGGTCTTCCGCAATCGCCGCTACGGCGCCGCCCCCCGCGCCGCGGACTCGCCCGACTACAACCCGGATCTGCCGAGCTGGCTGCCCGCCGGCCGGCTCGTGGCCCGCGAGAAGCGGTCCATGGTCCTGCAGCTGACCACCCGCCTGGTGTTCCCGACCATCATGGTGCTGTCGGTCTACTTCTTCTTCGCCGGGCACAACGCGCCCGGCGGCGGCTTCGCGGGCGGACTCATCGCCGGCCTGGCGCTGACCCTGCGGTATCTGGCCGGCGGCCGCTACGAGCTGGGGGAGGCCCTGCCGGTGGACGCCGGGCATCTGCTCGGCGCGGGCCTGACCCTCGCGGCGGGCACCGCCACCACCTCGCTGCTGCTGGGCGCGCCGCCGCTGTCCTCGGCGATCATCGAGTTCACCCTGCCGGTGTTCGGGCAGATCAAATTGGTGACCGCGCTGTTCTTCGATCTCGGCGTCTATCTGATCGTCGTCGGTCTGGTGCTCGATGTACTGCGCAGCCTGGGGGCGCGTCTGGACATCGAACTCGGCGACACGACCGACGACGACACCGAGACGGCGCAGGAAGGTGCCCGAGCATGAGCGGTCGAATCCGATGAGCGCCAACCTGACCCTGCTGATCCTGATCGGCGTGCTGACCGCCTGCGGGGTCTACCTCATCCTGGAACGCGCCATCTCCAAGATGCTGCTGGGCATGATCCTGGTCGGCAACGCGGTGAACCTGCTGCTGCTGGCGGTCGGCGGGCCGGACGGCGCGCCGCCCATCCGCGGCTACACCGATGCCACCGACACCGAGATGGCCGATCCGCTGGCCCAGGCCATGGTGCTCACCTCGATCGTCATCACCATGGGCCTGGCGGCGTTCGTGCTCGCGCTGTCCTATCGCGCGTACATGCTCACCACGACCGATGACGTCCAGGTCGACGAGGCCGACGCCGAGGTCGCCGCCCGGCGCGAGGGAGAGGACCCGGAAGATTGACCGTGTCACCGGACCTCATCCGCGTACTGGCGCCGCTCCCGGTGCTGGTGCCGCTGCTCGCCGCGGCCGCCACCCTGGTCTTCGGCCGCATGCCCAATCTGCAACGCGCCGTGATGCTCTCGGCCCTGACCGCCCAGGTCGTCATCAGCGCGCTGCTGCTGATGCTCGCCGATCAGCACGGCACCGTCGCCCTGCAGGTCGGCGGCTGGGACTTCCCGATCGGCATCACGCTCGTGGTGGATCGACTATCGGCGGCCATGCTGCTGGTCTCGGCGATCGTGCTGCTGTCGGTCTCGCTGTACGGCTCCGGCCAGCGCCTGCGCGACAGCGGTGACGATCAGCCCACCTCGATCTACCGGCCCACGTATCTCATTCTGACGGCGGGCATCTCGGGCGCCTTCCTGGCCGGCGACCTGTTCAACCTGTACGTCGGCTTCGAGATTCTGCTGGCCGCCTCCTACGTGCTGCTCACCGTGGGCGCGACCACCGAGCGCATTCGCGCGGGCGTCACCTACGTGCTCGTGTCCATGCTGTCCTCGCTGATCTTCCTGATCGGCATCGCGCTCATCTACGCGACGGTCGGCACGCTGAACATGGCGCAGATCGCCGAGCGCACGGGCGTGGTGCCCGAGGGCATTCGCACCGCGGCCTTCGCGGTGCTGCTGGTGGCCTTCGGCGTCAAGGCCGCGATCTTCCCGCTGTCGAACTGGCTGCCGGACTCCTACCCCACCGCGCCCGCGCCGGTGACCGCCGTGTTCGCCGGTCTCCTCACCAAGGTCGGCGTCTACGCGATCATCCGCACCTACACGCTGTGGTTCCCCGACGGCGGGCTGAACGCGCTGCTCATGGTGAGCGGTCTGCTCACCATGCTGGTCGGCATCCTGGGCGCCATCGCGCAGAACGACATTCGCCGGGTGCTGTCCTTCACGCTGGTCAGCCATATCGGCTACATGGTCTTCGGTATCGGGCTGACCTCGCAGGCCGGTCTGGCCGGCGCGGTCTACTACGTCGCGCACCACATTCTGGTGCAGACGGCCCTGTTCCTGGTGGCCGGTCTGATCGAGCGGCAGGGCGGTTCCACCTCGCTGCGCCGGCTCGGCGGACTGGCCGCGGCGAGCCCGGTGCTGGCCGTGCTGTTCCTGATCCCGGCGCTGAATCTCGGTGGCATTCCGCCCTTCTCGGGCTTCATTGGCAAGGTCGCGCTGCTGCGCGCGGGTGTGCTGGACGGCAGCGTGCTGGCCTGGGTGCTGGTCGGCGGTTCGGTGGTCACCAGCCTGCTCACGCTCTACGTGGTCGCGCGCATGTGGTCGAAGGCGTTCTGGCGCCCGCGATCCCAGGCCCCGGAGGGTCATCTCGCGGCGGCCAGGACCCCCACGCTCATCGAGGACAGCACCGACGTCAGCTGGGACGATCGCGTGGATCCCGGCCGGATTCCGGCGCTGATGGTGTTGTCGACCGGTGCGCTGGTCGCGGTGAGCCTGAGCCTGACGATCTTCGCCGGCCCGATCCTCGGCATCGCCGATCGCGCCGCCTCCGATCTGCACGATCCCGCGGTCTACATCACTGCGGTGCTGGGAGGTGACGCCGATGCGGATCGATAGTTCGAGCGTCATCCGGATCGGCCTGATCGGCTGGCTCGCGGTGGTCTACACGGCGCTGTGGGGCGATCTGACCGTCGCCAATCTCCTTGCGGGACTGGTGATCGGCGTCGTGATCGTCTACGGGCTGCCGCTGCCGCGACTGCCGGTCTCGGGACGGCTGCGCCTGCTGCCGCTGATCGAATTGATCGCCGTCAGTACGTATTACGCGCTGCTGTCCAGCGCGCAGGTGGCCTGGTACGCGATCCGGCCTTCGCCGCCACCGGTTTCCGGCGTGCTGCGGATCGGCCTGACCACCGACTCGGACCTGGTACTGGTGCTGTGGGCCGATGTCATGAACCTGATTCCCGGCACGATGGTGCTGGAACTGGATCGTAAGGCGTGCGTCGCCGAGGTCCATGTCCTGGACGTCAGTCCGGCGACGGTGCGCAGCTTCTACACCCAGGCGCTGCGGGTCGAACAGATGCTCATCGCCTCGTTCGAGCGCCCGATTCCCCGACCGGTGAGGAAGTGATCCGATGGCACCCGTAGTCGCTGTCATTGCCGCGGTGTTACTCGTCGCCGCGGCCATCATCACCAGCTACCGCATTCTGGCGGGTCCCTCGACCCTGGACCGGGTGCTGGGCATCGACTCGCTCATGGCCATCGCGTCCTGCGGGCTGGCGACCTACGCGGCGTTCAGCCGCAACACCACCGTGGTGCCCGCGATCGTCGCGCTGTCCCTGGTCGGCTTCCTCGGTTCGGCGGCGGTCACGCGTTTCCGGGTGCGTGACGACCGATGACGACCCTGCTGACCTGGCTCTCGGCGATCCTGATCCTGTCGGGTTCGGTGCTCGCGCTGACCGCGGCGATCGGCATCGTCCGCTTTCCCGACTCCCTCATGCGCATGCACGCGGCCAGTAAGCCGCAGGTCGTGGGTCTGGTGCTGGTGCTGTCCGGCACCGCGATCGAGATTCGCGACAATCGCGACATGTGGATGATCATCCTGGTCATCCCCTTCACCATGCTCACCGCGCCGGTGATCGGCCATCTGCTCGGCCGAACGGCGTACCGCGAGAACACGAATCGCGGCGAGTTGCGGCCGGTCGACAGGTCCGGCGAGTAGGACTCACGCGTTCGGGCGGTCGACGCGTTCCGTCTGTGAACCGCGCGCGGTTCGGTGCGAACCGCGCGCTGCCCGCACCCGATCCGGCGGCCCGATTCTGGATAGCTGCCAGTTCACTACCTTCGCGGTTTGGTATGGCTGGACGCCCCGAAGCGGGTGCGCGGGGAGTTCGCCCCGCGAGCGTTTTCGACCCCGTTCATAGCCATTCCGGTCTGATAACACGTTGCAGAATCCCAGGTCACATCGCGGAAATGTCCACTGAGCGGGAATGTAGCCAGGGGTACTGGTCGGTAACTTAGAGGTCTGCATCACACCTCGAGCCGATTTGTTGTAACCGGGCGTAACCATTAGCTTTGATGGCAGGCAGTGTTGCCGATCACGGAGAAGAAGATTTGAACCTCGTCACCCGGCGTCGGCTCCGACGTCTCGCCGCAGCAGTCCCGCACCGTTCCGCGGGGTCTTCGAGAACTTCGGTCCGAGGATGACCCGGACCCTGCCGGGCGAGCGCGTACGCAAGACCTCCGCCGCTCGCATCGTGCGCGACAACTTCTCCGGCACCGCGGTCGCGTCGCTGCGCACCTTCGGCCGGGCCGCGGGCATCGCCCAGGAAGCGGTGACCGGCACCTTCAGCGATATCGCGCGCGGGAAGTTCCAGTGGAAGGAAGCCATCCTGCAGGCGTGGCGACTGGTCACGGTCACCGCGATTCCGGCCATCCTGATGGCGATCCCGTTCGGCGTGATCGTCTCGGTGCAGGTGGGCAACCTCATCCACACCCTGGGCGCGGACTCGCTGCTCGGCGCGACCGGCGGCCTCGGGGTCATCAAGCAGGGCGCGCCCCTGGCCACCGGCTTCCTGCTGGGCGGCGCGGGCGCGGCGGCCCTGGCCGCGGATCTCGGGGCGCGGACCATCCGCGAGGAGATCGACGCGCTGAACACCATGGGTATCAGCCCGATTCATCGCCTGGTCATCCCGCGCATGGTGGCCATGCTGGTGGTCGCGCCGCTGCTGAACGTGCTCATCATCTTCGTCGGCGTGCTGGCCGGGTACGTGGTCGCCATCGGCGGGCAGAACGTGACCCCGGGTAGTTACTGGGCCACCTTCGGCTCCTTCACCACCACCGCCGACGTGTGGATCTCGCTGTTCAAGGCCGTCATCTTCGGCTTCATCGTGGTGATCATCGCCTGCCAGCGCGGGCTCGAGGCCAAGGGCGGCCCGCGCGGGGTCGCCGACGCGGTGAACGCGGCCGTCGTGCTCTCGGTGGTCTCCATCGTGACCGTGAACCTGGTCGCCACGCAGATCACCGCCATGTTCCTGCCCACGAGGCTGGCCTGATGTCCGCGACCTACGTCCCGAAGGGACTGCACTGGGCCGCGCGCTTCTACCACCGCCGGGGACTGCTGCTACGCCGCGTCGAGGGCCTGGGCTTCGTGCTCGCCTTCGTCTGGCAGGTGCTCTCGTCGATTCCGTTGACGCTCAAGCGGTATCGCGACGAGACCATGCGGGCCATCACCAACATGACCTGGGGCCGCGGCTCGATCATCGTCGGCGGCGGGACCGTGCCGATGATGATCGTGCTCGGCATGGTCATGGGCGCCTCGGTGGCCGTGGAATCCTTCGCGACCCTGGACATGCTCGGCATGGGCCCGGTGACCGGCCTGGTCTCGGCCTACGCCACCACGCGCGAACTCGCGCCCATCGCCGCCGCCATCGGGTTCGCCGCGCAGGCGGGCTGCCGCATGACCGCCGAGATCGGCTCGATGCGCATCTCCGAGGAGATCGACGCGATCGAATCGCTGGGCCTGCGCTCGGTGCCGTTCGTGGTGACCACCCGCGTGCTGGCGGGCGCGGTCGCGATCGTGCCGACCTTCCTCATCGCGCTCATCCTGTCGTACCTGTCCTGCCGCGGGCTCATCACGCTGGTGCACGGGTCGTCGGCGGGCGTGTACGACCATTACTTCTTCCAGTTCGTCTCCGGCTTCGATGTGATCGCGGCGGTGGTGAAGGTGGCCATCTTCGCCGTCGTCGTGATCCTGATCCACTGCTACTACGGGTTCTTCGCCACCGGCGGTCCCGAGGGTGTGGGCATCGCCTCGGGTAAAGCGGTGCGCGCGAGTTCGGTGGCGATCATCGCCCTGGACATGGTGCTCTCGCTCGTGCTGTGGGGATTCAACTCGGCCATCACGTTCACGGGGTAGGGATGCCGAATTACGGAATGCCCGGCGTCGCCGTGGATCGCAAGCGATCCATGGCCGTCGGAGCCATCGCGGTGGCGCTGGTGCTCGCGGTCGCCGCGAGCTGGGCGCTGTACCGCGCACAGAAAGCCGAAGTGGGCCTTGCGGTCACGCTGCGCACCGAGCAGATCGGCGACGGCGTGCTCGTGGGCACCGAGGTGCGCTCGAACGGCGTGCTCGTCGGCGAGGTCACCGACATCACCCCGGACCGGCACGGCACCCAGCGCATCGAACTGCGCCTGGACGACGCCAAGCTGTTCGGGCTCGACGACAGCCTGCGGGTGGACTACGCGCCCGCGAATCTGTTCGGCATCAGCGAGATCGACCTGCGGCGCGGTCCCGGTGGCGCTCCGCTGCGCGCGGGTGCGCTCATCGATCTGACCGGCGCCAAGGCGAGCGACGTCTACGACGCCACCATGGGCTCGATCCTGCGCAGTGCCTCGCGGGTCGGCGATTCGGTGCTGACCCCGCAGATGGCCTCGGTCATCGCGCAGGCCGCGGCCGACACCGAGGCGCTCATGCCGCTGGCGCAGGCGCTCATCACCGCGACCCGCACGGTCGCGGACAACCAGACGATGCCGCTGTCGCGGCTGGTGGGTGAGCTGGGCCCGGCCTTCGACGGCGGCGGCCGGTTCGCCGGCGCGACCGTCCAGGCGGTGGACATGATCCTGAGCATGCAGCGCCTGCAGAGCAATCGGGCGGAGTACGACGCGGGCCTGGCGATCGTCACCCAGCAGCTGCTGCCCACGCTGGCGGGCACGCTCGGCACCGCGGGCACCGAATTGTCCGGTCTCACCGACATGCTCGCGCCGGTGCTGACCATGCTGGCCCAGATGCTGCCGCGCCCACAGCAATCCGCGGCCGAGCTGCGCACGCTGCTGCAGCGGTTGCACGCGGCGATGCCCGACGACGGGCAGGGGCCGGTGCTGAATCTCGAGGTCGATCTGCACGGCGTGCCCGCCGTCGCGGTGCCGCTGCTGGGAGGTGTGCGATGACGGTCAAGGGTGCGGCCTGGCGGCTGGGCCTGTTCGCCGCGGTGATCGGGGTGGTGCTCAGCCTGGTGCTCACGGCCATCTCCCGGCCGGTCTCGGGGGAGACCGAGAACCACGAGGCCCTGTTCACCGACGCCAACGGCCTCAAGGTCGGCGACGACGTGCGCATGTACGGCGTGCAGGTCGGCAAGATCAAGGAGATCGAACTCGCCGGCGCGCAGGCGCTGGTGCGGCTCTCGGTCAAGACCGACGCCCCGATCTACGACAACAGCAAGCTGGCCATTCGCTACCAGAACCTCACGGGGCAGCGGTACATCGATCTGCAGCAGCAGCCGGCGCCCGGGACCCGCCTGGCCGCGGACTCCCGGATCGGCACCGATCGCACCGTGCCGTCCTTCGACGTGACCAGCCTGTTCAACGGCCTGAAGCCGGTGCTGGCCACCATTTCCCCGGAGTCCATCAATCAGTTCAGCGCCAGCATGGTCGCGCTGATCGAGGGCGACGGCAGCGGCATCGGCCCGGCCATGGATGCCATCGGCAAGCTCGCCGCCCACGTGGAGAACCGGCAGCAGGTCATCGGCACGCTGATCCGCAACATGTCCGATCTGGACGATCGGCTCAGCGGCCGCATCCACTACCTGGTGCCGCTGCTGGCGCGGCTCAGCGACATCTTCGAGGCGCTGCAGGCCAACATCGGCGGGCTCGCGCAGTTCGCCATGACCGCGCCGTCGGTCCTGGGCCCCATCGACAGTCTGCTGCGCACGCTCGGTATCAGCAGCGGAAACGACGTGGACGCGCTGATCCGGCAGATCTTCCCCGACGCCCGCGAGGCGGTCGAGGTGTTCGGCCGGCTGCCCGCGGTGCTGACGGCGGCGGACGCCGCGGCCCCCGCGAACGCCACCGGCTGGAAGCCGGTGTGCGCCAAGGGCAATGCCGAACTGCCGGAGCTGGTGCAGGTGCTGATCTCGGGACAGCGGGTGGCGATATGCAACGGATGAGTCTCGAGCGCCTGCGCGAGGCGCTGCGGCGCGGGGACATGGTCATCGACGACGGCACCCGCAAGCGGCGCGAACTGCGCCGCGGCGTGATCGGCGCGGTCCTGCTGGTCGCGGCGCTGGTCGCGGTCGGTGTGCTGTTCGTGGTGCCGTTCGGCAAACAGACCTACACCGCGGAGCTGTCCGAGGCCCAGTCGGTGAAGGTCGGGGACGACGTGCGCATCGCCGGCATCTCGGTCGGGGAAGTGAAGACGCTGGAGTTGAAGCCCGATCGCGTCGTCATGACCTTCACCGTGGATTCCGATGTGTTCCTTGGTGATCAGACGTCGCTGGACATCCGCATGCTCACCATCGTCGGCGGTCACTACGTGGCCGTGTTCCCGGCGGGGGACCGGGCGCTGGGGTCGTCGGCGATTCCCGCGGACCGAGTTCGCCTGCCCTACAGCCTGGTTCAGACCTTCCAGGACGCCGCGGCCCCGCTCGCCGCACTGGACGGCAACAGCCTCAACCGCAATCTCGCCGCGCTCGGCGATTCCTTCGAGGCCGCGCCGGAGAGTCTGCGCACCACGCTGTCGACCGTCGGCACCTACGTGGACATGCTCGAGCGCCAGCGCACCCAGGTGTCCAACGCGGTCGCGGTGGCCGACGAGTACGTGACCATGTACGACGGCGCGAAGACCGATCTCGGCAGACTCATGGACAACGCGAACCTGCTCGTCACCGTGCTCGAGGCCAAGCACAGCGAGATGTCCGAGGCGCTGCGCCTGCTCGGCGGCGTGGTCGCCCGGCTGGCCGGCGCGCAACCCGCCTGGGACGAGTCGCTGCAGACCAAGCTGACCGACGCGATCACCCAACTCGAAGAGCTGGGAACGCGTTTCGAGCCGACGCTGGCCGCCGCGCAGAGTCTGCAGCACAGGTTCGCCGAACTGGTGATCCCCGAGGACGGCGTGCACGTCGACGGGTCCCAGCAGACGGTGACCGTGCCGCCGGTGTGCGTGCCGGTGCCCGGAAAGGACTGCTGATGTTCAAACGCATGCTCGGCTCGCAGGCGTTCATGTCGGTCGCGGGCGCGGTCCTGGTGGCGGTGCTGGCCACGGTCGGCTACTTCGTCTACTTCGACCCGATGAAGAAGACCCAATCCTATTGCGCCCTCATGCCGGACGCGGTCGGGCTGTACGTGGGCAACAAGGTGACCATGCGCGGCATCGCGGTGGGCACGGTGGATTCCATCGCCGCCGAGGGCGCCAAGGTCAAAGTTGCCTTCTCGGTGGACGCGAAGTATCCGGTGTACGCCGACGCCGCGGCCACCACGGTCGCCGACTCCATCGTCGCGGATCGCAATCTGGCGGTGTTGTTCAGCGGTAAGAATGCGGCGCAGTGGGATTCGAGCCGGTGCATCGACAAGACGCTGACGCCCAAGAGCATCACCGAGACGCTGTCCGCGATCGCGGATCTGTCGGCGCAGTTGCAGGCCGCGGAGTCCCCGAACGCGCTCGAGCACGGTCTGGCCGGGCTCGACACCGCGACCGCCGGGGCCGGTCCGCAGATCAACGAGATCGTCAAGAAGCTCGGGTCGGCCCTGGCCGCGCCCGACGCCGACATCGGGCATCTGGCGGGCATCTTCGACGCCTTCGCCTCGGTCGGTGCGAAGGTCGAGCAGCACTGGGGCGATCTGCGGTCCATGCTGCTGCGCCTGGCGCCCGCGCTGAACAACGCGAGCACCGAATTGCTCGGTCCCGGTGCGGAATTGATCGACAGCCTCGGTCAGGCGCTGCCGATGCTCAACGACCTGATCACCATCGCCGGTGATCCCATCATGCGCGCCCTGGACGACACCCTGCCGCTGGTGCGGTTGCTGCGCGCCAACGTCGGGTCGCTCTCGGAGATCATGCTCAAACTTCCCGTGCTGACCGATGCCGCGCGCTCGCTCATGGGCGACGGCGTCGCCTACGGCTCCCCGCGCGCGGCGCTCCCCGTGCCCGAGGCCGATCAGGTGTGCGCCGCGGTGAACGCCCTGACCCCGGGCGCGTGCACGAATTCCGCCGACGGCATGGTGAACGTGCCGCTGGTGCCGCTGGTGCTCGACATGGCAGGTGCGCGATGACGATTCGAACTTGGCGGCGCCGCGCCGGCGCCGCGATCCTGTCCGCCGGGCTGCTGGCCGGTGCCGGCGGCTGTGCCTTCGATCCGTCGTCGGTGCCGGTACCCGGCACCACGGTCTCGGGCCCCACCTATCGGGTGCACATCGAGTTCGCCAACGTGCTCAATCTGCCCGCCCGCGCCAAGGTCATCGCCAACGGCGCGCAGGTCGGATCGGTCGCCGGTGTGCGCGTGGTGGATTCGGTGCGCGCGGGTGGCGGTCGCGGCGGCTACGTGGTGGTGGACGCCGACATCTCGACCGATGTGCGGCTGCCCGCGACCACCGTCGCAGAACTGCGGCAGAACACCGTGCTCGGCGACATCCACCTGGCCCTGACCACGCCGACCGACGGCTTCGGGCAGCTGCTCGCCGACGGCGGCACCATCGCCCAGGAGCGCACCCGCCCGCCGGTACAGCTGGAGGACACCATGGCCGCGCTGGCCGCCTTCACCCAGGGCGGGGCGGTGAATCAGTTGCAGGACATCATCAATCGCTTCAACACGGTGCTGCCCGCGGATCCGAACGAGACCAAGCGCATCGCGCAGAACGCGGCCGCCAACGCCGAGGATCTGGCGGCGAACCTGGACGCGATCGACTCGCTGCTCGCGGGCCTGGCCACCAACGCCCAGGTGCTGCACGACGGGGTCGGCTTCCTCGATCACGAGTTGAGTCAGCAGTCGGTGGACGCCATGACCGGCGCCACCGAGTCCATTCGCGGTGTGGCGCAGATCTTCACCGCGCTGGGACAGATCGGCGGCGCGCTGCCGTGGCTGACGCCGGTGGTCACCGCCGCCGACGGCGCCGCGCAAGCCTTCGTGCCGCTGGCGATTTCGGGCAGCCCGCTCGACACCTCGGTGCCCTCGAACCTCTCGCTGTTGGTCGCGCTGTTGCGGGACAAGCTGATTCCCTTCGTGGAACGCGGCCCGAAGGTGAATGTGACCGGCGTGCGGGTGGATTCGGTGTCCAAGGACGACCAGGTCGGCAGTATCGTGTCGACCCTGCGCATGATCGGAGCGGTGCGATGAAGTGGGGATCGCTGGCCTCGCTCGGGGGCATCGCCGCGGTCACCGTGGTCGGCGCGAGCTATCTGACCTTCGGTGTGGTGCGGGCGGATCCGTTCGCCGAGTTCACCCACGCCTCCATGGTGCTGGCGAATTCCGGTGGGCTCAGCGTCGGTTCGCCGATTCTGCTGACCGGTATGCGGGTCGGGCAGATCACCTCGGTGGAGGGCACGGCCGCGGGGGTCGAGGTCGGCTTCCGGGTCGACGCCGATCGTCGCGTACCGACCGACAGCGTCATCAGCATCGAACAGCTTTCGGCGCTGGGTGAACCGTACGTGGAGATCCGGCCGAAGACCGGAAACGGGCCGTATCTGCGCGACGGCCAGCGCCTGGACACGGCCACCATCAAGTCCCCGCTCTCGATTCCCGAGGTCTCGCGCCTGGTCAACCAGGTCATGAACCAGCTCGACCCGAAGGTCGCGGCCTCGCTGGCGAGCACCCTGGGCGCGGCGTTCGAGGGCACCGAGAGCGTGATGCCCCAGCTCACGCGCGCCGGTGACCTGCTGGCTTCGGCGATCATGAGCCGGGAGCCGAAGATTGCCCAGCTACTGAACAGCTTCCAGGCCGCGGCCTCGAACATGGACGGTATCGGCGCGGCCACGGCGGCTGCCGCACCCGCGTTGGTGCAGTTCACTCGGTCGCTGGAAGAGCTGGTCAACGCGGTCGGTAGACTGGTCGACCAGACCCCCGGACCGCAGTCCTACGTGGACAGCAATGGTCTGGCGCCCTTCCTGGCGAAGCTCACCGAATGGTTGCGGCAGGCCGGTCCCGAACTGAACAGCCTCGCACCGCAGCTGCAACCGCTCGCGGACGCCGCGCGCACCACCGGCCCGCAGCTCGATATCAGCGCCCTGATCTCGCAGGCGCTCGCCGCCACCGGCGAGAGCTCGGTGCGGGTGTGGGTCAACGTCAAGTAGCAGTACCCGAAGAAGGAGAACGCGGATGTCCCAGGACACCGACCCGAAGGGCACCGGCCCCGGCGATTCCGAGTCGGTGGCCTCCGCGGGCGCCACCGCGTCGCCTGTCGATCTCGGCAAGGCGGCCGCCGCACCGGCGTCCCCCGCCACACCGGCGGCCGGTGCGCCGAAAACCTTGCAGCTCAAGGTTTCCACCCTCGGCCTGGCCGCGGCGGCGGTGCTGCTGATCGGCGCGCTGGTCGCCACCAGCGCGCTGTGGCTGTCGGCGCGGCACGACCTGGCCTCGAACGAGGCCGCGGCGGCCGACACCCGGCACGCCGAACAGGTCGCGACCGACTACGCGGTGGGCGCCTCGAACATCGACTTCACCGATCTGACCACCTGGAACGGGCGGCTCAAGGCCAACACGACCGCCCCGCTGGCCGCCAAGTTCGACGCCACCGCGCCGAAGCTGCAGGAGATCCTGGTTCCGCTGAAGTGGACCTCGAGCGCCACCCCGGTCGCGGCCAAGGTCTCGGCCCACGACAACGGGATCTACCAGGTGAACGTCTTCCTCAACGTCACCTCGACCAACGCGCAGAACCCGGACGGTGTGCAGACCACCGTCACCTACAACGTCACCGTCGATCCGTCCCAGGACTGGAAGATCACGAACGTGGGCGGAAATCTGGTGCCGAGCCAGTAGCGAACGGGCGGAGTAACGCCGCACACGTCCGCTCTCGTTCCCGAGACCCGGGTACGGGGCGGCCGGTATCATCGCGCGCGCTTGCCGATCACCTGGAGGAACCGTGCCCGCGAATCCCACTGCCGCCGAACTGCTGGCGACCGTCGAAGCCTCACCGCAGGCGGTGGGGGTGCACGACCGGGCCGCCTGGGTCGGCCTGTTCGCCGACAACGGCAGCGTCGAGGATCCGGTGGGTTCGCGCCCGCACATCGGCCGCGCGGCCATCGAGCGCTTCTACGACACCTTCATCGCGCCCAACGGCATCGCCTTCGACGTCACCAACGATGTCGTCTGCGGCATGACCGTCTTCCGGGATCTCACCATCGCCACCACGATGTCGACCGGGGTCACCCTGCACGTGCCCATGCACCTGCGCTACGACCTGGCCGAGGTGGACGGTGCGCTGAAGATCCGTGCGCTGCGCGCGCATTGGGAACTGCCGGGCATGATCGCCCAGCTGATGGGCTCGGGCGCGCAGGGTCTGCTGGCCGGCGCCAAGCTCGGGCCGCAGTTGGTGAGCAACCAGGGTGTCGGCGGCGCACTGGCTTTCATGAAGGGCATGAGCAGCGTCGGCAAGGCCGGCAAGCAGGCCGCGGCCCGGCTGCTGGACGCCATCGGCCGGGGCGAGGTCGCGGGCGCGCACGCGGCGCTGGCGCCGGTGCCGCAGCTGTCGTGGGCGAGCGACGAGCGAATGTCGCTGGAGGACTTCACCCTTCGTGCCAAGGGCCTGCGCTGGAGCAAGCCGCTGGCTGCCGGTCGCAACGTCACGGCCACCGTGGAGACCCGGGAGGGCCGGGGCATCGCGCAGCTCGATTTCACCGAGCGCGGCGCGCGGATCACCGGCGTCCAGGTGTTCGTGCCGAGCCGGCAGCTGTGAGTCAGGCGGGCTGGTCCCGGGCGGCGCTCTCGCGCCGGATCGCCGATGGCGTCGCGCCCCACCAGCGCCGGCAGCAGCGCGTGAAGGTCGACTGTTCGGAGAGCCCGACCAGCGAGGCCACCTGGCTCATGGGAATGTCGGTGGTGGTCAGATAGCGCCGCGCCTCCGCGCGCCGCACCTCGTCGAGCAGGGTCGCGAACGAGGTGCCCTCGGCCGCTAGCCGGCGCTGTAGCGTGCGCGGGTGCAGCGTGAGCAGCCTTGCGACAGCGTCGATTTCGGGCGCGGCGGTGCCGAGCAGCTTCTGCAGCGTGGTCCGCACCCGCGGCGTGAGCGCCGCGGCGGCGCCGCCGGACTGGCGGGACAGGAAGGCCATGGCGAGCTGGTGCAGATTCTCGTCGCCGCCCGAGAGCGCCCGGGTGGCCAGTGACGCGGGCACCCGCAGCAGCGCCACCGGCCGCTCGATCCGTACCGGGGCGCCGAAGAATTCCTCGTACACCGCGATCGGGGCGGCGGGCCGGTACGGCAGTTCGACCGAGCGCAGGCCGTAGCGCGGTTCGGCGAGCCGCGCGATCGTGTGGTGCACGAAGGCCAGTCCGACATCGGTGCCCTGGACGGGGATGGGCAGACCGGGCTCGGTGACGGTGTAGCGCAGCGCGATGACCCCGCGATCGCCGTACGGGTCCGGTTCCATGGTGAGACTGAGCGAGCGCGCGTGCACGAACAGGTAGCGCGAGGTGCATTCCAGGACGTCGGCCAGGGTGGGCGAGTTGCGGATGGCCAGCGCCAGCGGGCCGAGCATGTCCAGATCCTGGCGCAGGGAGATGCGCAGACCCAGATCCGGGCAGTGCAGCCGATGGGCGGCCAGCTCCATGACCGCGCCGACCGCCTGGTCCGGGACCAGCAGATCATCGGTGTCCAGGGCCTGGATCGGCAGCCCGCACAGGGTGGCGAGCTCCTCGGGATCGCCGCCGAGCTCGGCGACCGTGGCGCGGAATCCGCGCAATCCGGCGGATCGAATGACCGACATGTCGTCCAGAATCAAATACTTGTCGTGCAGAGTCAAGAATGGGCCGACCGGCCGTCACAGACTGGAAGGCATGAACGCCGCGACTGCCCCCGCCGAACACCTCGATGTCGTGATAGTCGGAGCCGGGCTGTCCGGCATCGGCGCGGCCTATCGACTGCAGACCGAACATCCCGGGCGCAGCTACGCCATCCTGGAGAGCCGCACCAACCTGGGCGGCACCTGGGATCTGTTCCGCTACCCGGGCGTGCGCTCGGACTCGGACATGTTCACCCTGGGCTACCCGTTCAAGCCCTGGGTCGAGGCCAAGTCCATCGCGGACGGGCCGTCCATCCTGAGCTATATCGCCGAGACCGCGGCCGAGAACGGCATCGACCGCCATATCCGCTTCGGCACCAAGGTCGTCGGCGCGCACTGGGACAGCACCGCCGCGCACTGGGAACTGACCCTTCAGGAGCGCACCGGCGCCGGCGTCGAACAGCGCACCCTCACCTGCGGATTCCTCTACTCCTGCGCGGGCTACTACGACTACGACCGCGGCCACTCGCCCGACTTCCCGGGCCTGGCCGAGTTCGCGGGCACCGTGGTGCACCCCCAGTTCTGGCCGCAGGACCTGGATTACACGGGGAAGAAGGTCGTGGTCATCGGCAGCGGCGCGACCGCGGTCACGCTGGTGCCCGCCATGGCCGAACAGGCCGAGCACGTCACGATGCTCCAGCGCAGCCCCACCTGGATCTCCGCGGTTCCGGGCCGGGACAAGGTCGCGGACAGCATCCGGGAGAAACTGCCGCCGAAGCTGGCGCACCGGGTCATCCGCACCAAGAACATCCTGTTCAATATCGGCTTCTACCAGTACTGCCGCCGGCGTCCCGAGGCCGCGCGCAAGCTGCTGACCGGACTCACCACCCGCATCCTGAAGGACCGGGACCTGGTCGCCGAGCACTTCACCCCCGAGTACGACCCGTGGGATCAGCGGTTGTGCGCGGTGCCGGACGCCGACTTTTTCAAGGCCATGCGCAAGGGCCGCGCCGAAGTGATCACCGATCACATCGAAAGCTTTGTGCCCGAAGGCATTCGGCTGAAGTCGGGCAGGGTGCTCGAGGCCGACGTCGTGGTCACCGCCACCGGTCTGCAGCTGCTCGCCTTCGGCGGGATCGAACTGCACGTGGACGGCGCTCCGGTCCAGCTGTCCGACGAATTCGTCTGGCAGGGCACGATGCTCACCGGTGTACCCAATTTCGCGGTCTGCATCGGCTACACCAACGCGTCCTGGACGCTGCGCGCCGATCTGTCCTCGCGGCTGGTGTGCCGCGTGCTGGACTTCATGGATCGGCAGGGCTACCGCGCGGTCGTACCGCAGCCGGACCGGACGTTGCGCGAACGGCCGCTGCTCGATCTGGCCTCGGGGTACATCCAGCGCTCCATCGGGCAGTTCCCGCGCCAGGGCGATCGGCATCCGTGGCAGGTGCGCCAGAACTACCTGATCGACGCGGCCACCACCATGCGCACCGATCTGCGCAAGACGCTGCGGCCGGTGACCGCCGGCAAGGCCCTGCAGCGGGTCTGAGACGCCCCTGGCTAGCATCGGGCGTATGAGTTCCACCTGGAAATTAACGGCCCTGGTGGCGGCCGCGATGCTGGGCACGATGGCCGCGGCGGGTTCGGTCCACGCCGCCCCGCCCGCCGCCGCGGCCGATCCGTGGACGGTGCCCGCGGCCCCGGCCGAGTCCGCGTCGATCATCGTGGCGTACAGCTTCGGCAATCGGATACCCGCCGGGGCAGATCCGGCGCGGACCGTGGGTGAACCGGGACCGGTCAACACCGAGCTCGCGGCCGCGGTGGTCGCCGCGCGGGGCGGACGCAGTGTTCCGATCTACGCGCAGACCGAGATCGCCGAGGTGCTGCGCACGGCCTACGGCCTGACCGACGTCGTCGCCATCGACCCGGATCGGGCGGCCGACGGCACCCTCGTCTATCTCTCGACCGATGGGGTGGCGGCGAAGATCGCCGAGCTGAGGGGCGGTGCGGTGGCCGGTGAGCGGGCGGCGGTGGTCGCCTTCGCGGACCACCTGTGGCGCGCCACCCGCACCACGGCCGCACACGGTTTCGACGCCTTCGCGCCGGCCGGCGTCGCCATGCCGAATCGATACGATCCGCAATCCGGACAGCTCTGGACGACGAGTCCGCTGCTGTACCTGCCCACCGACTTCGCGGGCAGACTGGCGCTGCTGCGGTAGTTCGCCCGGCGGACAGGCCGATCGGGGGAGTGCGAGGTGCGCGTGCCCGGATGCGGGCCGGCGGACCGTGGCCGAGGATGATCCGGAGAGCGCGGCGGCCGGGCGACGATCGGGGGGTGGCCATGGGTTCGGACGGTGGATTCCTGTCGCGCGCACCGGGGTTGGAGCCGCCGTTGCGGCTCCGCGGTTGTCCGGCCGAAAACTGGACGGGCGATTTACCCGCGTGCGCAACACATTGGCAAACAATGGTTCGCGACCATTCGGTGTCGCACACGCGCCCGGTCTCGTGTCGCAATGGCGTCATCCGAAAAACGGTCGCCGGGCGCGCCGGAACCGTTGCGCTACAACGGGTAATAACGGCTTCGCAGCCTGCGAAATCGGTCACTTCCGGCGAAGCGCTCGCCGGGGCAAGGCAATTCGCCCGTGCGGCGCTGCGCGTGGCGCTGGAGGTGCTGGACGGTCGTCGGCCGCCGGCGCAGATGCGGCCGCTGGCCGAGGGGCCGGTGATCGCCGCGTTGAGCACGCTGGTGAGTACGGGATCGGCGCCCGGGCGTGAACTCGGCGGCGCGACCCTCACCAGGGTGGATGTGATCATGACCGAGTCGCGGCGGGGGGAAGTGTGTGCCGCATACGATCGAGGAATCCGACATTTCGCCCTTGCCGCGCGCATTGTTCGCGGTCGATCGGGGTGGCGGTTGACCGCATTCCGGGTGTGCTGAAGACCGTCTGGTCTGCGCGGTAATAGCAGAATAGTCTGATCTCGGGTATTTCCAAACGTGCCTGGTTTGAAACCTTCCAGTCATGGCATTAGCATTTCGGCGAATAGCGGCACCTCTACGTGGAAGGGCAGTCCATGGCGAAGAAAGTCACCGTAACTCTGGTTGACGACTACGACGGCGAATCGAAGGCCGACGAAACCGTCTTTTTCTCGATCGACGGGATGGATTACGAGATCGACCTGTCGATCAAGAACGCCGGCAAGTTGCGGGAGTCGCTGGAAGCGTGGACCGAGAAGGCCCGCAAGGTGGGGCGCTCCAAGCAGCGCAAGGTCGCCGTGGCGGGTGGGCGTGCCCGTCCGGCGGTGGATCGCGAGGAGAGCACCGCGATCCGCGAGTGGGCACGGGCCCAGGGACATCAGGTGTCCTCCCGGGGACGCATCCCCGCGGAGATCGTCGAGGCGTACCAGCGCTCGAAGTAAAATAACGGGAAAATCCCGTAGTGAAATTCGGCCGGAGCCGGTGCCCGATGGGTACCGGCTCCGGCCTTATAAAGAGGTTCCACCAGCGCTTATTTACGCGGCGTGCAGCGGCGAATCTCCGGCGCGCGGCAGTTCGGCGCGGATTCGCTCGAGCAGTCCGCTCGCGCGTTCGCGATGGACGTCACCCGCGCCCGAGTCACCGGCCGCGTCGGCGAGCGCGGCCAGTACCGCGTCCATCGGCCCGAAGGAAGCCATACCGGTTTCGACTCCGATGACCGTGCCGGTATGCGGCAATAGGAATTCGTAGAGCGCCGCAATCGCGTCGGTATTGCCCAGCGCGATCGCGGTATGGGCCCGCAGCGCCGACATCAGCACCGGATAGGGTCCGTCGCGCCGCGGGTCGGTGTCGTCGAAAACCGCCCGCGCCGCGTCCAGCCGATCCGCGTGCGCCAGCGCCAGCGCGTACGGCTGCGCCATCACGCTCGGCAGTTCGGCATAGCTCGCGCCGATCCGGTCCACCAGCCCCGAGAGATTCCCGCGCGCCCAGCCGATCGCCGTGGCGCAGAACAACTCCGACTCGGTGGCGTTGGTGCTGCCGGAACGCCGTAGCCGCCTGCCGAATTGCTCGTACAGTCGCTCGGCCTGGGCGACTTCCCCGCGCAGCAGCTCCATGGTGGCGGCGAAACAGCCGACCATGTCCAGCAGCGGCTGCAACTGGCCCTCGTCCGCGCATTCGAGGGTGCGCGCGGCTCGGCGCCCGGCTTCCCGAAGATCGGTGCGCGCCACCGCGACCCGGTAACCCTGGTAGTGCGCGAGCGCGCGGTACTCTGCCAGGCCCGCGGCCTCGGCGACCCGCTCCATCTCGGCGGTCAACTCGACGAACTCGGCGTCGTAGTCGAACTCGAGGTAGGTCAGCGCGTTGATCGCCGCGCACACCAGTTCCGCGTCCCCGATCTCGCGCGCCATCGCCAGCGCCTCCCGCGCCAGGGCCTGGCCCGCGTCGTACTCCTCGAGCCCCGCCTCGAACGACGCCGCGATGCGCAGCCGCACCGCGACTTCGGTTTTCGCGATCGACCCGGCGGGGTTCGCCGCCGGGTTCGCCGCTGTCGGGCTCGGTTCGGTGCTCGCCCGCGGGTCGCTGTCGCGGTGCTCGGGAGCCGCGGTCGCGATCGACCCGGCGGACCGCACCGCGGCCGAGTTATCCTGAGCCGCACCGAGTTCCGTGCCGAGGGCGTCGGAACCGCGACCGGTCGTGCCGGTGCGGGCGGGCGGCGGCGCGGACCGCGGCCCGACGGCGTCCAGCGCGGCGAGGGCCCGCGAAAGGGCCTGGCGGACCTGGTGATCCGGGTCACGCCATTCCCGGATGGCCCAGATGACCGGCACCCGCCAGCTGGTCAGCGCGGCGTACCGCAGATCGTCGTCGCCGAGTCCGTCGGCCATCGTCAGCGCGCGCAGGCGTTCGGCGCGGGCCTCGCCGTGCCGGTTGTCGTAGGCCAGGGCGGTGACCAGCGTGCAGCGCAGCTCGAGCAGGGCCGTGCGATCACCGCGCGCGGCGTGTTCGGAGGTGTGCCCGGCGAGTTCGTGCAGTTGCACGGCCGAGCGCAGGAGCCGGACCGTCTCGCTGCGCATGCGGTGCTTCATGCGGTGCCGAGCCGCCGCCCGGACGTATTCGATGGCGTGCCAGGCGGTTTCGGGGGTCGCGCCGAGGAAGGCGTGCCGGGCGAGCACCTCGGGATCGGGGACCGTCCGGGCGTACTGGCGCGGGGTCTCCAGGAGTTCGAGCGCGGCCCAGTGCATGCGGCCGCGGCGCAGCACCGGGATGCCCAGGTACACCGCGTCGCGAATCAGGGTGTGCTCGAAGTCGATGCGCCCCGAGCCCCGGGTGCCGACCAGTCCGGCCGCCTCGGCGGCGGTCACCAGATCGATCAGCTCGTCCTGCGTGGTGCCGGAGACAGCGGCGAGTGCGCTCAGCTCGATTCCGGTGCCCCAGACCGCGACGTGCCGCAGCACCTCGGTGACGCCCGCGGGCAGGCGCGCGACGCGATCGTCGATGAGCTCGCGGATCGATTCCGGCACCTGTTCCAGATCACCGTGCGCGGCCAGCAGTTTCGCCAGTTCGCGGACGAAGAGCGGATTCCCGCCGGTGCGCCGGTGCAGGCGATGCGACAGGTCCTCGTCCACCGGCCGCAGGCCCGCCGCCCGCGCCACCTGCCGGGTGCCCTCGGGGTCCAAGCCGGTGAGCCGGAGCCGCAGCGCGGTCTGCGGGGCCAGCGCGGCGGCGGTGGTGTGCACCCCCGGAACGGCTTCGGATCTGCGGGTGGTCAGCAGGATCAGCACCGGTTCGTCGCGCAGCCAGCTCGCGAGCTGGCGCAGCACCTGCAGGGTGGCGGTGTCGGCGCGATGCACGTCCTCCAGCAGCAGCGCCACCGGGCCCGCCGCCGCACCCGCGCGGCGGCAGCGCTCGGCCAGCGTCCGGGACATGCCGAAGGCGTCCGCGGGCGCGGGCTCGGGCGCCGTTCCGGGGGGCGCCGCGCCGTCGAAACCCGCTGTGGCGTCCAGAATCTCGGACCAGGCCCAGGCGGGCGGCGCGCCGTCGATCTCGGGACAGCCGCCGGTCGCCACCTGCCAGCCGGTCGTGGCCAGCGCGCCCAGCGCGGCCTCGGCCAGGGTGGATTTGCCGATGCCCGCCTCGCCGTCGATCCAGGCCAGGCGCAGCCCGCCCGCGCGGACGGCCTCGGCGAGGGTGAGCAACTCCCCGAGTTCGGCGGTGTACCCGGTGCCGGTCGGCGCGCCGGGGATCTCGATGCCGCTCACCGATTGTCCTGTGCCACTGTCGATGCGGGTCCCCGGACTCGCCGCTGGGCCGGCTCCGGCGGCCGCCCGCTCCGTCCCGGGCGATCGGCGCGGATCCGGGTCCGGCCGCAGTTCGGTGGCGTGGGTGAGGATGGCGCCCTCCAGCTGCCGCAGCGCGGGGGCGGGATCCACGCCGAATTCGCGGCCGAGGAATTCACGGGAGCGGCGAATCGTGGTGAGCGCCTCCAATTGCTGTCCGGTGCGGTATTGCGCGGTGGCCAGCAACCGGACGAGTTCCTCGCGGCCGGGATGTTCGTCGAAGAGTGCGCGGAGTTCGAGAACGACTTCGCCGAAACGTTCGAGTTCGAGTTTGGTCTGGGCGTTCATCTCGATCGCGGTGAGATGCAGATCGGTGAGCCGATCGGTTTCGGCGGCGGCCCATTCGGTATCGGCGAAAGCCTCCAGTGCGGGCCCGTGCCAGTGGCCGAGAACCGTGTCCAGCATGCCGATCCGGCGGGCGGCGTCCGGCCGGGCGGCGGGATTGCTGATGAGTTCCTGATATGCGCGCAACTGCTGTTCGAAATGCCAGGCATCCACGGCGTTTTCGGCTATCCGCAGGGAATATCCGGACGATTCGGACACTATGTAGCGGGCGGGCGCGCGCCGGGCCCGCTGCGGTTCCAGTAGTCGCCGCAGGGTGTGGATGTGCACCTGCAGCACCGCGGCGGCCCGGGGCGGTGGTTGTCCCGACCACAGGTCATCGATCAGTCTGTCGGTGGTGACGGCCTGGCCGCGGGCGACGACGAGGCGGCCGAGGACCGCCCGCTGCATCGGCGTTCCCAGCGGTGCGTCGTGACCGTCGAGCGACAGGTGCAGCGGGCCGAGCACTCTGATCTCCGGCCCTGCCATTCCGAACGCCCTTCCTCATCCCCAGCCAACTGGACGTTCGCCGCAAGAAGAGCACTATCCCGCAAAAAGTCGAAGATGCCAAAAGTTTGCGGAAAAGTTGTCCAATAGTTACGGCCGGAGAGTGGTGGCCCTTGATTCCTGTGCTAGCCGGATGCAATTCGAATGCGTATGAATTCATATGACGGAAACCCCGCCGGAAGTGCACCGGAAGACGGGCGGCGGATACTTTCGGGTGGAACCAATCGAGGAAGGTGTTGTGGCGTGATACAGCAATGTGATTTCCCCGCAGGCGGATTCGGTATCGGTGGAATCGAGCCGGCGGCTTCGGGGGCGTATGTGGACCGTGACGGCGATATTTGGGAGAAGTCCGGGGACGGCTGGCATCTGCTGTTGCAGCAGGGTGTCGCGGTCGATCCCGACTCCGCGTGGGATTGGACCGAGGGCTGCGTCCGCGATTACGCGCCATTCGCTCCGGTGGTCGCCGAAATGCGCTGACCCGGGCGGGCGGTGTCATCGGGCACAAACTCGTCACGGCCCTTGCCGTGCCGCAGGGGGTCACTAGGGTGGAGTCGAGTTCGCCAATCGTTTGCTGTTGCGCGGATCGGCTCACTGATTCGGTGCGGCGGCCCGACGCCACGAGGTGACGATGACCCAGAGCTGGCCCGGTTCCCGGGGATCATTCGACTCTTTCGACGACATATTCGAGCGCTTCTTCGGCAACGGCATGACGTCGCAGCCGCCGGTGCAGCGTATCGATCTGACCCGTTTGCTGAGTGAAAGCGCGAAGGCCGTGGTCGACGGTGCCAGGGCAGCCGCGCACGAGTGGGGCAGCGCGGAGATCACCCCCGAACACCTGCTCTACGCCGCCGCCGACATCGAGCCCGGCACGAGCATCATCACCGAGATCGGCCGCGACCCCGGGCAATTGCGCGCCCAGATGCGGGCGGCCGCGGGCAGCGGGGTCGGCGCGCACGGCGCCGGGCACGCCCTGGCGCTGAGCCCGGCGGCCAAGGCCGCCCTGCGCAACGCCCAGCGCAGCGCCGCCGAGGCCGGCAGCAGCTACATCGGGCCCGAGCACATCCTGCTCGGTATCGCCGCCAGTCCCGAGAGCCCGGCCGCCCAGGCCCTGTCCGGCGCCAAGCTGCCCGCCGCGGGCGCGCCCCGCGAACCCAGCGACACCCCGACCCTGGACGAGTACGGCCGCGATCTGACGGCCGAGGCGCGCGCGGGCAAGGTGGACCCGGTGGTGGGCCGCGCCGAGGAGATCGAGCAGACCGTGGAGATCCTCTCGCGGCGGCGCAAGAACAACCCGGTGCTCATCGGCGATCCGGGCGTGGGCAAGACCGCCATCGTGGAGGGCCTGGCCCAGCGCATCGTCAACGGCGACGTGCCCGACACCCTGGCCGGGCGGCGGGTCGTGGCGCTGGACGTCGCGTCGCTGGTGGCGGGCAGCAAGTATCGCGGCGAGTTCGAGGAGCGGCTCACCAAGGTCCTGGACGAGGTGCGCGCGCACTCGGACGAGCTGGTGGTCTTCATCGACGAGCTGCACACCATCGTCGGCGCGGGCAGCGGCGGCGAGGGGTCGATGGACGCGGGCAATCTGCTCAAACCCGCGCTCGCCCGCGGCGAATTGCACGCCATCGGCGCGACCACCATCGACGAGTATCGCCGGTACATCGAGAAGGACGCCGCGCTGGAACGCCGCTTCCAGCCGGTCATGGTGTCCGAGCCCTCGGTGGCGGACACCATCGAGATCCTGCGCGGTCTGGTCGACGTGTACGAGGAGCACCACCAGGTGCGCTACGACGACGAGGCGCTGATCGCGGCGGCCGAACTCTCCGACCGCTATCTCACCGATCGCTTCATGCCGGACAAGGCCATCGACCTCATCGATCAGGCGGGCGCGCGGGTGCGCCTGCGCACGAAAACCCGTGCCCCCGAAGCCCGGGAGCAGCAGGAGGAACTCGAGCGGCTGCGGCGGGAGAAGGACGCCGCGGTCAACGCCGAGGACTACGAGAAGGCCAACCGGCTCAAGGCCGATATCGCCGCGGCCGAGCACGCGGAGACCCCCGCCGATACCGCCGAGCCGCCGGCGGTGACGATCACCGATATCGCCGAGGTGATTTCGCGCCGCACCGGCATCCCGGTCGCCGATCTCACCGCCGAGGAACGGCAGAAACTGCTGAAACTCGAAGAGGTGCTGCACAAACGGGTCATCGGCCAGGACGAGGCCATCGTCGCGGTCGCCGAGGCGGTGCGCCGGGCGCGGGCCGGGCTGAAGGATCCGCAGCGGCCCATCGGCTCGTTCCTGTTCCTGGGCCCGACCGGCGTCGGCAAGACCGAACTGGCGAAAGCGCTGGCGGAGGCCGTCTTCGGGGACGAGGATCGGCTCATCCGCTTCGACATGAGCGAGTTCCAGGAGAAGCACACGGTATCCCGGCTGGTCGGCGCGCCGCCCGGCTACGTCGGCTACGACGATGCCGCGCAACTCACCGACAAGGTTCGGCGCCAGCCGTATTCGGTGATCCTGTTCGACGAGGTCGAGAAGGCGCACCCGGACGTGTTCAACGTGCTGCTGCAGTTGCTCGACGACGGCCGGGTCACCGACTCCAAGGGCCGCACCGTCGATTTCAAGAACACGATCGTCATCCTGACCAGCAACATCGGCTCGGACATCATCCTGTCCGCGAAAGACGGTGACCTGGAGGCGATCACCCCGCAGCTGGAGGAGCGACTGCGGGGGCATTTCCGGCCCGAGTTCCTCAACCGGCTCGACGAGCAGATCGTCTTCCACCGCCTGGACCGCGCCCAGCTCCGGAACATCGTGAACCTCGTGCTGGACGGCACCCGCCGGCGCCTGCGGGCCCAGGACATCGAACTCGATGTCACCGACAAGGCCATGGACTGGCTCGCCGACACCGGCTATCAGCCCGAGTTCGGCGCGCGGCCGCTGCGCCGAACGGTCCAGCGGCAGTTGGACAACAACCTGTCGAAGAAGATCCTGGACGGCGAGCTGGTCCCCGGCGACACCGTGCGCGTGGACGCCGACGACGCCGGACTCGTGGTCGAGGCGGTGCATCGGGACGGGAACCGGACCAGTCAGAGTTCGATCGCGACCGACGATGCGGCCGGGGCGGGCAAAGCCGGGGACGGAAAGGCCGGGGCCGCGCGGAACGGCCGCGGTGGAGGCGGCGAGGACTAGCCCGGCTCGCGTCGCGGCCCGGCGCCGCGTCGATTCCGTCGGCGCGGCGCCGTTCGCCGTCCGGGACGTCTCTCGCTTTGCGAACGAATCTGAGTTAACTTGCAGGAATGGAGCTCGATCGCGAATCGGCAGCGTTGCCGTTGGGGGACCTCTTCGCCGAGGGGCCGTTCCCCCCGCACCACGCGGGGTGTTTCGGCTGCGGGCCGTCGAACCCGTCCTCGCCGCGCATGGTGTTCGAGCGGTGCGGAAACACCGTGCGTGCGGCCTTCACCCTCGACGAACGGCATCAGGGCGCGCCCGGTGTGGCGCACGGCGGCATGATCGCCGCGGCGCTGGACGAGGCGTCGGGGGCGCTGCTGCTGCCGCTGCGGCAGCCGGCGGTCACCGCGAAGCTGGATGTCGATTTTCGCGCACCCGCGCGGCTGGGCAGGGAATTCGTCGTTACTTCCTGGTTGACCGCGGCCCAGCGGCGCAAGCTCTTCATCGAATCCGAGCTGACCGATGGCGACCTCGTGATCGCCACCGGCCGGGCCATTTTCGTGAAGGTCGAGCAGGAGCACTTCGTGAATCTCGGCGCGAATCCGGGGGAGCTGTTCAGCTCCCAGCGGTAGCGCCGGACGTGCCCGGCGGGGCGGTGATTCAGCCCAGGCGCCGGATGTCACCGCGCACGCGGTAGAAGCCGCCGCGCGCCGATTCGCTGATCGAGTCGACGACGTAGCGCGCGCCCGCCTCGCGAATATCGCGGGGGAACTGCACGTTCCAGCCCCGCTCGTAGCCGGCGGAGACCACGTGCACGCGCAATCCGCCGCCGGTGTTCACGCACTCCACCACGACGCCGTCACCGGCCTCGGCGATGACTTCCACGGTGGCGCTGGGGGTCACGGCCGAGAACTCCGGGGCCTTCACCGACACCGTCTCGGGCAGCACGCCCTGCTCGGCGTCGCGAATGGCGGTCTCGCTCACGTCCAGGCACGCCAGCGAGCCGTTGGTGGTCACCAGGTACAGCTTCTCGTCGTGGTACTGCATGGAGTACGCCGAGCCGCAGCCGGTGCCCAGCTTCCACAGTCGCTGCCCGCTCGCGTCGAAGCAGTAGACCGAGGAGTAGTTGTCGCCGGCGAAGACGTAGCGCCCGTCCGGGGAAGTGGCACAGGAGAACACGGCCCTGTCGCACTGGTAGGTGCGCTCGGACTGCCCGTTCTTGGCCACCATGCGCACCTGGTTGTGGCTGGTGCCCGCGTAGACCGCGTCGGTTTCCTGCCAGCCGAACAGCACCGAGCCGCCGGTCTTGACGTCCCATTCGTTCTTACCGGTGGCCAGGTCGTACTTCGTGACGCCGTTCGAATGGCCGTGGTACACACCGGCATCGTCGATGCGCACCATCCAGCCGGAGTTGCCGGTGCTCTTGCGGGTCCAGAGCGATTCTTCCTCGTGGTCGATGACGGTGAGCCCGCCCTGGCGATCGGAGACGCCCAGGGTGCCGTCGTGGATGTCGAGCCAGTAGATGTCGACGTCGGCGGCGATGTCGTAGGCCGCGCGCGGCACCTTGCCGGACAGATCGTAGACGCGGCCGTCGTCGCAGCCCGCGTAGATCCAGAAGTCGTCGGCGACAATGCATTTCACGGCGTTCGGGAGCTGGAAGCGGCCGGTCACCTCGCCGCCGGGGGTCAGGGTGAACACATCGCCGTTCTCGTTGCCCACCCAGCAGCGGTGCTCGTCCACGAAGATGCCGAAGGCGGCCGCCCCGGAATCGAAGGACCACAGCACGGGGGCCGATTTGGCGGTGGAGCGCTGGGAGACGATGGCCCGGCGGGTGACCGGGCGCTTGCCGCGCGCGCCCATCACGGCGGGGGCGTAGCCCTTGCGGACCTTCTCACCGATCTTCTTGGCGGCCGCGGCGTTCGCCTTCTCCGCGGTGGCGAACGAACTCACCTTGGCGGTGCCGCTCTCACCGATGCGCCCGTATCGAATGGTGACCTGGGTATCGGCCACCACCACCTCGTAGAACTTGTGTGCCGAACCGCTGTCTTCCGACAGTTCCAGGTAATGGGTGGTGGCCGTAGTGCTCATCCGCGTCTCGCTCCGTGCTTTTCGCTGCTCGTCGATGTGGTACGAGGCGAAAACTAGCAAGTCTCACCGACATTCGGGGAACGAGCCGGAAAGCCCTGCTCAGAGGTACAGCTGCGCGACGAGTCCGGCGAGCGCGCCGCCGAGCAGCGGGCCGAGCACCGGGACCCAGGAGTAGGCCCAGTCGGGGTTCTTGTGGTGCGAATCGGCCTGCGCGGGCAGCTGTTCCGGCATGCGCTCGGCGACGCCGCGACCCGCGTCGGCCGGGACCCGCTGCGGTGCGTGCCGCACCGCGCGGCCGGTCGGCAGCAGCGCGTAGGCGATGCGGGGGCCGAGGTCGCGGGCGGGGTTGATGGCGTACCCGGTCGGCCCGCCCAGCGACGCGCCGATGCCCACCACCAGCAGGGCCGCGGCCAGCGGTCCGAGCCCGCTCGGCGTGTGCCCGAAGGCCAGGATGACGAAGACCAGCGCGAAGGTGGCGATGACCTCGGTCAGGAAATTCCACCGGTAGGAGCGGATGGCCGGTCCGGTGGCGAAGACCGCCAGCTTCTTGGCGTCGTCGGGTTCGGCGTCGAAATGCTGTTTGTAGGCGGCGAAGGCGGCGCACGCTCCGGCGAACGCGCCGGCCAATTGCCCGGACAGGTACGCGACGGTGTTGCCGAAGGTCACCGGCACGCCGGGTGCGTAGTCGGCCGATCCGGCGAAGAGATTGCCGATGGTGACGGCGGGATTGAGATGCCCGCCGGTCTTGTAGGCCACGTACACGCCCGCGAACACCCCGAGACCCCAGCCGAAGGTGATGAGCAGCCAGCCGCCCTCGTACCCCTTTGATTTGGCCAGCAACGCATTGGCGACCACGCCCGCTCCGAGCAGGATCAGGATGCCGGTGCCCAGCGCCTCGCTGATGAAAATCGAGCTGAAGTCCATGATGGAACCTCCGGTCGGGGTGTCGTCCGCGGGAACGGCCATACCGGATCAGACTCTACGGTTTTCATTTCCGCAAATCCCTGGGAACACGCGTGCGGCCGGATCAGCCGCCGAGTGCGGCGACGCCGGCCCGCGCGAACTTCTCGTCCAGGTCTCCGCTCGGCGCACCCGCCACGCCGATGCCCGCGACCGGCGCGCCCTTCGCGTCCACCGGGGCGCCGCCGCCCAGGAACAGCGTGCCGGGGATGTCGGCCAGCTGCGGCGCGGACGACAACCGCCCGGCGAGCTCGGAGGTCGGCGCGTTCCAGGACACCGCGGTGAACGCCTTCTCCCGGGCGGCGTCGTAGGACTGCGGGCCCGCGCCGTCGCCGCGCAACTGCACCAGGGTGTTGCCGTTGCGGTCGACCACGGCCACGCTGACCCGCTGGTTGTCCCGCTGCGCCGCGTCCAGCGCGGCCTGCGCCGCCTTCGTGGCGGCCGCGATGGTCAGGTGCGTGCTCTGCTGCAGATTGCCGTCGGAGGCGTCCGCGACGACCGGCGCCTTCGTCGCGGGGTCGGTGCCCTCGGCGTTCGAGGCGACCAAGCCCACCACGCCCGCGGTGGCGGCGACGGCCGCGACGCCGCCGACCAGGAGCCGGGTCCGGAGGCTGATGCTCTTGCTGTTCATGGTGTTTCCCTCGCGTTGTCGGGTGCCGCGGCCGGTGCCGCCGGTTCCCCACCCATACTTCGGCTTCGCGCCCGCTCCGCCATCGACGCGGCGGCTATATCCGCGCCCCCGCCCGGCCGACACCCGGGTCAGCCGATCGGTTGATCCCGATCCGGCCCGCGCCCGGCACAATGAACTGTTCGACCAGCTCACGGCCCATCGAGCCGCGACCAGAGGCCCATCGAATCGCGTGCCCGGCCACGCGGAGGAGGTGACGATCATGTACACCCGCACGCCGCCCGCGCCGGATCCGCGGTGGCTCGGCCTCACCATGGACATCGCCTTCTACGTCCTGCTGGCGGCGTCACTGGCCCGCTTCCTGATTCGCCACCAGGACACCCCGCGAACCCCGTGGGTGGTCGCCCTCTCGCTGGCCCTGGCCGTTCTCTACGCCCTCGGTTCGCATCGCACCGCCACCTATGACCCGGCGAAGTCCGCGCTGCCCGGGCCGGGTGAGACTCCTCGGCCGGACTCCGTCGGGCGTGGCGTCGAACCGGCATCGGCGGAAGTCGTCGATTCCCCGGCGGACGCGACGCACGGTGGCGGGGCTGTGCGCACAGCATCCCATCGGTCGCGACCATCGGGCGACGGAGCGGACTCCGCCGATGCCGCTGCGGCGGAGCCGCTTTCGCCGGTCGGCCCGGTCGACGGGCGTGCGGCGCTGTGGCTGGGGCTGGTCATCGCGGTGTGGGCCGTGCTCGTCCTGCTCGGCCCGAGTTTCGCGTGGTGCGCGGTCCCGCTGCTGTATCTGGCGCTGCGGATCCTGCCGTTGCGGATCGCGGTGGCGGCGGTGGTCGCGCTGACCGTGCTGATCGTCGTGACCCAGGTGCGCCTGGCCGGGTGGCTGGACCCGAACGTGCTGCTCGCGCCGCCGGCCGTGGCCGCGGTGGCGACGGCGACGTTCGTGTTCATGCGCCGCCAGACCGAGCGGCAGGCTGCGCTCATCGACGACCTGATGCGGACCCGGGCGGAGCTGGCGGGCAGCGAGCGGCGCGCGGGCATGCTCGCCGAGCGGCAGCGCGTCGCCATGGAAATACACGACACGCTGGCGCAGGGACTTTCGAGCCAGGGCATGCTGCTGCAGGCCGCGGACCGGGTGTGGGACGCCGAGCCGGAGCGGGCGCGCGCGCACGTGCGCGCCGCCGCCGGGGTGACCGAGCGGAATCTCGCCGAGGCCCGGCGCTTCGTCCACGATCTCGCCCCGGCCGAACTGGCCGAGAACGGTTCGCTGGCAGCGGCTTTGCGCACCCTGGCCGACCGCGCGGCCGACGACGGCATCGCCGCGAGCTTCGCGAGCGACGGCGCCCCCGTGGAGCCGCCCGCCCGCGTCGCGGCCGCGCTGCTGCGCATCGCCCAGGGCGCGCTGGCCAATGCGCGCGAGCACGGCGCGGCACGGACGGTGACGCTCACCCTGACCCACCTCGGCGACCAGATCGTGCTCGACGTCGCCGACGACGGGCGCGGCTTCGATCCGGGCGCCGTGGCCGCCACCGGGGAACGCGGGCACGGGATTCCGGCGATGCGGGCCCGGCTGCGGCAGTTCGGCGGCACGCTCACCATAGAATCCGCGCCGGGCGAGGGCACGGTGCTCTCGGCCGCCATACCCCTGGAGGCGTCGTGACCGCCGAATCCGCTGTGCGCCTGATCATCTGCGACGACCACGCGGTAGTGCGCGCGGGCCTGCTCGCGCTGCTGGGCAGCGCGCCCGGCATCGAGGTGCTCGGCGAGGCGGGCAGCGGCCCCGAGGCGGTGGCCCTGGCCGAACGGCTGCGCCCCGACGTCGTGCTCATGGATCTGCAACTGGGCGGGGACATGGACGGCGCCGAAGCCACCCGTCGCATAACGGCTCTCCCGTCCCCGGCCCCGCGTGTGCTGGTGCTGACCACCTACGACACCGACGCCGACATCACCCGCGCGATCTCGGCCGGCGCGACCGGCTACCTGCTCAAGGCCGAGAGCGCCGACGAGCTGTTCGCCGCGATACACGCTGCCGCACAGGGCCGTACGGCGCTGTCCCCACCGGTGGCCCAGCGCGTCATGTCCCAGCTGCGCCACCCCAAACCCACCCTGACGGCCCGCGAACTCGACATCCTGGCCCAGCTGGCCCGGGGCTCGGGGAACCGCGAGATAGCCCGCGCCCTGCACATCAGCGAGGCGACGGTGAAAACCCACCTGGGCCGCATCTACGACAAACTCGGCGTCGACACCCGCGCCGCGGCGGTCGCCGTGGCCAACGAACAGCGCCTACTGCCCTGACCCGCCCCGTGGTCGGCACCGTAGGCACGAAAAGGCCGTGCCGCACCGATGTTCCGGTGCGGCACGGCCTTTTCGGGCGTTCGGTCAGGCCGTCGCGACCAGGCGGGCCGCGTTGGCCGCCTCGTCGTCGATCGCCTCGTTGGCGGCGAGCTCGGCGTGCACGCGGTCGTAGTAGCGGTTGATCTCGGTGTTGGCGCGCTCGCCGTCCCAGTCCAGGTGCGGGGCGATCAGGGTGGCGATCTCCGGGGCCGCCTTCAGGCCGCGGTCGGGCACCTCGATGGAGATGCGGGTCCGGCGGGTGAGGATGTCGTCCAGGTGCAGGGCGCCCTCGTGGGTGACCGCGTAGACGGCCTCGGCCCCGATGTAGTCGTCGGCACCCGGAATCGGCTGCGCCAGTACGGGATCGGCGGCGATCAGCTCGAAGATGCCCTCGCTCAGCGAGCCGTAGCGGCCGAGCAGGTGGTGCACGGTCTCGACCGGCAGGCCGGTGCGGGCGGCCACGCCGGACGCGTCGTCCAGCATCTCGCGGTAGCCTACTGCGCCCAGGACGGGCACGTTCTCGGTGCTGGACGCCGGCACGTCGCCGCCCAGTCGCGCGGCGGCCGCGTCGACCACGTCCGAGGCCATCACCCGGTAGGTGGTGTACTTGCCGCCCGCGATGACGAACAGGCCCGGCGCGGGCTCGGCCACCGCGTGTTCGCGCGAGAGCTTCGAGGTCTCCTTCGACGCGCCGGTCATCAGCGGGCGCAGCCCCGCGTACGTACCGACGATGTCCGCGCGCGTGAGCGGTTCGCGCAGCAGCGAATTGATGTGATCCAGGATGTACTGCACATCGGCCGCGCTGGCGGTCGGATGGTTCTTGTCCAGCGACCATTCGGTATCGGTGGTGCCGATGATCCAGTGTTCCGCCCACGGAATCACGAACAGCACGGACTTCTCGGTGCGCATGATCAGGCCGGTGTCCATGTTCAGCCGCTCGCGCGGCACCATGATGTGCACGCCCTTGGACATCCGCACGTGGAACGGGAATTCCACGCCGGTCATCTGGATCATGTCGTCGGTCCACACGCCGGTGGCGCTGATGACGGTCCGGGCCCGGATGGTGTGCGCGGCACCGGTTTCCAGATCGGTGACGGTAGCGCCGACGATGCGCTCGCCGTCGCGCAGCAGTCCGGTGACCCGGGTGCGGGTCAGCACGGTCGCCCCGTGCTCGGCGGCGGTGCGGGCCAGTGTCATGGTGTGCCTGGCGTCGTCGACCTGCGCGTCGTAGTAGCGGATCGCGCCGGTCATGGCGTCGTCCTTGAGCGCGGGCGCCAATTCCAGTGCGCCGGTGCGGGTCAGGTGCTTGTGCATGGGCACCGAGCGCGCGCCGCCGAGGGTGTCGTACAGCGCGACCCCGGCGCCGATGTAGGCGCGTTCCCAGACCCGGTGCTGCAGCGGGAACAGGAAGGACACCGGGCGTACCAGGTGCGGCGCGAGCTTGCTCAGCAGCAGCCCGCGCTCCTTCAAAGCCTCACGGACCAGCGCGAAGTCGAGCTGCTCGAGGTAGCGCAACCCGCCGTGGATGAGTTTGGAAGACCGGCTCGAGGTTCCCGCGGCGAAATCGCGGGCCTCGACCAGGGTGACGGACAGGCCGCGCGCGGCCGCGTCCAAGGCGGCGCCGGCTCCGGTTACCCCGCCACCGATGACCAGGACGTCGATCTCGGTGTCGCCGAGCGCATCGATGGCCCGGGCGCGGTAGGCGGGATCCAGTTGTGCGGACACGAAATTGCTCCTTGTTATCGGTTGAGCGGTGATCGAAGGTACGGGGGGATTCAGTCCTGGTCGTCGTCTATATCGACCCAGTCCAGGGTTCGTGAAACAGCTTTGAGCCACCGGGCGTAGCCGCGTTCGCGGCGCTCGGTGGACCAGGTGGGCTCCCAGCGCCGGTCCTCGTGCCAGTTGGCGACAAGTTCGTCGGTGTTGTTCCAGAACCCGACCGCCAGGCCCGCCGCGTAGGCCGCACCGAGCGCGGTGGTTTCGGGGACCCGCGGCCGCGAGACCGGCACGCCGAGGAAGTCGGCCTGGATCTGCATGGCCAGCTCGTTCGCGGTGACGCCGCCGTCCACCCGCAGGGTGGCGAGCCGCACACCGGAGTCGCGCTGCATGGCCTCGACCACGTCGCGGGTCTGGTAGCAGATGGATTCCAGTGTGGCCCTTGCCAGATGGGCGTTGTTGCTGAAGCGCGACAGGCCGACGATGGCGCCGCGGGCGTCGGGCCGCCAGTACGGTGCGAACAGTCCGGAGAACGCGGGCACGAAGTACACCCCGCCGGTGTTCTCGACCGATTCGGCGAGCGATTCCACGTGCGACGCACCGGAAATGATGCCCAGCTGATCGCGGAGCCACTGCACGGCCGACCCGGTGACCGCGATCGAACCCTCGAGGGCGTAGACCGGCTTGTCGTCGCCGAACTGGTAGGCGACGGTGGTGAGCAGTCCGTGCTGCGAGTGCACTATGTCCGTACCGGTATTGAGCATCAGGAAATTCCCGGTGCCGTAGGTGTTCTTGGCCTCACCCGGTCGGAAGCACACCTGCCCGACGGTGGCGGCCTGCTGATCGCCGAGCACGCCGGCGATGAGGACCGAGCCCTTGAACGGCCCGTCCGGGTTGGTGCGACCGAACCCCTCGGGGTCGGCGGACGGCGCGATGCGCGGCAGCATGGCGCGCGGCACCCCGAAGATCTCCAGCAATTCCTCGTCCCAGTCGAGGGTTTCGAGGTTCATGAGCATGGTGCGCGAGGCGTTGGTGACGTCGGTGACGTGTTCGCCGCCGCGCGCCCCGCCGGTGAGGTTCCAGATGAGCCACGAGTCCGGGGTGCCGAACAGGGCGTCACCGCGTTCGGCGGCCGCGCGCACGCCCTGGACGTTGTCCAGGATCCACTTCAGCTTGCCGCCCGAGAAGTACGGCGCCGGTGGCAGACCCGAGCGCTGCCGGATGGTGTCCCCGTGCCCGGCCCGGTTCACCTCGGCGATGATGCGGTCGGTGCGGGTGTCCTGCCAGACGATGGCGTTGTAGTACGGGCGGCCGGTGCGGCGGTCCCAGACCAGGGTGGTCTCGCGCTGATTGGTGACCCCGACCGCGGCCAGATCGTCGGCGGTCAGGTCGGCCGCGGCGAGCGCGGTCTTGATGACGGTGCGGCTGCGTTCCCAGATCTCGGCGGGATTGTGTTCCACCCAGCCGGCCTGCGGCAGTATCTGCTCGTGCTCGAGTTGATGCCGGGCAACCACGTTCCCGCCGTGGTCGAACACCATGAATCGCGTGGAGGTCGTGCCCTGGTCGATGGCTCCGACGTACTGCGTCATCGCGGTCCCTTTCCGGAGACTCGTCGTTGAGTCCGTTTGCCCTGGTGAGCTGGTCGCCGCCGAGCTCTACGTCCACGCTACGAAGGGGTGGCCTGCACTGACAGAGTCTCCGTTCGACAATGCTGAACGGTTTGCTGGTAGGTTACGGGCATGCCGGGTCCGATTCAGTCGATCGAACGTGCGGCGGCCGTGTTGCGCCTGCTCGCGCGGGGATCCGGGCGGATGGGAGTCGGCGAGATAGCGGTGGCGCTCGGGCTGGCCAAGCCGACCGCGCACGGCATCCTGCGCACCCTGCAGGGGGTCGGATTCGTCGATCAGGATCCGGCCACCGGTAAGTATCGGCTCGGCGGCGGGCTCACCGAACTCGGCTCGCCGTACATCGACGTGAACGAATTGCGTTCGCGGGCGATCAATCGCGCGGACACGCTCGCCGCGCGGACGGGGGAGTCGGTGCGGATCGCCGCGCCGGTGCACGGCGCGATCACGGTGGTGCACCACGTCTTCCGCCCGGACAACACCGCGCAGGCGCTCGAGGTGGGTCAGGTCCTGCCGCCGTACGCCACCGCGCTGGGCAAGGTGCTGCTGGCCTACGACGCCGAACTCGCGGCGGCGGTGCGCGAGGGCGGACTGCCCGCGCTGACCCACCGCACGATCACCGCACCCGCGGAACTGGGCCGCGCGCTCACCGAGATCCGGCGCACCGGCTGGGCGGGCGATGTCGGCGAGTTCCGTTCGGGGGAGGCGGGTCTGGCCGCGCCGATCCGGGGCCGCGGCGGTCTCGTGGTCGGCGCGCTCGGCATCACCGGCGCGATCGACCGGCTCTGCGACGGTCAGCTGCGCCCGCGGCCCGCGCTGGTCGACCTCGTCCGAGATGCGGCGCACGCCGTTTCACGCGATCTTGGTGGTGCACAGTGATTTTCGCGACCGAGGTGATCGTCACGCCCGACAGGAGTGAACACCCATGACCCAGCGGTACGTGCTCGCCATCGATCAGGGCACCACGTCGACCCGATGCATCCTGTTCGACCAGCGGGCGCGCCTGGCCGGGGTGGCACAGCGCGAGCAGCGCCAGCACTACCCCAAACCCGGGTGGGTGGAACAGGACGCGCTCGAGATCTGGCGCAACGTCGAACGGGTGGTGCCCGCCGCGCTGCGGGATTCGGGCATCGCGGTGGATCAGGTGGCGGCGATCGGCATCGCCAATCAGCGTGAGACCACCGTGGTCTGGGATCGCCGCACCGGGACACCCATCGGCCGGGCCATCGTCTGGCAGGACGTGCGCACCGAGGAGCTGGTGCGGAATCTGCGGGAAACGCCGGGCGCGGAACGCATTCGGGAACTGTGCGGGCTGCCCCTGGCGACCTACTTCGCCGCCCCGCGACTGCGCTGGCTGCTGGACAACGTGCCCGGGTTGCGCGACCGCGCCGAACGCGGCGACGTGCTCTTCGGCACCATGGAGACCTGGCTGGTCTGGAACCTCACCGGGGGCGCGGATCACGGCGTGCACGTCACCGACGTCACCAACGCCGGGCGCACCCTGCTGATGAATCTCGAAACCCTGGACTGGGACGCGGAACTGCTCCGCTTCTTCGATATCCCGCGGGCGATGCTGCCCCGCATCGAACCCTCCACCGGCGAGTTCGGCGTGGCCCGGCGGGTGGCCCCCGGCGTGCGCATCGCGGCCGCGCTCGGCGATCAGCACGCCGCGCTGTTCGGGCAGACCTGTTTCGCGCCCGGCGAGACCGAATGCACCTACGGCACCGGCGGTTTCCTGCTCATGAACACCGGGCGCGAGCTGATCCGATCCCAGCACGGCCTGCTCACCACCATCGGCTACCAGGTGGGCCCGGAGCCGGTGTACGCCCTGGAGGGCCCGATCGCCGTCACCGGTTCCCTCGTGCAGTGGCTGCGCGACAACATCGGCCTGATCGCCAGCGCGCCCGAGATCGAAACCCTCGCGGGCACGGTCGAGGACAACGGCGGCTGCTATCTGGTGCCCGCGTTCTCGGGGCTGTACGCGCCGCACTGGCGCAGTGACGCCCGGGGCCTGCTCATCGGGCTCACCTCGTACGTCAACCGGGGTCATATCGCCCGCGCGGTGCTCGAGGCCACCGCCTGGCAGACCCGCGACGTGGTCGAGGCCATGAACGCCGACTCCGGGCTGCACGCCGCGGCGTTGCGGGTGGCGGGCGGTATGACCTCGGACAACCTCCTGATGCAGATCGTGGCCGACGCCCTGGACATACCGGTGATGCGGCCGATCGTGGCCGAGACCGTCTCGCTGGGCGCGGCCTACGCGGCGGGCCTGGCGGTCGGGTACTGGCCGGATCTGCAGGGCCTGCGCCACAACTGGCGGGTGGCGGCCCAGTGGGTGCCGCGCATGGATCCCCGCCTGCGGGCCGCCGAGTACGAGAACTGGCAGCGGGCGGTGCAGCTTACCTTCGGTTGGCTGCGCCTGGAGAAGCCCTTGACCTAACGTGAAAGCTATGCGGTTGTACGTGGGGTGCGCGATGTGGACTCATCCGGAATGGCAGGAAAAACCTCTTCCCCCGGCGGAGCGGCTGCGCACCTATTCCTCGTGGTGCAATGCGGTGGAAGGGAATACGACGTTCTACGCCACTCCGCAGCGCCGGACCGTGGAATCCTGGGCGCGCCAGACGGATCCGGACTTCCGGTTCGTGATGAAGTTGCCGCGCACCGTCACTCATGATCGTCGCCTCGCCGGCATCGACGACGACATGAACGCCTTCCTGGACGCGGTGGAGCCGCTGGGCCGTCGCCTGCACGCGCTGTGGGTGCAGCTGCCGGGCTCGTTCACCGATCTGCGGGCGCTGGCCACCCTGCTGGACGGGCTGCCCCCGCACTACCGGGTGGCGGTCGAGGTGCGCCATCCCGCCTTCTTCGACAACCACCGGGCGATAGCGCAGCTGGAGTCGGTGCTGGAATACGCGGGCGCGGAATGGATTCCGTTCGACACCACGACGCTGTTCGCGAGTCCCGCGCGCAGCGCGGCCGAACACGAGGCGCAGTCGAAGAAGCCGCGACTGCCGGTGCGTACCGGAGCCCTGACCGAGTTCCCGATCGTGCGCTACCACGGCCGGGACGACACGGCCGCGACGATCGCGGGCTGGCAGCCCTGGGTCGAGCAGACGGTGACCTGGCTGCGGGAGGGCCGCTCGCCGACGGTCTTCATCCACACCCCGGACAACGCCGGGTCCCGCGCCCTGTCCCGCCGGTTCCACGACGAGGTCCGGGCGCGGGTGCCCGAACTGGAGCCGTTGCCGACCCCCGTACCCACCGATCCCATGACGTTGTTCTGAGCGGGCGGCGCCGTCCCGCCTCCCGATCCGGCGCCGTCGGACCCGTCCGCCACCGTCACCCGATCAGCAGCGAATCCCGTTCCCGCCGTTGTGCTTCGCGCGCGAGCGAACGGTCCCGCTGCTCCTCGAACCGCAGGACGTCCCGTTCGAGCCGCTCGATGAATTCCCCGAGCTCGTTGCGCAGTTCGTCGCCGCGCGCACCGAAATCGGTGCGGTCCCAGATGTTCCACTTCTTCAGCACCGGACGGATGACCTCTTCCAGATGCTGGCGCAGGTCGTAGATGCCGTGCTTGGCCATCAGCACGCCGTTGCGGCGGAAGTTCGGCATGCCCGCACCGGGCATCTGGAACTCGGTGATGACGTGCACGATGGCCTGCATCGCCTGGTCGGGCGAGACGTCGAGGGCGGCGCCGCACATATTGCGGTAGAAGATCATGTGCAGGTTCTCGTCGGCGGCGATGCGCTGCAGCATCTTGTCCGCTATGGGGTCATTGCAGACTTTGCCGGTATTGCGGTGAGAAACGCGCGTGGCCAACTCTTGAAAAGTGACATACGCGACGGAGTACATGAATCCGGCAGCAACCTGAATGGCGTTGGTGCCCAGCCGTTTCTGAACCAGACCGGTCGGATTGTATCCACCGGTCATGTGCGTCATCCGCGCCTGTTCCAGGGCCTCGGGATCCACGCCGCGGGTGACCACCAGGTAGTCGCGCAGCACGATGCCGTGTCGGTTCTCCTCGGCCGTCCAGCGGCCCACCCACGTACCCCAGGGTCCGTCCTGGGAGAAGTTCTCGGCGATCTCCCGGTGGTAGCTGGGCAAATTGTCCTCGGTGAGAAGATTGGTGATCATCGCCGCCTTGGCGACTTCGCTGAGAACGGACTGCTCAGGGTCCCAATCGCTGCCTCCCATTGCTGAGAAGTTGCGACCCTGATCCCACGGCACATAGTCGTGCGGATGCCAGTCCTTGGCCATGGATAGATGCCTGTTCACATTTTGTTCGGCAATCGGCTCCAGCTCGATGAGCAACTCGAGCTGCGTCAGATTCCTGGCCACGGTCGTGTGCCTCCCTCGAAATGACTCGGCGCTAGGGAATGATGGTGTAGCTCAATACCTGTCAGCCGATGGATGACGGTGGAATACGCTTTGGATGCGGCGTTCGCCGCCGTGGCGAAGGAGCCGCGGGGAAGAGTCCCGGGGGTGTCCGCGTGTCGCGCGGGGAGACTGGTCGGCTTCGCCTCGGATAATCTAGCCCAGTTCGCCGGAGATTGGCTTCACCCCCCGCCGATGTGTTCACGGCCGGGTGCACTCGCTAGCTGCTTACCAGTTCTTGACAAGTCCAGCCGAGACCAGACAAGCCCACGCGGATCGAAACCTGGTTCGCCGGAGCATTGCTACGGAGAGTGAACGACTCATGCAGACACCCAAACGAACCAAATTCCCCAGCGTCGTGGTGACTTCGGTGGCCGCGACCACCTCCATCGCCGGCGACATCGACTCGACCTGGAAGGGCTTGCTCAACGGCGAGAGTGGGATCGACGTCCTCGAGGACAGTTTCCTCGACGACTTCGGCCTGCCGGTCCGCATCGGCGGTCACCTCAAGGTCACCCCGGACGCGGTGCTGAGCCGCGAGGAATGCAAGCGCAACTCCTACGTCGAGCAGATGGCCCTGGTGCTCGGGCGCGAGGTGTGGCGCAACGCGGGCAGCCCGCAGGTGGACGGCGACCGGCTCGGCGTCGCGATCGGAACCGGTCTCGGCGGCGCCGAAATGCTCATCACCGCACGGGACAAGCTCTCCAGCGGCGGCTACCGCAAGGTCTCGCCGCTGACCGTGCAGGGCATCATGCCGAACGGCCCGGCCGCCGTCGTGAGTGTCGAGCTCGGCGCGAGGGCCGGTGTGACAACGCCTGTTTCGGCATGTTCGTCCGGTTCCGAGGCGATCGCCAACGCCTGGCAGCGCATCGTCATGGGCGATGCCGACGTGATGATCACCGGCGGCGTGGAGGGCTCGATCCAGGCGCTGCCCATCGCGGGCTTCTCCATGATGCGCGCCATGAGCACGCGAAATCACGACCCCAAGGCCGCATCTCGGCCGTTCGACCGCGACCGGGACGGCTTCGTGTTCGGTGAGGCCGGCGCGCTCATGGTCCTCGAGACCGAGGAGCACGCGCGGGCGCGCGGGGCCCGGATCCACGCCCGGCTCATGGGCGCCGGTATCACCTCCGACGGCTTCCACCTCGTCGCACCCGACCCGGAGGGTACCGGGGCGGCGCGCGCGATGACCCGCGCGATGGAGCACGCGGGCATTTCCAAAGCCGATGTGTCGCATATCAATGCGCACGCCACCGCCACCCCCATCGGCGATACCGCCGAGGCGAACGCCATCTCGCAAGCGGTCGGCAACCATGCCGCGGTGTACGCGCCCAAGTCCGCGCTCGGACATTCCATCGGCGCCGTGGGCGCGCTCGAATCGGTGCTGACGGTCCTCAGCGTGCGGGACGGAATCATCCCGCCCACGCTGAATTTGGACAATCTGGACCCGGAAATCGACCTCGACGTGGTCGCGGGCACGGCGCGCGCCGGCACCTACGACTACGCCCTCAACAACTCGTTCGGATTCGGCGGTCACAATGTGGCTCTCGCCTTCGGCCGCTACTGAATGCACTTCGCCCGGTACAGAGTGACGTGGATCATGGGCACCTGCTAGTCTTCCCCAGCCCCAGCTACTTCTCGGGCTTCGGAGTCGATTCTTGTTCGGTGTCACTGCACAGTCATAGCTGTGAGTTGAAAAAGGATAGGGAATGATCGGCGAGACCTTCGATGACTATCTGGACGAGCACGGCAATATCAAGATCCCCAGCAACCTGACCATGATCGATCTGGTCGACAAGCACGCCGCGCAGGGGGATGAGCTCGCCTATCGCTATGTCGACTACTCACGTGAACGTGACGGCGAGTACCTCGAATTGACCTGGAACCAGTTCGGCGTTCGGCTCCGGGCGGTGGCGGCGCGCCTGCAACAGGTGACCCAGCCGGGCGACCGCGTCGCCATTCTGGCGCCGCAGGGGCTCGAATACATCGTCGCCATGTACGCGGCGGTGTACGCGGGCTGTATCGCCGTGCCGCTGTTCGACCCGGATGAGCAGGGGCACTCCGATCGGCTCCACGCCGTGCTCGCGGACTGCGAGCCCGCGGCCATTCTGACCGTCGGCGCTTCCGCCGCGGGCGTGCGTGACCTGTTCCGCGATCGGCCCGCGCCGCAGCGGCCGCGGATCATCGCGGTGGAGGCGATCCCGGACAGTGTGGGCTCGGCCTGGGTGCGGCCGGACATCGACATCGACAACGTGGCCTACCTGCAGTACACCTCCGGCTCCACCCGCTCGCCCGCGGGCGTGGAGATCACCCACCGGGCCGTGGGAACCAATCTGCTGCAGGTGATCACGACCGTCGGGATCACCGAGAAGGCGCGCGGGGTCACCTGGCTGCCGCTGTTCCACGACATGGGTCTGCTGACGGTCATCCTGCCGACCATCGGCGGCAAGTTCATCACCATCATGTCGCCCAGTGCCTTCGTCCGCCGCCCGTACCGCTGGATCAAGGAACTGGCCGCGCAGGAGGACGGCGCCGAGATCTTCGCCGCCGCACCGAATTTCGCGTTCGAGCACGCCGCCGCCCGCGGTCTGCCGAAACCGGGCGAGGAGCTCGACCTGTCCAATGTGATCGGCCTGATCAACGGCAGCGAGCCGGTGTCGGTCACCTCGATGAAGAAGTTCAACGACGCCTTCGAACCGTACGGCCTGCCCAAGACCGCGATGAAGCCGTGCTACGGCATGGCCGAGGCCACGCTGTTCGTCTCGGCCACCCGCCGCGAGGACGAGGCCCGCACGGTCTACGTCGATCGCGTCGAGCTCAACGCCGGGCGCATGACCGAGGTGTCGGCGGACGCGGAAAACGCTGTGGCACAGGTGTCCTGCGGATACGTAGCGCTCTCGCAGTGGGCCGTCATCGTCGATCCGGACACCGCGTCGGAGAAGGCCGAGGGCGAGGTCGGCGAGATCTGGCTGCACGGCAAGAACATGGGCATCGGCTACTGGGGGCGTCCCGAGGAGACGGTCGCCACCTTCCAGAACCTGCTCAAGACCCGGCAGCCGCACGGCAGTCACGCCGAGGGCGCGGACACCGACGCGATGTGGATGCGCACCGGCGACTTCGGCGCCTATCTGGACGGCGAGCTCTACATCACCGGCCGCGTGAAGGATCTGGTGATAGTCGACGGCCGCAACCACTACCCGCAGGATCTGGAGTACTCGGCGCAGGAGTCCAGCACCGCGCTGCGGCCGGGCTTCGTCGCCGCTTTCTCGGTCTCGGCCAACCAGATTCCGGCCGAGTCCGCGACCGACGGCGCCGCGACCGATCCCGGCAACTCCGCCGAGCAACTGGTGATAGTGGCCGAACGCGGCACGGGCGCGGCCAAACTCGATCCCGAGCCCATCGCGGAGACGGTCCGCGCGGCCATCGCCAAGCGGCACGGGGTCGCGGTGCGGGACCTGCTGCTCGTCCCCGCCGGGTCGATTCCGCGCACCTCCAGCGGCAAGATCGCCCGCCGGGCCTGCAAGGCCGCCTACGTCGAGGGCACCCTGCGCGGCGGTCATCGCCAGCAGGCGTTCCCGGACGAGGCCGAATAGTATTGCCCCGCATCGCCGATCGCACTTGCGCGCGGTCGGCGATGCGACCCGGACGCGGGCTACCGCCCGGCCGCCCCGCACCCGGGGGTCGCGCGCGAGTGGTCCACCGGGACCGCGACCCGGTCCGGTCGGTGAGCAAGGTCCGATGACGGTCCGGCGCGCGAGCCGGCGATTCCCGTCCAGGTCCGTACACTGTGCCGCCGTGTGGACTTCCGCCCGAATCGGGCTCCTGCTGGTCACGACCGCCCTGACCGTCGCCGGTGTGGCGCACCCCGCGAACGCGCGGCCGAGTCCGGCCGTGGCCGCGGCCGTCTGCGGAACCCCGCTGTCCGACACCGAACTCGACCGCGTCGCCGCGCTCTCGGACACCGGCGATCTGACCGGTGACGCGCTGACCCGGCTCGAGACCGCCGTCGCGCGCCTGCACGAGATCACCGAGATCCTGAACGCGCACGGGGATCGGCGCGGGCTCTTCGGCATCGGCCTGGACGGGGTGGAGCAGGCCGCGGTCATGCCGCTGCAGCGTGACCCGCTCGCGTTCCGGGACCGGGACTACGCGCACGCCATCAGCCTGGAACTGCTCAGCCGCTACCTGGACAACCTGCACGGCGAATTCACCGGCGGCCCGGTCGAATGGCAGTGGGCGCGGTACTTCGCGCAGGCCGCGCGCTGCGAGATGTCCGGCGCCCAGGTGGCCATGTCCGGCTACAACGCGCATCTCGCGGTGGACCTGGCTTATTCGGTCGCAGCGGTGAACAGTGAGATCGACGACGCGCCGGACTATTTCACGATCGTCGCGAGCATCGCCGCCGCGGGCGATGTCATCGTGGATCGGACGAAGGCGGTCTACGGCGCCGACCTCGGCCCGCTGTGGCGCTTCTACTTCGTCGGCGAGGGCCTGGATCTGCTGTTCGGCCGGGGCGTGGCCACCGAGCAGCTGCTGATCGCCGCCGACCTGGGCGCGAACGTCGTCATCTTCGGAAACGGCCTGGCCCTGCGGGATCCGGTGCTGCGCGACCCCGTCGCCGCGGAGATCCGCACGCTGTCCGACGCCGCGGACGCGGCCTTCGGGGTGCTCGCGCAGATCCACGCGCTCTGACCACGCCGGCGGGTGCGCGTCGGGGCTCGGACGCCGGCGGACGAGCGTCGAGGCTCGGGTACGTACCCCTCAGGGCTCGGGATGCAACCGTGCGCCGTGCAGGCGCGGTCCGGGCGCGCCGTGCGTGTGCGGACCGCGCCCGGCGGACTTGGCCCAGTACATGCTGTAGTCCGCGGCCTGCAGCAGATCGTCCGCGGTCGTGTGCGCGGCGTACTCCTCGGCGACGCCCACGCTGGCGGTGATGGTGAGCCGGTGCCCGTTCACCTCGAAGGGGTGGGTGAAGGCCCGCCGCACCTCGTGCGAGACCGCGTCGACGTCACCGCTGGAATCCGGTACCAGGATCACGAATTCGTCCCCGCCCATCCGCGCGACCAGCCGCCCCGGTCCGGTGACGCAGGCGTCGAGTCGAGTGGCGGCCTGCACCAGCAGTTCGTCGCCCACCGCGTGGCCGAAGGTGTCGTTCACAGATTTGAAGTGATCGAGATCGACGTAGCAGAGCCCCACCCGGCGGTCGGGATCGGTGAACGCGGCGGTGAGCGCGTCGAAGAAACGGGAACGATTGGCCAGCCCGGTCAGCTGATCGTGGTGGGCGCGGTAGTGCAGGCGCTCGCGCAGCGCGCGGCGTTCGGAGATGTCCTCGACCAGGATGAGCGTGTACTGCGGCTCGCCGTGTTCGCTGCGAATGAGCGAGACGTTGATGTTCGTCCACACCGTGCGCCCGTCGCGATGCGGGTACGCCTTCTCGAGTTGCACGTTGTCGACCTCGCCGGAGAGCACCGCGGCGTACAGCGGCCACATGGCCGGATCGTCGTCCGGGTGGGTCAGATCGGTCACCTCGAGCGCACACATCTCGGCGGGGGTGTAGCCGAGCATGGTGGCGAAGGCGGCGTTCACCTCGATGATGCGCCCCGTCATATCCGACAGGCCGGTGCCGATTCCGGCCTGGGCGAAGACCGCGCGGAAGCGAGCCTCGCTGGCCCGCAACTGTTCCTGCATCCGCATGCGCGCGGTGATCTCGGCGACCCGCACGCTCTCCTGTTCGGCGAGCAGCCAGGCCCGGAAGGCGCGGACGTACCCGGTGGTGAAGGCGCCCAGCACCGCCGCCGCGCGTTCGGGCGCGATGCCGATGTCCTGCTCGAACCAGTCGGCGAGCACGGTGACGGTGCGCCCCAGGACCTCCGCGCCCACGAAGTGCGCCCGCGCGAGTTCGGCGCCGAGTTCGGCGACCTGCCGGGCGGAGGCGCCGTTGCGCGCGGCGGCGTCCACCCGCTCGGCCAGTCTGGTCAGCAACGCGCCGGCTTCGTCCCGGCTCATGGGCACGACATGGTCGCGGGCTCCGCTGTCGAGCGCGGCTACCCACTGTTCGACCAACTCGGCGTGCGGGCCACCCTGCTCCGGCCCACCCCCGGGATCCGACGCCATGAGGGACGATGGTAGCCCGACCGGTCGGTGCCTGCTAACCCCGCCCCTATCGGCCGACTTGGGATACCATTGCGGCGCTTCAGGATTGGTTTGCGCGATGCGTGCCGGGTGCGAAGAGGGGTAGCGAGACGATGACCAGACCGAGTTGGGCTCCCGAGGGCATCGATTTGGATCGCCCCAGCGCCTCACGGGTGTACGACTACTTCGTCGGCGGCATGCACAATTTCGAGATCGATCGCGAATTGGCCCGTCAGATAGAGCTGTTCACGCCCAATGTCGCGGAAACCATGCGCGCCAACCGAGATCTGTTGCGCCGCTGTGTCCGCTACCTGACCGACAAGGGCATCGATCAGTTCCTGGATCTGGGCTCGGGCATTCCCACCGTCGGCAACGTGCACGAGGTGGCCCAGGCCCGAAACCCGCAGGCCCGTGTGGTTTACGTGGACATCGATCCAGTCGCGGTCGCGCACAGCCAGGCCATCCTGTACGACAACAAGCTCGCCGGCGTGATCCACGGCGATGTCGCGCGGCCCGATGCCATCGTGAACGATCCGCTGGTCGCCGAGCTCATCGACTTCGATCGCCCGCTGGCCGTATTGCTCTTGGGCGTACTGCATTTCGTGCCCGACGAGAGCGATCCGGCCGCCGCCGTGGCCCGCCTGCAGGACCTGTGCGCGCCCGGCAGCTACCTCGCGATCACCCACGCCACCGCGGACGGTCAGCCCGCGGAAGTGCTGGAGGCACAGAAGCTTTCCGGTCGCACCTCCACCGAGATCAGCCTGCGCGCCCGCGACGAGATCGCCGCGTACTTCGGCGACTGGACCCTGGTCGATCCGGGTCTGGTCCACCTGCCGCTGTGGCGGCCGGAGGATCCGGCCGACGTCGGCGAGCGCCCGGAGAGCTCGGGCGCGTACGGCGCCCTGGCGCACAAGAACTGACCGCGCGGGATCGGATTCCGGCGCGATTCGGCGCGATGTCGTCAAGGGCCCTTGTGGTTTTCGCCCGCCCACGAATCGTGGACGGGCGAAAACGCGGCGGGGTGCTCAGGGGCTCACCTCCGGCGCCGGGCTCGGGCGCCGGAAGGTCACCGCGGCCGCCACGGCGGCGAGTGCGGCGATCGCGGCCGCGCCGGTGAAGGCGGCGGCGAACCCGTCGGTGAGCGCGGCCTTGTCATCCAGGCGTTCCGCGCCCGCCGCCGCGGCGACGGCCGTCACGGCGGCCAGGCCCAGCGCCGAACCGATCTGATAGCCGGTGTTCACGATGCCCGAGGCCAGCCCGCCCTCCTGCGGCGGCGCGGCCGAGATGGCGGTCTGCAGGGACGGCACGAAGGCCAGCGACATGCCGAGCGCGGCGATCAGCGAGCCGGGCAGGACGTCGAGCCAGAACGAGCCGTCCGGGCGCACGAACGACAGCCAGGCCAGGCCCGCGGTCAGGACCAGCAGTCCGGACACGATCATGGTGCGAGCGCCGAAGCGGGCGAACAGCTTCGGTGACAGCGCGATCATGCCGATCATGATGAGCGCGGTCATGGGCAGCAGCGCGGCGCCCGACGGGAAGGCCGAATAGCCCAGGACCTGCTGCAGATAGAGGTTCAGGAAGAACCACATCGGCACCCAGGCCGCGCCCAGCAGCACCTGGGCGAGGTTGGCCGCGCCCAGGTTCGGGGAGCGGAAGATCGACAGCGGCATCAGCGGGTCGTGCCGGCGGCGCTGCAGCACCACGAACGCGATCAGCAGGGCCGCCGCCAGGGCCAATACGCCCCAGGTGGACCCGGCGAGCCAACCCGCCTCGGGCGCACGGACTATGGCGAACACGGCCGCGCCGAGACCGAGGGTGGCGGTCGCCGCGCCGAGCAGATCGACCGTGCCGCGCGGGGCGAGCGCGCCGGCGGGCAACAGGGCGGGCGCGGCGGCCAGCGCGAGCAGGGCGATCGGAATGTTGATGTAGAAAACCCAGGGCCACGAGGCGTATTCGGTGATGAGCCCGCCCAGGAACACCCCCGCGGTGCCGCCGGCCGGGGCGGCCGCGCCGTAGATCGCGAAGGCCCTGGTGAGTTCGCCGGGGTTGCCGCCGAACAGCATCATGAGCAGGGTCAGCGCCGAGGGCGCGATGAGCGCCGCGCCCACGCCCTGCACGCCGCGCCCGAGCAGTTCGACCGTGGCCGAGCCGGCCAGGCCGGCGACGAGCGAGCCCGCGCCGAGCACCGCCCAGCCGGTCTGGAACATCCGCCGCGCGCCCAGGATGTCGGAGAGCTTGCCGCCCAGCAGCAGCAGGCCGCCGAACACCACGACGTAGGCGTTGAAGACCCAGGACAGGTTCTCCTGGGAGAAGCCGAGTTCGGTCTGCATCTTCGGCAGGGCCACGCCGATGATCGAGGTGTCCATGATGACCATGAACTGGGCCAGGGCGATCAGGGCCAGGGCTGTCCACCGTCGCGCGGACGGCGGGGCCTGGGTGGGGGTGGACATGGGTGCACTCCTTCCTGTGCGCGGTTCACCGTCGGTGTGCCGCAGGGAGATCCGACTGGTCCATGTATACCCATGGGGGGTATCGTCGGGAAGCGCGATGCCGCGTGATTCATTTCATACCCCTAGGGGGTATTGAAGTCGGTTCTGAACGGCTACCGCGCGCGCGGACGCGGGATCGCCGACAAACTGACCTGTGAATGTTTGTGATTTGTCCCAGCGAGTGGGAGCGGAGCCCGCATCGCCTGTCGGAACTGCGGTTTTTCGGTATCGTGGCGACATGCCGTGCTGTCCCGGACAGTTGTTAACGTTCGGATTCGATTGTGCGACAACTGCATAGAGAGCGTTTGTGCGAGAAGGGCAGGCAATGATGACTGCGAACACCAACCGCTTCGATGAGGCGGCGGTCGGTGCCGAGGATTCCGGCGCGGCATACGGCGGGCTCGGCCCGGGCAGGCTGCTGTCCGCGGAACCGATGACCGCCCGGCTGCTGCCCGGTCTGCGACTGCCCGCCCGCGCGTGGCGCGTCGGCTACACCTCCACCACCGCCGACGGCGCGCCCACCGAGGTGACCGGAACCGTGCTGGTGCCGCGCGCACCGTGGCGCGGCCCCGGCGAACGCCCGCTCATCGCCTACGCCGTCGGCACCCAGGGCCTGGCCGACACCGTCTCCGCGGCGTCCTGGCAGTTCCGGCTCGGACTCGAATACGAATCGCTCTTCATCACCGCCGCGCTGCGCCGGGGCTGGGCCCTGGCCGTCACCGACTATCCGGGGCTCGGCAATCCGGGAACGCACCCGTACGTCATGGGCCGCCACCTCGGTCCCGCGGTGCTCGACGCGGTGCGGGCAGCGCGGCGGCTGCCCGCCGCCGGACTGTCCCCGGACGGCCCGCTCGGGATCTACGGCTACTCCGAGGGCGGCTGTGCCGCGGGCTGGGCGCTGCAGCTGCAGCCCTCGTACGCGCCCGAACTCGAGGTGACCGCCGGCGCGGTCGGCTCGGCGCCGGCGGACCTGGAAGACATGATCAACTTCCTGGACGACACCCCGTACGCCTTCCTGCTGTTCTACGGCGTGCTCGGGCTCGACGCCGCGTACCCCGAACTCGATGTGCTGCAGCATCTCAAGCCGCAGGGCCGGCTGCTGGCGGCGATCCTGCGCCGCACCCACGCGGTCCCCGCCGCGGTCGCGGGCATCGGGCTCGGCGCACTCATCCCGACCAAGGTGTCCACCTACTGCTATCGCCCGCCGTTCGAGGTGCCCGAGGTCCGGGCGCGCCTGCTGGAGAACAAGCTCGGCGCCATCGCACCCGCCGCGCCCGTCCTGGTCGCGGGCGGCACGTCCGAGCAGATCATCCCCTATCCGCAGGCGGTGGCGCTGGCCGACAGCTGGCGCGCGCTGGGGGTCGAGGTCACGATGCTGTCCATGTCCAAGCGCGAACACCTCACCGGGGCTTTCGCTTTCGCGGGACCAGCGATGCGGTTCCTCGCCGAGCGATTCGCCGACGCGCGATCGGTGGCGCTGCCGCGCGGGGCCTGAACGGCGGCCGCGGGAGCGCGGGCGCGCCCCGGACGATCACATCCGGCGGTGGGCGCGGCGGTAGGCGGCGGGCGTCGTGGTCGTCCAGCGCTTGAAGGCGTGGATGAACGGCGTCGCCTCGGCGTATCCGAGCCGGATGGCGATGTCGTCGACCGACAGCGGTGTGGCGGTGAGCATTTCCTCGGCCAGGGCCTGGCGGACCTCGTCGAGCAGGGCGCGATAGCTGGTGCCCGCGGCGACCAGGTGCCTGCGCAGGGTGCGTGGGCTGAGGTTGAGGTCGCGGGCCACCGCCTCCAGGGTGGGCGCGGTGCTGAAGCCGGTCGCGCCCGCCCCGGGCAGCAGCCGGTCGCGCACCTCGGCGGCGATGCCGGTGCGGGCGCTGCGGCGGTGCAGCAGATCGCGGCACTGGGCCACACACAGCGCCCAGGTGGGCTGATTGGCCTGGGGGAGCGGCTGTTCGAGCAGATCCGGGTCGATGCCGAAAATAGTGTGCGGGCGGTCGAAGCGCGGCGGTACGCCGAACAGCGCGGCCAGCCGCCGATCCTGATCGGTTGCGGGGTAGGCGAATTCGGCGCAGGTGAAGTTCACCCGCGCACCGAGTAGATCGCTCATGACCCGGTGCATGGCGACCACGTCGCGCTCGACCAGGAACCGCTGCACATCGGCCGGAATGGTGTCGTGGTGGATCCAGGTGATCACCTCGCGCGGCCGGGTCTCCACGATCGGCGTGCAGAAGGCGAACCCGAGCCGGTAGTACCGCAGCGCCAGCGAAATCGCCTCGCGCAGTGTGGGACTGGTGACGCAGGCGTAGCCGAAGATGCCGAAGGTGCTGATGCGGTAGCGCAGGCCGACCTCGACCCCGAGCGCGGGTACCCCGGCCAGCGCCCGGGTCAGATTGCGCACCACCGCCAATTCGGCCTCGGCGGGTATCTGCGCGTCGGCATCGGTGAGTTCCCGGGCGCCGACGCCGGTCCCGCCCAGGATGGTCTCGGCCGCGACGCCGTGCTCGGCCGCGAACTCGACCATGACCGCGACGCTGGCCGTCCCGCGGGGGAAGTTCCAGGTCCGGACTTCCGGCTCTTGCACGGTACTCATCCTCCGATTATGGCCGAAACTATGGATTCTTTGGCCACCGCTCTTTGCCGGGCGCATTCGTGCCGGTCGTAGCGTTGAGCGCATGCGATTCGACTACGACGTCATCGTCATCGGCTCGGGATTCGGCGGCAGTGTGAGCGCTCTGCGGCTGACCGAGAAGGGCTACCGGGTCGGCGTGCTCGAGGCGGGCCGCCGATTCGACGACCACGAATTCGCGCAGACCTCCTGGCGGGCTCGCCGCTTCCTGTGGGCGCCCGCCCTGGGCTGCTACGGAATTCAGCGCCTGACCCTGTTGAAGGACACCTTCATCATGAGTGGCGCCGGGGTCGGGGGCGGCTCGCTGGTGTACGCCAACACGCTCTACGAACCGCCGGACAAGTTCTACGCCGATCCGCAGTGGGGGCACATCACGGACTGGAAGTCCGAGCTCGCCCCGCACTACGACCAGGCCAAACGCATGCTGGGGGTGACGACCAACCCGGCCACCACCGCCACCGACCGGGTGCTGCGCGACGTCGCCGCCGACATGGGTATCGCCGACACCTACCGCAGCACCCCGGTCGGGGTGTTCTTCGGCGGACCCGGCCGCCGCCCCGGTGAGGACGTGCCCGATCCGTTCTTCGGCGGCGTCGGCCCGGATCGGCGCGCGTGCACCCACTGCGGCGAATGCATGACCGGCTGCCGGCACAACGCCAAGAACACCCTGGTGAAGAACTACCTGTACCTGGCCGAAAAAGCCGGGGCCACGGTGCATCCGCTGACCACCGTCACCGATGTGCGGCCGCTGCCCGGGGGCGGCTTCACCGTCGCGACCGTGCGCACCGGCGGCAAGGTCCGCAGGCGGCGTCGCGAATTCACCGCCGAGCAGGTCATTTTCGCCGCCGCGTCGCTCGGCACCCAGCGGCTGCTGCACCGCCTGCGGGATCGCGGATCGCTGCCCGCGGTCTCGCCCCGGCTCGGCTACCTCTCCCGCACCAATTCCGAAGAGCTGCTGGCGATTCGCTCCCGCGTCAAGGGTTCGGACTTCACCAAGGGGGTCGCCATCACCTCCTCCATCCACCCCGACGCGGACACCCACGTGGAACCGGTCCGCTACGGCCGGGGCAGCAACGCGCTGGCCCTGATGACCACCGCGATGGTGAGCGGCGAACCGCCCCGGGTGCGCGCCTGGTTCCGCGAATTGGCTCGCAACCGCCGCGATCTCGTCAAGATGCACAACCCCCGCCGCTGGTCCGAGGAGATGATCGGCCTGCTGGTCATGCAGTCGGCCGACAATTCCATCACCACCTACACCAAACGCGGTCTGTTCGGCCGGCGCATGACCACCCGGCAGGGCGAGGGCGTGCCCAACCCCACCTGGGTGCCCGCCGGGCACGAGGTCGCGCGCCGGGTCGCGGACAAGATCGACGGCATCCCGACCGGCTCGTTCACCAGCAGCATCTTCAACGTGCCGATGACCGGCCACTTCCTCGGCGGCTGCCCCATCGGGGATGCTCCGGACACCGGCGTGGTGGATCCCTATCACCGCCTGTACGGCCATCCGGGTCTGCACGTGATCGACGGTTCCACCATCTCGGCCAACCTGGGCGTGAACCCCTCGCTGACCATCACCGCCCAGGCCGAGCGCGCTATCTCGTTGTGGCCCAACCGAAACGATCCCGATCCCCGCCCCGCTCCGGCCGCGCCCTACCGCCGCCTGGCCCCGATCGCGCCCCGGTCCCCGGTGGTCCCGCCCACCGCACCCGCCGCCCTGCGCCTGTCGATCACCCCGGTCACCCCGAGCGTCCCGGCCGGGACGGCCCCGAATCCCGGATCCCAGGTCTAGGCCCGCTCGCCCCCGGTGTGCCGGTGATTCGCCACCGAACTCCGCGCAAACCCTGGACGAACCGGTTCGCCGTGCCGAGGATGGGACGGATCGAGCGTCTATCCGGAGGAGTCGATGTGGCCGAGCAGCGCGTGGATTGGCTCGCGGGCGGGGTGCGCCGGTCGATAGCCGGCGAACGCATCGCGCGCATCGCGGGCGAGCTGTTCCTGGCGCGGGGGTTCGATCAGGTCGGTATGGACGACGTGGCCGCGGCGGCGGGCTGTTCACGGGCCACGCTGTACCGGCATTTCCACGGCAAGCCCGCGCTCATCGACGCGGTCATGGCCAACTCGGCCACCGCGGTGGTCGAGCGGGTCGCGGCCGCGGTCAAGCGCTACGAGGGCTCGCGCCGCATCGTCGAGGCGATTCTGGTCTCGGTCGCCGCGGTGCGCGCCGATCCGGCGCTCGCGCGCTGGTTCGCCGACCGCACCGGCGGCAGCGACGAGGTCTTCGCCACCTCACCCGAACTGGGCCGGATGGCCACCATGCTCACCGGCATCGCACCCGATGACGAAGCCGCGCAATGGATCGTGCGCGTGGTGCTGTCGTTGCTGGTGTGGCCGCTGCCGGACGCGGCCAGTGAGCGCCGCATGGTCGAACGATTCGTGAGCTGACCTCCTTGCCGAGTGTCTGGGACAGTTCTACACTGAGGTGACATCGAACACCCGGTACCAGGTACTCGGTGTTGCACCAAGGATGGTCGAGATGACAAGTGCGCCTCCCGCTGGCACCTATCCCAAGGCTCGCCGGATCAGATTCCGCTTCGAGCAACACGATTCGAACGACCGATACTTCGTCGACGGCGACATGGTCTTCAGCCATTTCGTCGCCGGACTCTCCGGCAGCTTCCCGCCCGGCGAGGAATCCTTCATCCGCTCGGTCCGGCGGGTCGCCGGCCGGGTCACCGACCCCCTGCTGAAGAAGCGCGTCACCGGCTTCATCGGGCAGGAGGCCATGCACGGCCAGGAACACCGCAGGCTCAACGACAAGCTCGTCGAGATGGGTTATCCCATAGCGTGGCTGGACACCGAGGCCGCGCGCGAACGCTCCCTGCGAATCGAGCGGCGGCTCGCCCCGCTGGTCCACCTGGCCGCCACCGCCGCGGCCGAGCACTACACGGCCGTGCTGGCCCAGCGCGTGCTGTCGAGCCGGGAGATCCAGGACATCCCCGCCTCACCGGAATTCTGGAATCTGCTGAACTGGCACGCTTTCGAGGAACTCGAGCACAAATCGGTCGCCTTCGACGTGTTCCGCGCCGCCGGTGGCACCGAACAGACGCGCATCGCGGTGATGGCGGTGCTCTACGGCCTCACCATTCCGCTCACCTACGGCGCGCTCGCGGTCTCGCTGGCCCGCGACCCGGTGGCCCGGCGGCAACCGGCTCGCCTTGCGCGCGAAGCGTATTCGCTGTTCCGCGGCCCGATCTTCCGCGGTCTCATGGGTGAGCTGGCGCTGTACATGCGCCCCGGATTCCACCCCGACGACATCGATACCGACGCGCTGCTGCGGCACTGGCAGCAGGAGCTCTTCGGCGACGAGGGCGTACTGGTCGATCACCTCAAGTAGGACAACTACATCGAGAAAGGACCGGCCAATGACGATCGGTCAGGACGCCACGTCCCTCACCCCCTATCCCAAGGTCCGGCGCATGCGCTTCCGGTTCGGGCAGCCCGAACCCATGTCGCATCACTTCGTGCAGGACGACATTCCGCTCACCCATCTGATCGCCGTACTGTCCGGTGCGTTCCCGCCCGGCGAGGAATCCTTCATCCGCTCGGTGCGCAAATTCTCCGCCGAGATCACCGACCCCGTGCTGAAGAAGCGGGTGGTCGGGTTCATCGGGCAGGAGGCGGTGCACGGACAGCAGCACCGGGCCCTGAACGATCAGCTGATCGAGATGGGCTTTCCCATCGTGCGCCTGTTCACCTTCCCGCCCGGCGCCCTGCGCGAGCGCGCGGTGATCGCCGTCGAGAACCTGGTGCCGCGGCACGTGCACCTGGCCTTCACCGCGCTCGCCGAGCACTACACCTCGACGCTGGCGGTCCGGGTGCTGGGCGAGGAGGCCATCCAGGCCATCCCGGGCGACCCGGAGGTCTGGAACCTGTTGAACTGGCACGCTTTCGAAGAGCTCGAACACAAGTCCGTCGCCTTCGACGTCTATCGCGCGACCGGCGGCTCCGAGGCCGTGCGCATCGTGCTCATGGCGGGCACCTACGCCGTCACGATCCCGGTCGTCTCGGTGGGCGTGCTGGCCTCGATCCTGAGTGATCCGCGCAGCTGGCGGCCGATAAAGGTGGTGCGGCAGTCGATCCGGCTGTATCGCGGGCCGATCGTCAAGGGCCTCATGAAGGAGATCCGGCCGTACATGCGCCCGGGCTTCCATCCCGACGACATCGACAGCACCGAACTGCTCGAGCACTGGCGGCGCGCGCTGTTCGGGGCCGACGGCGAACTCCTCGATCGCATCGGCGCGGCACGGTCATGAACCACACGAACGACGGCAGGGGTGCGCCGGTCGGGGACCGCCCCGATCACGAGGTCATCGTGATCGGGGCCGGTTTCGGCGGCATCGGCACCGGCATCGCACTGCAGCGCAAGGGCATTCACGACTTCGTCATCGTGGACAAGTGGGACCGCGTCGGCGGGACCTGGCACGCCAACACCTATCCCGGTGTGGCGGTGGACATTCCCTCCTTCATCTACAGCTTCTCCTACGAGCAGCGCGGCGACTGGTCGCGGGTCTTCGCGCCCGGGACCGAACTCCGCGACTACGCCGAGAGCATGGTCGACAAGTACGGCCTGCGGGACAAGCTGCGACTGAGCACGACCATCGTGGCCGCGGACTTCGACGATCGAAACAGTCTGTGGCGCTTGAGCGCCGACGGCGGCCGGGTGCTCACCGCGCGCTACGTCGTACTGGCCATCGGCGGGCTGGAACGGCCGAAGATGCCCGACATCGAGGGCCTCGACGATTTCGGCGGCGCCCTCGTGCACACCGCGCTGTGGGATCACGATGTGGCTCTGCGGGACAGGCGGGTGGCCGTCATCGGCACCGGCGCCACGGCCCTGCAACTGATTCCGGCCATCGTGGACGAGACCGCGCACCTGACCGTCTTCCAGCGGACCCCGATCTGGGTGTTCCCGAAGAACGACGCGGACATCGGCCCGCTCGGGCGGCGGGTACTGGGCAGCCCGGCCATTCGGTCGGTCCTGCGGGCGGCGGGCAATCTCGGCACCGAGGTGGCCATGAGCGGTATGGTGGCCGGCCCGGCCTGGCTCACGCGGGGGACCCGGCGGCTCGCCGAGATACCGGTCCGCCGCTGGATGCGGAGCCAGGTCCGCGATCCGGCGCTGCGGGAGAAGCTCACGCCCCGATACGGACTCGGCTGCAAACGCCCCTCGATGTCCAACGACTACCTGCGCACGTTCGATCGCGACGACGTCAGCCTGGTCACCGAATCCATCGTCCGGGTCACCGAACGCGGGATCGTCACCGCGGACGGCGCCGAGCACGAGATAGACGTGCTCGTGTGCGCCACCGGCTTCAAGCTCTGGGACCGGGGAGCGATCCCCCCGTTCCCGGTGCGCGGGCGGGGCGGCAAGGATCTCGAGACGTTCTGGGCCGAGCACCGCTATCAGTCGTACCAGGGCGTCTCGGTCCCGGGCTTTCCCAACGCCTTCACCATCACCGGGCCGTACGGCTTCGTCCTGGGTTCCTACATCTGGATGATCGAGGCGACCGCCGCGCATCTGAGCCGGGCCATCGCCGAATCCCGGCGGCGCGGCACGCGCGAGGTGGAGATCCGGCAGGAGGTCCACGACGAGTACTTCGCGACCTGCCTGCGCAGGCAGCGGAAGAACTTCCTGTTCACCGACGTGTGCGCCGGCTCGAACACCTACTACCTCGACAACAACGGCGACTCGCCGTTCCGCCCGTCCACGCACGGCGAAATGTACTGGCACAACCGGCATTTCGATCTCGACGTGTACCGCTACACCGCGGGCGCGCCGGTGCTCGCGGACCCCGTCGCACTGTCCGAGGAGCTCTCGTGAAACTCAACGACATCGACCCCCGCCTGGTCGTGGTGACCGGTGCGGGCAGCGGAATCGGCCGGGCGGTCGCGCTGCGCTACGCACGCGGCGGCGCACAGGTCGTGGTGTCCGACATCGACAAGGACGCGGCGCTCGCCACGGTCGCCCTCATCCAGGCGGAGGGCCGCCGGGCCGTGGCGATGCAGCTGGACGTGACCGATCCCGGCGCCTGGGCCGCCTTCGCCCGCGACGTGCACGCCGATCACGGCGTGCCCGACGTCCTGGTCAACAACGCCGGGATACTGGTCAGCGGGGCGTTTCTCGATCTGGAGCCGGCGGACTGGGACCGCCAGCTCGGGGTCAATCTGCTGGGCGTGGTCCACGGCTGCCGGACCTTCGGGCGACTCATGATCGAGGAGGGCGCCCGCGGGCACATCGTGAACATCGCCTCGGCGGCCGCGTTCACCCCCACCCCGGTGATGTCGGCGTACTCGGTCTCCAAGGCCGGGGTCAAGATGCTCACCGAATGCCTGCGCCTCGAGCTCGCGCCGAAGGGCGTCGGGGTGAGCGCCATCTGCCCCGGGGTGATCAACACCAATATCGGTGACCACGCGGTCACCGTCGGCGTCGATCCGGTGCTGGTCGAACGCGGGAAGGAAATCGCCAGGCAGGTACAGGATCTCGCCGCGCGCCTGCCCTTCTCGCCGCTGAGCCCGGACCTGGTGGCGCGCGCGGTGGTGCGGGCGGTGCGCTTCGATCTGGCGGTGGTGCCGGTGCGCACCGAAGCCTGGCTGGGCTATTTCCTGCCGCGGATCGCGCCCGGCGTGAATCGCCGTATCGCACAGCCGATATCGGTGGAGCGGCTGGAGGCGGCCGGGGCGTGGCTGCTGGAGCGGTTCGGCGCGCCACCGGTGCCCAGGGCCGTGGGCGGACACGGGGCGGCCGGATGAACCCACGTGCCCACCGGATCGCGGTGCACGAGGTCGTCAGCGAGACCGCCGAGGCGGTCTCGCTGATCTTCGAGATCCCCGCCGACCTCGGCCGCCGATTCGCCTACGCGCCAGGGCAATTCCTCACGGTCCAGGTGCCCAGCGCCCGCACCGGCTCGGTGGCGCGCTGCTATTCGCTCTCCAGCAGCCCGCACTGCGACGACCGCCTGGCGGTCACGGTCAAGCGCACGCCGCAGGGCTACGCCTCGAACTGGCTCTGCGACAACGTGGCGGCGGGATCGCTGCTCACCGTGCTCGAGCCGGCCGGGAACTTCTCCCCGCGCACCTGGAACCGCGATCTGCTGCTGTGCGCGGCGGGCAGCGGCATCACCCCGGTCATGTCCATTCTCAAATCCGCGCTGGCGCTGGGCCGGGGGCGGATCACGCTGCTGTACGCCAACCGGGATCGGTCCGCGATCATCTTCGCGCGCGAGCTGGCGCGGCTCACGCAGCGGCATCCGCGCAGGCTGACGGTGCTGCACTGGCTGGAATCCGAACGCGGGGTGCCCACCGCGCCGGGGCTCGCGGCCTGGATGCGCCCGTATCGCACTTGGGACATATACCTGTGTGGCCCGGCCGGATTCACCCTGGTCGCCAAGCGTGGCCTGGCACAATTGCGAGTATCCGAGCGCGTGATCCGCCAGGAGGAATACCGCTCGCTGACGGACAACCCGTTCGAGCCGCACACACCCGCGACCGTGTCGCCGACCGCGACCACCGCCGGTGCGCCCGCATCCCCGCCCGCCCCCGGCGTCACGAGCACGGCCGTCGTGCACGTCGAGATAGACGGCGCGACCCACACCCTGCCGTGGCCGCGGAGCAGAAAGCTCCTGGACGTGCTCCTCGACCACGGCATAGACGCACCGTACGTGTGCCGCGAATCCGCCTGCGGCACCTGCGTATGTCGCGTCGCCCGGGGCCGGACCCGCATGCTGCTGAACGAGTCCCTCATCGACGAGGAACTCGCGATAGGCCTGACCCTGGCCTGCCAGACCCTGCCCGAATCCGACGACGTGCACATCGCCTTCGATCAGTAACACCCCACACCGGCCCGACAATGAGGTTGCCAGCCATGAGTACTCTGCCCGAAGGTATCCGCGGTACCGTCGATCCCCGATTCGCCGGAGCCGCACGCGGTTTCGCGCGACTGTTCGAGCGCTACCTGCGCACCGGCGGCGCGCTGTCGGTGTATCTGCGCGGCGAACCCGTCGTCCGGATCTGGACCGGCACGGCCGACGACGCGGGTGCGGTCCCCTGGGAATTCGAGACGGCGGCGCTGTCCTTCTCCACCACCAAGGGTGTCACAGCGCTGGTCATCCATCGGCTCGTGGATCGCGGCCTGCTCGACTACGACACCCCGGTCGCCGAGTACTGGCCCGAATTCGCCGTCGGCGGAAAGCATTCCATCACCGTGCGGGATCTGCTCGCGCATCGGTCCGGGCTCTCGGATCTGCGCCCCGTCGTGCACGGCGCCGCCGACGTCCTGGACACCGAACTGATGGAACAGCGCCTGGCCGAGGCGACGCCGGATTGGACCCGCGGCCTGCCGGTCTACCACGCGCTCACCTACGGCTGGCTGCTCGGCGGCCTGGCCCGCGCGGTCACCGGCGCGAGCATGGCCGAGCTGTTCCGCACCGAACTCGCCGAACCGCTGGGCCTTTCGGGCCTGCACCTGGGCGTGCCCGCGGACGGCACCCCCGTCGCGGAACTCGTCGGTCCCGGGGTGTCGGCCACCGGCACCGGACTCGGCCGCCCGATCACCGCCGCGGCGATCCGTCTTCCCGTGGTCGGCACGATCCTGAACACCATGCACTTCACCGGCGCCCAGGACGCGCTGCGGGGCCCCGTACCCGCCCTGGCGCGCTCCGAGAACGGCGCCGCGACAGGCGTTTTCAGCGCGGACTCGATCGCCCGGGTCTACGGGGTCATCGCCAACGGCGGCGAGTTCGGGGGCGTCCGGCTGTTGAGCCCCCGCACGGCCCGGGGCCTGGACCGCTACACCCGGACCAATCCCGATCCCGCGCGCCTGGCCTTCTGGCAACTCGGGTACCACCCCCTGCCGACCCTCGGCGCTCCCCGCGGCTTCGGTCACCTCGGCCTGGGCGGCTCCGGCGGCTGGGCCGATCCCGTCTCCGGCCTCTCGGTCGGCTTCGTCCACAACCGCCTGGACATGTTCCGGCTGCCCACCGATATGAGCCTGCTCTCGCTCCTGCTCCCCGCCATAGCCCGGGCGGCCGGCACCGCCGACCCCCGCTTCGCCGGCACCCGGGCGGCCTGACCCACTCCCTGCCGGGCCACCCGGGAACCGTCGTCAGGCGAGCGGTTCCTTCGCGAGGGCGACCACTTTCGTCCGGGCGGCAACCGCCGCCCGGAACTCGTCGGCGGTCTGCGGGACCAGCGTCGCCGCGATGATCGCCAGCACCGGGCCGACGATCATCACGGCGAAAGCCGATGTGTAGGAGAGGTGGTCGGTGACGATGCCGAACGCCAGCGGGCTGACCACACCCGCCAGCTGACCGCCGAAAATGATCACGCCCGACGCCGCGCCCATGTACGCGCTCGGCAGCGCCCGCAACGGCACCGAGAACGCCGGCATGAACGCCAGCCCGGCAACCAGGCTCATGACGGTGCCCGCGACGACGAAGGCCGGGAACCATTCCAGGCGCGGCAGCACGAGCAGCATGACGGCTGTGAACACCATGGACGGCACCACGATCACCCGCGGCCGCCCGCCGAGCCGATCCGACATGCGCGCGCCGATCACCACGCCCGCCGCCGCGGCCAGGGTCGAGGGCACCGCGGCCACCGCGACGAGCGTCATGGAGATGCCGCGACCCTCGTGCAGGAAGGTCGGCGTCCAGGCCGTCACGCCCCACACCAGCACGTCGTAGCCGAAGAAGATGGCCGCGAACCCCAGCAGCGCGGGGGAGAAGAGCACGGCCCGCCGATCCGCGGCCGGCGGCCGATCGGTCACCGGCAACTCCTGCTGCGGCAGCGGTTCGGGCATCCAGCGCCGCCACGCGATGATCACTCCCAGCCCGAGCACCGAGATGAGCGCGAACATGGCGCGCCAGCCCAGGGTGGGCAGCATGATCCCGGCGATCACCGCGGCCAGCAGGATGCCGACGGCGTTGGAGGAATTGGTCCAGCCCGAGGCGGTGGTGCGCTGTTCGGGCAGGGTGCGCTCGGACAGCGCTTTGAGCGCGGCGGCCGGGAACACGCCCTGCACCAGCCCGAACAGGAAGCGCATGGCGAGCAGCGCGGAGAACGACCAGGCCAGGGCGGTCAGACCGGTGAAGATCGACCAGGCCAGCAGGCCGATGACGCCGATCTTGATCGAGCCGTAGCGGTCCGCGAGCAAGCCGCCGGGGACCTGTGCGATCGCGTAGGCCAGGAAGAAGACCGACACCAGCAGTCCCAGCTCGGTGTGGTCCAGGTCGAGCTCGTCGCCGATCGCGGGGAGCGCGAAATTGATGACCGTCCGGTCGATGTAATCGACCACCCAGGCCGCGAAGAGCAGCATGACGGTGACCTGGGTCGTGCGTGGCATCGGAGCCCCTTCATCGAATCGAGGCGTGGCGAAATGCCACGGTCAGCAGCACGAACGCACCCTCCTGGATAACCGTCTACGCCAATGCCTTCCGAACCCGCACATCGTAATGAGCGGTGCGGCCCCCGGCGCGCCCACAAATTCTTGGGCAGGCGGCCGTCCCGCCGCGGTATCCCGATGGGCGGAGCCGCCGGGAGGTACGCGCCGAGAAACGGACATATACCCTTCAGAGTGTGACCGTCGCCGGTTGCGAATCGGGCAACGCGGGGGCACATGAACGCGAATTCCGCCGGACTCCCGCGCCGATGTGGTGTGCTGCGCGCGGCCGATTCCGGGTCCGTGCCCGGCCGGTGTGCACGCGCCCAATACAAAGTCTCTCGTACTGTTCTCGCGCACATCGGCAGAAGACGGCGCAGGTTTTAATGTCCCTCGCGGGGCGATCGCCACGTCGATTGAACCCCCGCGCCGCCCGGCTCGTTGAACCACATGAGTTGATCGCGAACCGGTTGCGGCCCACCAGCTGATCCGGCGGTCGCCGCGTCCGGATCGGGGTCCCCGCCGGGCGATGCGCGGCGGGGACATCGGGTTCGACGGGAGCGCCGTCTCCTGTGCAAGTAGCCCAAATCCCTTGTGCATCAACGTTTTCGAACAACCATGTGATCTGTGACACATTGTTCCGGGGGTTTGTCCGGAGATACATTGTGTCCGATGCATCGCCCACAATGTAATTCGAAGGGGGGTTCCGTGATCGATCGCAGGATGGCTTCCCCGACCGTGGCGGACGTGATCGTCGAACGGCTGGCCGCGCACACCGATCATCTGTTCGGGGTCGGCGGCGCCAACATCGAGGACGTCTACGACGCCGTGGCCCGGGCGGGCGTCATCACCGGCATCGTCGCCAAACACGAGTTCGGGGCCGCGACCATGGCCGACGGGTACGCCCGGGCCACCAACCGGCTCGGTGTCGTGGCCGCCACCTCCGGCGGGGGAGCGATGAATCTGCTTGCCGCCCTGACGGAGTCGTACGATTCGCGGGTACCGGTGCTGGCGCTGGTCGGGCAGCCGCCGCTCGGTCAGCTGGGGCGCGGCGCGTTCCAGGACACCAGCGGCGGTCCCGGCCTGCTCGACGCCGAGCGGATCTTCGGCGCGGTGACCCGGGCATGTGTGAAAGTAACGCGGCCGCAGGACATTCACGCGGCGCTGGATCGGGCGATCGCCACCGCGCTCGCGGGCGGACCGGTCGCGCTGCTGCTGCCCAAGGACATTCAAGCCGCGCCTGCGGAACCTCGTTCGGCCGGAGCGGAAATCGGCGGGAGCGTGGCCAACGATGACGACCCGGCCGCGAGCGCCGAGGAGATGCGCGCCGCCGTCGAACTGCTGGCGGCGGCCGCCGGGCCCGCGGTGATCATCGCCGGACCCGAGATCGCGCGCGCCGACGCCCGCGCCGAACTGGCCGCCCTCGCGATGGCCCTGGACGCGTCGGTGCTGCTCACCCCCGATGCCAAAGACGCCTTCCCGAACGGTGATTCCCGCTTCGCGGGCATCACCGGGGTCATGGGGCATCCGGGCGCGCCCGCGCTGGTGGCCGGGGCCGCGCTGGTCGTGCTGACCGGCGCGAGACTGCCCACGACCGCGCGCGCCGGGCTCGACGCGGCGCGCGCGGCCTGCCCGCGACTCGTGCACGTCGGCGCCGAGGACCCGTTCCCCGAGGTGCACGCCCGGGTGCCCGGCGCGTTGCGTGCGCGGCTCCGGGAACTCGCCGCCCGCGCCTCGCGCCCTGGAATCGGTGCTGTGCAACAGAATTCGAACCCGCGCACCGAACTGTCCGTACCACCCTCGGACGGGCCCGGCGTGCGCTACCGCGACGCCGTGGCCGCCATCGGAGCCCGGCTCGAGCCCGGCGCCGACATCGTGGCCGACGCCGGGAACACCGGCGCGGCCGTGGTGCACCACCTGCCGGTACCCGACGGCGGCCGCTTCCTGATCGCGCTGGGCATGGGCGGTATGGGCTACTCCTTCGGCGCGGGGATCGGCTCCGCGCTCGGGCGCGGCCGGCGCACCGTCGTGATCGCCGGGGACGGTTCGTATTTCATGCACGGCCACGAACTGCACACCGCGGTCGAGTACCGGGTCCCGGTCACGTTCATCGTCTTCAACAACAACGCGCACGCCATGTGCGCCACCCGCGAACAGCTCTACTACTCCGGCGACTACAGCTTCAACCACTTCCGGCCCGCCGAGATCGGCGCGGGCGTGGGGGCCATGTTCCCGGACCTGCCCGCCCGGACCGCGCACACCCTCGCCGATTTCGAGGACGCCCTCGACAAGGCGCGCGCCGAACCCGGTCCCGTATTCATCGAACTCCGTTGCGACCCGGCGGAAGTCCCACCCTTCGCCCCCTTCCTGAAGGAGCCCACCGCATGACCGACATCGCCAACGCCGCGCCCGCGCCGGATCTCGACGTGCCCGGCGTCTACCGCATCGAGACCCTCAGCGTGAAGGAGGGCATGCCGATGGTGCTGGACATGACCAGGGCCGTGTACCCGCACGACGAGATCTACGGCGACTACTGCACCGTCAACGAGTACATCGCCGCGCCGCCCGACGAGGTCTTCGACTACCTCTCCGACACCCGCAGCCTGGGCGAATGGACCTACAGCATGCGGGGATTCGAGCGCACCGGCGAACCCGGCCTGTGGGTCTCCGACGATCGCATCGGCTCGCACACCCGCATCTACACCCGCACCGTGGCCGGTCGCGAGGCCCGCACCGTCGACTACCACTGTGCCTGGGACCAGGGCGAACACCTGTGGATGATCTACCTCATGCGGGTGGTCGACGCGCGGACGGTGCTCGGCAAGCCGGGTTCGGTGGTGCTGTGGACCAACTGCCGACATCCGTTCTACGACGAGAACGGCTATCCCGAGACCGCCCCCGAGGGCCGCCCGGTCTGGGTCGGCGACTTCTGGCATCTCTTCGCCGCCGGGCATCTGCTCGAACTGCGCAATCTCAAGGCGATCTGCGAACACCGGCACGCCAATGGCCTGCCCATCAAGCCCGAATGGATGGACTGACGATGAGCACCGACACCATCAGCCTGATCGACATCGCCGGGTATCTCCCCGAGAACGTCGTCTCCGCCGACTATTTCGCGCAGTACGCGGACCCGGCGGACGTGACCGGCAACCTCATGTTCAAGGCGCCGAAGTTCCGGCGGCACGTCGCGGCGGGGGAGACCCCGGCCGACATGGCCGAGCGCGCGGTGGCCCCGATCCTGGCTCGCCGGGGCCGGGAAGTGCTGCGCGAGATCGACATTCTGATCGTGCACACCCAGCTGCCCGAGACCGGCATCGTCGGCAACGGCGGTGAGGTGGCCGCGCGGCTGGGCATCAATCCCGAATGGCTCATCGATCTGCACAACGGCGGCTGCGCGGCCTTCGTGCACGCGATGAAGCTGGCCCGCCAGCTGCTGGCGAGCACCGACGCGCGCTCCGCGCTCATCGTGACCGTGCAGAATTCGGCCGGGCAGATCTTCACCCAGGAGCAGGTGCGGGGCAAGCCGCAGGCCGCCATCCCCGGCGACGGCGCGGGCGCGGGACTGCTGGTGAAATCGGCTGACTCGCCGATCCTGGACATCGAGACCAGGCACCTGCCGGAGTTCGCGGGCCAGATGACCGTGCTCGCCGATCCACCGCGCCGCTACTGGGAGGCGGGGCCGGGCCAGATGCACGTCGGCTTCACCGAATCCAAGATCGCCAAGGTGCTCGGGCGGGGTAACCGGATCGTGCCGGAGGTGGCCCAGGCGGTGTGTGCGCGGATCGGCGTCCCCAGCACCGACCTCGATCTGCTGGTCACCAATCAGCCCAACCGCGCCTTCCTGCGCAATTGGCGTGACGCGCTGCAACTTCCGGCCGAGCGCCATCCCGACACCTTCGACGAGTGCGGAAACCTGTTCGCCGCCGGCATTCCGGTGACGTTCGATCGGGCCGTGGACGAGGGCCGGGTCCCGGCGGGCGCGCTGGTGGTCTTCGCCGGATTCGCGCACGCGGGCGACTTCGCGGCCGCCGCCGCGGTGCGCTGGGGCGGGCGCTGAGGCCGGCCATGGCAGCCATCACCGGCCACCGGCTCCAGCTCAACGAGAATCCCTACGGCCCACCGGCTTCGGTGCGCGAGGCGCTCGGGCGAGCACTGGCCTCGGCCAATCGCTACCCGGAATTCCTGCCCCGGCGCCTGCCCCGGCTGATCGCCGAACACCTGGGCGTGGACGCCGATCGCATCGTGGTCGGCGCGGGCGCGACCGGCGTGATCATGCATATCGTGCAGGAATTCGGTTCCGCGGGAGCGGGAGTGGTCACGGCCACGCCCACCTTCGACGGCTACCCGATCCTGACGACCATGGCGGGCGGACGGCCGATCGCGGTGCCGCTCACCCCCGACGGCAGGCAGGATCTGGCGGCCATCGCCGACGCGATCGACCCCGGCACGCGCCTGGTGGTGCTGTGCAGCCCGCACAACCCGACCGGAACCCTAATCACGCAACGGGAATTCGAGTCCTTCCTCGATCGCGTCCCCGCGCCGGTCACCGTCGTGCTGGACGAGGCGTACGTCGACTTCGTGGGCCCCGGCGCGCGCATCGACGTGCTGACCCTGCTGGATCGGCATCCGAATCTGCTGGTGCTGCGCACCTTTTCGAAGGCGTACGGGCTCGCGGCGCTGCGGGTCGGGTACGCCATCGGCGCACCGGAGCGCATCGCCCGCGTCGCCCGCTGGCAGGTGCCCTTCGGGATGAACGCGCTCGCCGAGGTCGCGGTCCGGGCCTGCTACGCGGCCGAACCGGAGATCGAGGCGCGGGTGGCCACCATCGGCGGGCACCGGCATCGTCTCACCGCCGGATTGCGCGACCTCGGCCTGTCCGTGCCGGACAGCTACGCCAACTTCTCCTATCTCACGCTGCCGGAACGGGACACCGATCGGGTGGTCGGCGCGCTGGCCGGCGCCGACATCCACGTCAAGCGCTACCCCACCGGCCTGCGCATCACCATCGGCGACCGCTCGGCGACCGACGCGGTGCTCTCCACGGTGCGCAGTACAGTGCAGTAATGCCAGAGAATCCGTCTCCCGCACCCGATGGGCACCGGGCCGGAGCGGACGAGGAGATCGACTACGCACTGCTGTCGCTGGGCGCACAGCTGTGCTTCGCGCTGTACTCCACGTCGCGGTCCATGACCGCCGCCTATCGCCCCTTCCTGGATCAGATGACCCTGACCTATCCGCAGTACCTGGTACTGCTGACCCTCTGGGAACGGCCGGGCATCACCATGAAGGAACTGGGCGAGCACGTCCACCTCGACTACGGCACGGTCTCTCCGCTGGTCCAGCGACTGCAGTCGCGCGGGCTGGTGGAGAGCCGGCGCAGCGAGAGCGACGGCCGGGCGGTGCTGCTGCACGCGACACCGGCCAGCCGCGAACTCCAGCTCCCGGCCCAGCGCATGATCCACACGGTCCTGGATTCGGTGGGCATCGACCTCGAGGACATCGAGGCCCTGCGCGATCAGGTCAACGCCCTCGGCGTGCGCCTCGACGCGATGGTGAGCGCGGCGCGCGGTCGCTGAACGGGTGGTCGCCGCTGGTCCCGGGCACATTCACGCGCCCGTCTCGGTGTTCACGCGCACATTGTGATCCACGGCGCATTTGGCCAGCATTGTGAATCGGTCCGATCCCTGGACCGCAGCAGCAGTGTGCCCGCGTTCCGGACAGCTCCACGTACCTGCCCGTTCGGACGCGCCGAAGGAGGTAGTTGAACAGTGGTATCGCCCACGATCGCGCATCGCGAATTCACGGCCGAGGCGACGTACACCATCGCCGAGAACGCCGCCCTGATCGATATCGTCGATGATCTCGAGCGGACCTCGCCGCAGTTCGTGGCCTTCCACAAGCCGACCGCCGACGGCTACGCCGAGGTGACCGCCGCTGATTTCGCCGCCCAGGTGCGCGCGGTGGCCAAGGGCCTGATCGCCTCCGGCGTGCAGGCCGGCGACCGGGTCGCGCTCATGGCCGCCACCCGTTTCGAGTGGACGCTCATCGACTACGCGATCTGGGCCGCGGGCGGGTGCACCGTCGCGATCTACGACTCCTCGGCGACCGATCAGGCGCGCTGGATCCTCGAGGACTCCGGCACCAAGCTGCTGATCGTGGAGAACGACCGGCACGCCGAGACCGTCGCGCCCATCAGCACCCCCGACCTGACCGAGACCCTGCGCATCGACGGCGGCGCGGTCGCCGAGCTCGTCGAGCGCGGCCAGGTCGTGCCGGACGAGGTCCTCACCCAGCGCCGCGCCGCCGTGCGCGCCGAGTCGCCCGCGACCCTGATCTACACCTCCGGCACCACGGGCCGCCCCAAGGGCGTCATGCTCACGCATTCGAACCTGTTGGCCGAGGCCACCTCCGGCAAGCTGGCGCTGAACCACCTGCTCGCCGAGGGCCGCACCACCCTGATGTTCCTGCCGCTGGCCCACGTGTTCGCGCGCGCCATCTCCGTCGGCGCGCTCTCGGCCAAGGTGACCGTCGCGCACACCTCGGACTGGACCACCCTGGTCGACCAGTTCGGTTCGTACAAGCCGAATTTCGTGCTGGCCGTGCCGCGCGTGTTCGAGAAGATCTACAACGGCGCCAAGCAGAAGGCGCACGACGGCGGCAAGGGCAAGATCTTCGATGCCGCGGCCGACACCGCCATCGAGTGGAGTAGGGCGCAGGAGAACGGCGGCGCGGGCCTGCTGCTGCGCGCCAAGCACGCGCTGTTCGACAAGCTCGTCTACGCCAAACTTCGTGCAGCCCTCGGCGGCCGGTGCGACGGCGCGGTCTCCGGCGGCGGCCCGCTCGGCGCGCGTCTCGGCCACTTCTTCCGCGGCATCGGCGTGCCGGTGTTCGAGGGCTACGGCCTGACCGAGACCAGCGCCGCGGTCACCGTGAACCAGGTCGGCAAGACCCGCGTGGGCACCGTCGGCCTGCCGATCGAGGGCAACGCGGTGCGGATCGCCGAGGACGGCGAGGTCCTGGTGCGCGGTTCGGTGGTCTTCGGCGGTTACTGGAAGAACGAGGCGGCCTCGGCCGAGGCGTTCGTCGACGGCTGGTTCCGCACCGGCGACCTGGGCACCCTCGATTCCGAGGGCTTCCTGAGCATCACCGGCCGCAAGAAGGAAATCCTGGTCACCGCCGCGGGCAAGAACGTCTCCCCGGCGCCCATGGAGGATTCGCTGCGCGCGCATCCGCTCATCGGCCAGTGCATGGTCGTCGGTGACAACAAGCCCTTCATCGGCGTGCTGATCACCCTGGACCGCGAGGTCCTCCCGGGCTGGCAGCAGCGCAACGACATTCCGGCCGACACCGCCATCGAGGCGCTGGCCGCGCACCCGGCGCTGCTCGCGGAAATCGAAGCGGCCGTTGCCGAGACGAACACGAAGGTCTCGAAGGCGGAGGCGATCAAGAAGATTCGCGTGCTGACGTCGGATTGGACCCAGGAGACGGGCGAACTCACCCCGAAGCTGTCGCTCAAGCGCAATGTCGTGCTGGAGAAGTACAGCGCCGAGGTGGCGGCGATCTACTCCTGATCCGCGCGATCGGAAACCGCTGTTCGTTTCCTGAAACGGCAGTGGCACAACAGAATACGTAGGAATTAGCGAAGACCCGGACGAAATACGTTCCGGGTCTTCGTTTTTGCGTTTCCATAGCGCTGTGCATCGCCGTTCGCCGAGCGGTTCGCCCCGGCGTGCATCCCGCGCCGATACCGGTGGCCCGGGATTGTGCACCCGGCCGTGCCCTCGCGCGCGCCGAATCAGCCGAAAGTGAATGAAAGACCAATTTCATCGAAGAAGTGGCCGGGCACACAGTGAAAGCTGTGAGAACCGTCCGTTAACCAATTGTTAGCGTTTCGAACCGTTGCGTGATCGAGATGGAAATGGTCTTCTGGTCGAGCGCCCATCTGGGCGCCACTCTCGGCAGCGTCGCCGCCACAATTCTCCGACCCGCTGTCACGAAGTCGCTGATCAGCGCGCAGCTCAGCCGGTGAAGGTTCGAAAGGGACGGGTCATGAACGCACCTCGCATGACCTGTCTCGGCAAATAGCTTCCTGTTCGCCATTCGCTTTTGTCTGATGAGGACGTCGCTATGGAATACACCCACCTATCCGAATTCGCCCTGCGACCGGGCGAGTTGACCCTCTGGCATCCGGAATTGCTTCCGGGGCACGGCTGGGCTCCGGATCATCGGCCGCTCACCAGCGTCCACGCGCAGTACTGCCGCGAGACCGACGCCACCGATCCGCGACCCGGCCGGGGCCGCTGGATCGGCACCATCTTCGAACTCGACGCGCCCTTCGACGCGGAGAACTGGCGCACCACCGTGCGACTGTGGCACGCCCGGCACGAGGGCCTGCGCACCACCGTCGACTGCGGGGCGCACGAGCCCGCCCGGCTGGTGTGCGCACCGGAGTCCGTCGCCGTGGCCGCCACGGCCGTGCCCGAGATCACCGCGCCCGCCGCCATCCACGCCTACCTCGCCGAGGCGCTGGAGCTGCGGCTGTCCCCGCTGGTGTGGCCGCACTGCCTGCTCGCGACCATCGAGCACGCCGACACCGGCGACTTCACCGTGCTGGTCGCCGCCGACCATTCGGTCATGGACGCGTACTCCCAGGCCATCGTCATCCTGGAGCTGCGCACGCTGTACCGCGAGGTGACGCACGGCGAGCAGATCCGGGAATCGATCACCTTCGGCAGCCCCGCCGACTTCGCCGCACTCGAGCGCAGCACCGCCGCCGCGCTCACCCCGCGGTGCGACGCGGTGCGGCTGTGGCAGCGATTCCTGGACGGCTCCGGCGGCATGCTGCCGCGTTTCGAGCCCGCCATCGCGCCCGGCAGCGGACGGCCCTCGGAGCTGCCGCAGACGAGCGTGTCGCGAAAGCTGTTGCCGCTGAACGAGCTCGAACTCATTGAGGAGGCCGTCACCGCGCGCGGGCACCGGCTCTCGGTCGCGGTGTTCGCGGCGCTGGCCATCGCCTACCGCCGCGCCTACGGGTACCTCTCGCTGCGGGCCATCATGCCCATCGCCACCCGCCCCGATCTGCGCTGGCTCGAATCCATGGGCTGGTTCGTGAACGTCGTCCCCATCGACATCACCCTCGGCCCCGACCCGGATCCCGACGGCGCCCTGGAATCCACCCGCACCGCGCTGCGCAAATCCCGGGTCGCCAACGACGCCACCTGGACCCGGGCACTGGAACTCCTGGACTGCGCCGATCGCCCCCGCTTCGGCATCTCCTTCCTGGACATCCGGGTCCTGCCGGACTACCAGCTGGTCGAAGCCCTGCGCGGTCATACCCTGCGCTCGGAGTCCTACTCCGGCGACGAGGTCTTCTTCTGGGTGGTCCGCGCCGCCGACGGCCTGCGCTTCTCGACCCGCTTCCCCGCCGCCTTCCCCGCCGCCGAGATGGATCGCTTCCTGGCCGAGTTCACCCGCGCCATAGGCGAATTCGCGGGTCAGCCGCCGGCCGATCGGGTGCGAGTGGTCGGGGCGCATCCCGGCGCCACCGAATCGCCCGCGTCCGGCATCGCCGCCGTGGTCGCGACGGCCGCCACCGCACCCGACGCACTCCGCGAAGCCGCCTGCCCCGCAACGGATTCCCCGGCCCTCACGCCCGCGGTGCGGGAGTTCGCGGTCGCGGGAGCCGTGCCCGCGCCCGACGAGCCGCGGCCGTACGAGTCCGTCGCGGATCCGGCCGCGCCCCGGCTCGTGTCGACCCAGTCGCAGGGCTGAGCCATGCGGGTGCTTCTCGCCTTCGCGGGCAGCCGGGGTGACGCGCAACCGGGCATGCTGCTCGGGCGCGAGCTCGTGGCGCGGGGGCACGAGGTGACCCTCGCGGTGTCGCCGAACCTGGTGGAATTCGCCGGGCGGCAGGGGATTACCGCGGTCGGGTTCGGCCTGGACAGCGCCGAGCTGTTGCGCGTCCAGCATTCGGATCGCCGGTCGAGCGGCTGGAATCCGGTGGGCCGCTTCCGGGCTCTGATGGATCTGCAACGACGCGGATTCGCCGAAGCGGCCGGGGATCTGCTTCCGCTGGCGAGCGGGTCGGACCTGGTCGTCACCGGCATGGCCTGCGAGGAGATCGCCGCCGAAGTCGCACGGCGGCACGGTATTCCTTTGGCGGCCATGCACTTCTTCCCCATTCAGCCCAACCGCGCGGTCCCGGTGCTGCCCACCGCTCTGGGCGCATCCCTCCCCGGCGCGATCAACCGGGCGGGATGGCGCACCCTCACCGCGCTGCGCGCCCGTGCCCTCGCCCCGGAGGTTGCCGCTGTGCGGTCGCCGGGTGCGGTTCGACCGTTGGTCCGTAACAGCATTCAGGCCTATGACGCTGAACTCTTCCCGGGGCTCCGCGCCGAACTCGACGGCGCGGCGTTCACCGGCTTTCCGGTGATTCCGGGCCGGCCACTCGGCTCGGGCGTTCCCGGGCCACCGGCGCTCGACGCCGTCGACGGCGGATCGGGGCTTGCCGCGTCGGCACTCGACGACCCCACTCCCGGATCGGTGCACCCGGTGTCGGTGGGTAGCGGCGCGCGAGGACTGCACGATGGGTCCTCGCCAGGCGAAATCCCGCTTGCTCGAAACAGGTTCGGGACGGAGCCCGCCAGGTCCGTGTCCGGACTGGACGCTTGGCTGGCCGCCGATACGCCGCCGGTGTACGTCGGATTCGGTTCCATGCCGGTGGGGGACCATCGTGACCTCGAACTGCTGGTGCGCACCGCGTGCAAGCGACAGGGCCGGCGATTGCTGTTGAGCGGCGCGGCGTTCCGGCCCGGCATCACCGCCGATGTCGCCGTGGTCGATCAGGTCGACCACCGCGCGGTGCTGCCGCGCTGCGCGGTGGCCGTGCATCACGGCGGCGCGGGTACCACCGCCGCCGCGCTGCGAGCCGGTGTGCCGCAGGTGATCTGCGCGGTGCAGGCCGATCAGCCGTTCTGGGGGCGGCAGCTCGAGACCCTCGGGCTCGGGGTCACCATGCCGTTCACCGCGCTCTCGGCCGACCGGCTGGAACGCCTGCTGGTGCGCGCGGCCGAGCCCGGCACGGTGTCGCGCGCCGCCGCCTACGCGGCCCGCTTCCGCGACGACGGTGTCGCGCGGGCCGCCGATGTCATCGAATCCCTTGCGTCACCCTCGCTTCCGGCAGCGCGGCCGGGCGCGGCGGTCGCGCCGATCAGGATCGGAGGTGCCTCATGAGCACCGAGTACGCCATCGAGACCCGGGCACTGGGCAAGACGTTCGGATCACTCACCGCCGTCGGGGGCGTGGATCTGAACGTCACCGCGGGCACCGTCTTCGGACTGCTCGGCCCGAACGGCGCGGGCAAGACCACCATCGTCCGCATGCTCGCCACCCTGCTGCGCCCCGACAGCGGCCACGCCCTGATCTTCGGCCACGACGTGGTGCGCCAGGCCACCGCGGTGCGGTCCATGATCGGGCTCACCGGTCAGTACGCCGCGGTCGACGAAAACCTCACGGCCCTGGAGAATCTGCGGCTCTTCGGTCAACTGCTCGGCCTGACCCGGCGCGCGGCCACCCTGCGCGCGCACGAACTGCTCGAGGAGTTCGAGCTCACCGCCGCCACCCAGCGCCGGGTGGGCACCTTCTCCGGCGGTATGCGCCGCCGCCTGGACCTGGCGGCCACGCTGATCACGCTGCCGCCGCTGATCTTCCTGGACGAGCCGACCACCGGCCTGGACCCGCACACCCGCGAACGGATGTGGTCGGTCGTGCGCGGGCTGGTCGACCGCGGCGCGACCATCCTGCTCACGACCCAGTACCTGGAGGAGGCCGACGCGCTCGCCGACCGCATCGCCGTCATCGACAAGGGTGTCGTGGTCGCCGAGGGCTCGGCGGGCGAGCTGAAATCCGCGCTGGGGGAGGAGATGCTGCGCATCGACCTGGTGGACCCCGCCCAGCGTCCGCTCGCCGACGCCGCCGTGGAACGCATCATCGGGGTCACCCCGCTGCACGGGGACACCCCCGCCACCCTCTCGGTGCCCCTGCGCGACATCGACAGCGCCGCCGATGTCGTCACCGCCTGCCGCGCGAGCGGAATTCGCCTGCGCGGCTTCGCCGTCGACCGCCCGGACCTGAACTCGGTGTTCCTGGCGCTCACCCAGCACTCGACAGACAGCAGGGCCGCCTCATGACCGTCCTCACCACCGCACCCGCCCGCCCGGTCCGGCGCATCGAGCGCCGCCCGACGGTACTGCACCTGGGACCCCGTGCGGGACTGCGGCAATCGCTCATCATGGCCCAGCGCGGCATGCTGACCTTCCGGCACAGCCCGCAACTGCTCTACGACGCGGTATTGCTGCCGATCATCGGGCCGCTGCTGTTCGGCAGCGTGTTCGGCACCGCCATCGCGGGCAGCATGCACGCCTACCTGCCCACCCTGATTCCGGGTGTGCTGGTGCAGATCGTGCTCACCTCGTCGGTGGCGACGGGTGTTCAACTCTCCGAGGACATTCGGTCCGGGGTCTTCGATCGCTTCGTCGCCATGCCGATCGCCCGCTCCGCACCGGTCACCGGCGCCCTGGTCGCGGGCGCGACGCGCTACGTCATCGCCGCGGCCATGGTGTTGCTGGTCGGCTTCGGAATGGGTTACCGCCCCGACCATCCCGGCGGATTGATACTCGGCGCACTCCTGGTGGTGCTGGCTACCACCGCCATGAGCTGGATCTTCGCGTTCATCGGCGTCACCGTGGCCCGGCCGGCGGCGGTGCAGGGCATGTCCATGCTGGTGCTGACCTTCCTGAGTTTCGCCTCCAACGCCCTGGTACCCGAGTCGGCCATGCCGACCTGGCTGCGCCACGTGTCGGACTACAACCCGGTCTCGCACCTGGTGGCCGCCGTGCGCACCCTCGCCGACACCGGCGCCGGCGGCAGCGATCTGCTCTGGTCGATCGGCGCCGCGCTGCTCATCGCAATCGTCTTCGCTCCCTTGACCGTTCGCACGCTGCGCAATCGCTGATCAGGAGGATTCCCATGGCGGCACCCACCGCACCCGCGCCCGTGGCCTCGCCGGTCCCGGTCGCCATGAACCGGCTCACCGCCGATGACGACCTGTTCCTCAAACTGCACGATCTGTACGGCAATGCCCTGGTGAACCAGGTGGCGTGGCGCTTCGACGAGCCCGTGGACCCCGAGGTCCTGGAGCGCCTGCACGCGCACCTGGCGCACGGTTTCCTCGCCCGCCGGGTCCGCACCACCACGATTCCTCTGGCCCGGCCCTGGTGGGTGCGCGCGGAGTACTCCCTGGCGCTGGGCCGGGACACCGAGCCCGTGCCCGAGAACGGCGTCCTGGACTGGTTTCTCGCCCAGACCCGGGTGGATTTCGATCCCGTCGCGGGCCGGGTGTGGCGGCTGTCCACCGCGCCCACCGCCGCCGGCGGCATGCTGCTGTCCCTGGTCACCTCCCATGTGGGTGCCGACGGCGGCGCGGTGCTCTACGCCCTCGGCGACGCGCTGTACCGGCTCGACCTCGGCGCCGCGCCGGCGGCGGACGGCGGCTCCGGCAGGCTGGTCGGGACGACGCCGCGAGACGGCCTGTACCGCAGGCACTTCGCCGACGCCGCGGCTCAGCTGGCCGCGGCGGCAAGGGGAGTGCGCGCGGCGCTCGCCGCGCGCGCGGTCACCGAACCCGCCCGCAACCCACGCCCGGCCGAACCGGCGCTGCCGCTCCCGGACACCTACACCCCGGCCGACGTCGTCGTGGAAGTCCCACTCGCGGAATGGAACAGCGTCGCTGCCGCGCACGGCGGCACCGCGAACGGCCTCATGATCGGCGTCGGGGTCGGCGTGCTCGGCCGCTCCGGCCGCATCGCCGACGGCGCCACCGTGCGGGTGGACATCCCGCACTCGATGCGCGGGCAGGACGATCCGCGCGGCAACGCCACCACCGGCCTGCCCATCGCGGTCCCGTACCGCGCCGGTGAGCGCACCGATCTGTCCCGGGTGCGCGCCGCCATCAAACAGGCCGCGCGCGCCTACGCCGATCCCGCCACGACGCCCGCGCTGCAACACCTGCAACCGGTGCAGATGATGCTGCCGCGCTTCGTGCTCGGCTATTTCTCCCGGACCGCGAAGGCGCCGGAGTGCCTGTGCACCAATCTCGGCGAGACCGGGAGCGCGGTGGCGACCATCGGCGGTGTGCGCGCCCGCACGGTGCTCATGCGCCCGGTCGTCTGCGCGGGCGCGACCGAGCTGTTCCGCCGGGTCGAGGTCGGCCTGAACCTGTCCTGGTCCAGTGACGGCGACACCGTCACCCTCGCGGTGACCGGCGCGGATCCCGATCGCTTCCCGACCCGCGCGGCGCTGCGCGACTGTGTCGCAGCGGAATTCGCGGCGTGGGGGCTGGATCCCACATTCTGGCGGTAACGGTCGGTCGGCCGCTGTTGACGTCTCCGGGAGATAGATGTAACCATAAGATACAGTAATTTCTGTCACTCCCAGGAGGCCTGACAATGGTGTCAGCACCCGCATCCGCCGAGTCCGTGCTCGCGCTCGCGCAGAGCTATGCCGAGAAGGTCCTGCTGCTCTCGCAGGGCTCGGTCGACAAGCACTTCGATCCCTACGCCGACATCGACTGGGACAACTCGGCTTTCGCCGTGATCCCGGGCGATCCCCGCTGGATTCTGCCCGCCTCCGGCGACATGTTCGCCCGCCATCCCTGGTACCAGGCGCAATCCGAGGCCCGCAAGATCGAGATCGGGCAGTGGCGGCAGGCCAACATCGCCAAGGTCGGCCTGCAATTCGAGACCCTGCTCATCGGCGGCATGGTGCAGCAGACCTTCAAGCTGCCCAACGGTTCGCCCGAATTCCGGTACTGCACCCACGAGGTCATCGAGGAGTGCAACCACACCCTCATGTTCCAGGAGATGGTGAACCGTATCGGGCGCGACGTGCCCGGGATGGGCCCGATCCTGCGGCAGCTCACCTATGTCGTGCCGCCCCTGGCCGCGCTGTTCCCGAATCTGTTCTTCATCGCGGTGCTCTCGGGCGAGGAGCCGATCGACCACATCCAGAAGGCGATTCTGCGCGCGGGCGAGGACATACACCCGATCATGCGCGGCGTCATGGCGATTCACGTCGCCGAGGAGGCCAGGCACATCTCCTTCGCCCACGAGTACCTGGAACACCATGTGCCCGAGGCGAATCAGCTGGCCCGCTTCGTGCTCTCGCTGGCCTTCCCGATCGTCATGTGGATCGGCGGGCGGGCGATCATCATTCCGCCGCGCGCGTTCTTCCGGGAGTTCGGCATCCCGGATCGGGTGCGCAGGGAGGTCTTCTTCTGGCTGCCCGACTCGAAGGAGACCTTCGCCGGGTACTTCGGTGACGTGCGAGCACTGGCCCAGCGCATCGGGCTGATGAATCCGGTCGCCAAGACGGTGTGGAAGGTGCTCGGCATCGGTGGTTCGACCACGCGGTACCGCTCGGAGCCGGACCGTTCGGGGCACTCGCACGCGGCCTGACGCCGCGGGGTTCCCGAGCCGGGTGGACCGCCGTCACCCGCACCCCGGACGGCGGTCCACGGCTATAGTAGACGTTACCCCGGATAACACGTAACATTCCGGGGGCACTCGGACGACGAAGCCCGGGTAGACGACCAGACGAAGCGAGTACCTCAATGACGCGGCATGTCGACGTACTGATCATCGGCGCGGGCCTGTCCGGTATCGGCATGGCCTGCCACCTGAGCAGGGAGAACACCGGGCGCAGCTACCTCATCCTGGAGCGGCGCACCGCCATCGGCGGCACCTGGGACCTGTTCCGGTACCCGGGCATCCGGTCGGACTCGGACATGTACACCTTCGGCTTCGGCTTCCGGCCCTGGATCGGCACCAAGGTGCTCGCCGACGGCCCGAACATCCGCCAGTACATCGAGGACACCGCCGCCGAGTACGGGGTCACGAAGAACATCCGCTTCGGCCGCAAGGTCACCACGGCGAGCTTCGACAGCGCCGAGGGACTGTGGACGGTGACGGCCTTCGACGAGCAGACCGGCGAGACCGAGACCTACACCAGCAACTTCCTCGTCGGCTGCACCGGCTACTACGACTACGACAAGGGCTACCAGCCGCACTTCCCCGGCCAGGAGAACTTCACCGGGCAGATCGTGCACCCCCAGCACTGGCCCGAGGATCTGGACTACACCGGCAAGAAGGTCGTGGTCATCGGCAGCGGCGCGACGGCCATCACCTTGATTCCGTCCATGAGCAAGGACGCCGCGCACGTCACCATGCTGCAGCGTTCGCCCACCTACATCGCCGCGCTGCCCGCCGACGACCCGGTCGCGGTGGGCCTCAAGCTCGCCCGGGTGCCCGCCGCCGTGGCCTACAGGGCCGGCCGCGCGCGCAACATCGCGCTGCAGCGCGCCAGCTACCAGCTCTCGCGCACCAACCCCAAGCTCTCGCGCAAGCTCATGCTCGCGGCGGTGCGTGCGCAGGTCGGGCCGAACATCGACATGCGGCACTTCACCCCGTCGTACAACCCGTGGGATCAGCGCCTGTGCGTGGTGCCCAACGGCGACCTGTTCCGCATCCTGCGCAGCGGTAAGGCCTCCATCGCCACCGATCACATCGAGACCTTCACCGAGAAGGGCATCCGGCTGCGTTCGGGCGAGGAGCTCGAAGCCGACATCATCGTGAGTGCGACCGGCCTGACCGTGCAGATGCTCGGCGGCGCACAGCTCGAGGTCGACGGTGAGACGCTGGCGACGCGGGATCTGGTCGCGTACAAGGGCGCACTGCTCAGCAATGTCCCCAACGCCATGGTGATCCTGGGCTACACCAACGCCTCCTGGACCCTGAAGGCCGATCTGGCCGCCGAGTACTTCTGCCGCCTGCTCAATCACATGCGGGCCGAAGGCTATTCGCAGGTCGTGGCCGTGCCGGAGGAGGGCGACCGCTCCGAGGCCTCGCTCATGGGCGGTGCGCTCACCTCGGGCTACATCCAGCGCGGTGACGGCGTCATGCCGCGCCAGGGCACCCGCGGGCCGTGGCTGGTCATCAACAACTACTTCCGCGACCGCGCCATGCTCCGCAAGGGCGCCATCGAGGACGGCATCCTGCGGTTCCGCCGCGAGGCGAAGCTGAAGGCCGTCGCGACGGCCGAATCACGCTCCGCCTGAGAAGATTTCGACCGGTCGGCGCGGCGACCGCCGACCCCCCGACGCGGTAACCGCCCCCCGGTCCGCGTCGAACCGGTCGAATAACGGTGGGCCGGGAACAGACCAGTTCCCGGCCCACCGGCTCTTTTCCGGGCCCGCCCGGCCGGGGCACCATGGGGTGATGACCCTCGCTCGCACCCCCGATCTGCTGCCCGCCTCGGTTCGAAACGCCTTCGCGCCCACCGTGACCTATCTCAACGCGGCCAGTTACGGATTGCTCCCGACCACGGTCGCGGCCGAGGTGACGGCCGCCGAACAGCGCCGGGTGCACGGCGAGTTCGACATCGTGGCCGTCGACGGCGTCGTCGCGAACTGCCGCGCGGCCCTGGGACGCCTGCTCGGTGTGGACGCCGCCCGGGTGGCCATCGGCGCGCACGTCTCACAGTTCGTGGGCCTGGTGGCCGAGAGCCTGCCGCCGGGCGCGAACGTGCTGCTGCCGGAATCGGAATTCACCTCGGTCATCTGGCCGTTCCTGGCGCGCAGGGATATTCACGTACGCACCGCTCCATTCGCCGAACTCGCGGCCGCGGTGCGCCCGGACGACGATGTGGTCGCGGCCGCCGTGGTGCAGTCCGCGGACGGCGCGGTCATGGACGCCCGGACCGTGGTCGCCGCCGCGCACGCCGCCGGCGCCCGCGTGCTGCTGGACGTGAGTCAGGCGGCGGGCTGGCTGCCCGTGCACGACACCGGCGCGGATTGGCTTGTGGGCGTGGGCTACAAGTGGCTGCTCGGCCCGAAGGGCACGGCCTTCCTCGCGGGTACGGACGCAGCCCTGGACACCCTGCGCCCGGTCGCCGCGGGCTGGTACGCCGGGGGCGATCCCTGGGATTCGGTCTACGACGCGCCGCTGCGCCTGGCCACCGATGCCCGCCGCTTCGACCTCTCCCCGGTGTGGCCCGCCTGGATCGGCCAGCTGCCCGCCCTGGAGCTGTTGCTCTCGACCGGTATCGCCGAGATCCGGGCGCACGATGTAGCGCTGGCGAACCGGCTGCGCACGGGACTGGGCCTGTCCGTGGATGATTCGGCCGTGGTATCGGTACCCGCGGATGCGGCGACGCTGGAACGCCTGCGCGCGGCGAAAGTGGTGGGCGCGGTCCGCGCCGGACGCCTCCGCCTGGCCTGCCATCTGTACAACACCGAGGCGGATATCGATCGAGCGCTGGACGTACTCGCCGAATAGCGATGCGGCGCGGTAGATCTCGCACACACGTGCCGGAATTGTGCCGCGACGCTCCGGGATCGGGTTCTGCGTCCCGTCGCCCGCGACTCCGACCGGGTCGCGGCGTACGCTGCCGGCCGGTGCGTGGCCTCGCTGCGGCGTCGAATCCGCCGCGCCCCGAGTTTCCGGCCGGCGATCAGATCGGCTGGAAGCCCGCGCCGACGCCCTTGGTCGCGTCCACGGCGGCCCGGACCGAATCGAAGGAGACGGCGACCACCGGGGTGTGGAAGGGATTCAGGGCGCTGGTGCAGGTGAAGCGCATGGCGCGGGTGTCGTTGATGAGCGGGCCCGAGACCAGGCCGACCAGGCGATCGCCGAGCAGCAGCGGGCCGCCGGAGTCGCCGTAACTGGAGCAGGCCTGCTCGATGAAGCCGCCCGGGCCGGCGGACCACACGACGCCGCACGCCTCGCCGATGGTGCGGCCGTTCTGGCAGACCACGTCCCAGGCGCTCGGGGGCGCGGCGGCCAGACCGGCGATGGTGGTGTTGCCCACCGAGCGCAGCGGGGTGACCTTGGCCGGATCGAACTCGATCACCGCGTAATCCAGGGTCTCGTCGGAGCTGACCACGCGGCCGACGGCGCCGGCCTCGGGGAACTGCTCACCGGCCACCGGTGCGCCCGGTTCACCGCAGTGCCCGGCGGTGAAGCCGACGAGGCGGCCGGCGCTGTCCCGGCCGATGGTGGTCAGACTGCACTTGGCGTGACCGCCGAGCACGATGCCGGAACCGCCGCCGAGTGCGGCCCGGGTCTCGTCGGGGGCCGCCGATGCCGGAGCTGTCGCGGGGAGGGTGGCGGCGGCGACCAGTACGGCGGGTGCGACCCACCGGCGAAATCCGAGCATTCGAAACCATCCGTCCATTGCGACGTGCTGGGCAATTCTCTCTGCCTGGTAGTAGCCCCCAGTTTGCCATTCGAAACGGCGGGGGCCGCACGGGAGCCGTGCCGTCGCGCAGGACGCGCCGGTCAGGACAGCCAAAGCCCCCGCTGGGCGGCGAAAGGATCGGACTGCACGCGCGGCGACTCGGACCAGATCATGGTCTCGCGCCGCTCGACGGTGTAGCGCGGCCAGTGCGCGCCCGGATCGGCCGCGGTGACGAACGACACCCAGGCGCGGTGCACGGCGTCGGCCAGGGCCTGCGGGGGAGTGTCGCCCGCGACGGCGGTGACGCCCGGCGCGCGCAGGCAGTCGAAGGCGAAGGGCAGGTCCAGGCAGTGGAAGGAACTGCCCCGGTAGTCGGGAGCCGTTGAAGCCCAGGTGAATTCGTACAGCCAGGTGGCCTGATTGCGAGTCGCGCGGTCCTCGGCGACCCGGTAGGTGGGTGCGCGCAGCAGGGTGTCGCTCTGGGCCTGGCCGAGCAGTTCCGCGGCGGAATCGCCCGGGTAGGCGGCGCGGAAGCCCGCGATCCGCTCGGGCGGCAGGCCCAGTACGGCGAAGGCCGCGGGCAGGGTGTCCGCGGTGACCGGTTGATCGCGGGTCATGTCGTTGAACTCGTCGCGGGTGAAACCGAGCAGCAGCGGAACATTGGTCGCCGCACCGGATTTCAGGAGCTCGGCGCTGTCCAGGGGGATGGTGACCCCGTCGGCGAAGGGCGCGAGGGCCAGCGCCGGCACCGTCTCGCTACCCGGTCCGATCTCGCGCATCCTGTCCTCGCAGGACTGCATCTGATCGTCGGTGAGATCCCGCAGCGCGGCCGCGGTGGCGGGCAACCCGGTGCGGGCGGTGAACAGCGCGGCCACCGCGAGCCCGGCGGCGCGCGAATTGGGCTGCGAGAGCGCCCCCGAGGCGGAGATTCCGGCGTGGAACAGCCCGCGCGCGGCGGGAGCGGCCATGAGCGCCCAGACCGCGCCGCCACCGGCCGACTGCCCGGCCACGGTGACCCTGCCCGGATCGCCGCCGAACGCCGCGATGTTGTCGCGCACCCAGCCCAGCGCCGCGATCCAGTCCAGTACCGCCCGATTGTCCGGTGCGCCCTCGACGTGCAGGAAGCCCTCGATGCCCAGCCGGTAGCCGATCGACACCACGACCACGCCGTCCCGGTTGAACGCGGCCCCGTCGTACCAGGGGCTGGCCGCCGACCCGGCCACGAATCCGCCCCCGTGGATCCACACCAGCACCGGCAGCCCGGCGTCCGCGCCCGGCTTCGGCGTGAACACGTTCAGATTCAACACCCCGTCGCCCGGGATGCTCGGCTCCGGAATGGCGGTGACCTCGGTCAGCGACTTGCGTTGCGCGGTGGGCCCGTACGCCGTGCAGTCCCGCGTCTCGCCCCACGGCGTCACCGCCGCCGGCGCCGCGAACCGCAGGTCGCCGACCGGTGGCTGCGCGTACGGGATCCCGAGGAAGGCCACACCCGTATCCCGCCGCTCGCCCCGCACGGGCCCCGACGTCGTGACCACCGTCGCCCCGCCGGAGGACTCCGCCTCCCGGGCGCATGCGGTGGCCAGCGCCGCCACCCCCGCTCCGATGAACAGTGTCCGCCGCCCGATTCGCTGCACAGCCATGTCAACCTCTGGTCGCTATTTACGTCAATGCTTGAAATAAATCACGCCCAGCATAATCTCGACGTGTGAAAGACGCACCCACCCTCGGATCCGGCAGCCCTCGCGTGTTCGTACGGCGCTTGTCTGGGGCTTCGTTGGGTGCTCCCGCCATCACCCGCTGGATTCGGGTCGTGCGGTGACAGGGACATCGCGGGCGGCGGGCGCGCGTTCGGGGGGCGGGCCGGCGGACTCCGCGGCGGTGCGGCGGGCGAACCTCGGGAGGGTGCTGCGGCACATCGCCGAGCACGAGCCCTGCGCGCGGACGGAGATCGCGACGGCGACGGGTTTGGCGCACGGATCGGTGACGGCGTTGGTGGCGGACCTGATCGAGCGGGGACTGGTGGGGGAGGACGACGCGCTGCGCGGTGGGGGGCGGGGGCGGCCGGGGCGGCCGCTGCGATTGATTCCCTTGCGGGCGTTGAGCGTTGCCGTCCAGATCACCGCGGAGCGACTGCGGGTGATGGTCGCGGACCTCGGGGGAAACGTGGTGTGGCGGGAGGATTCGGCGCATCGCTGCCCGCCCGGGGAACCGGAGATCATGGCCGACGCAGTGGCCGAGGCCGTGCGTCGGGCTGCGGGCGGCGCGTCCGGGCCCGCCGGGGTGGCCGGTGGGCCATCGGACACCGCGGGCTCGGCGGCTACGCCGGACTCGGCGCGCGTCATGACCGGCGCGTCCGCGAAGCTGGTTCGAGTCGTCATCGCCATGGCGGGTCCGGTGCTCGACGACGCGGCGCAGACCGTGGCTCTCGCACCGGATTTCGGGTGGTTCCAGCCGGTGCGGTTGCGAGAGCTGGTGGGGGAGCGGCTGATCGGCACGGGGTGTGCGGTCGACGTCATCAACGATGGGAACGCCGCCGCCTTCGCGGAGTTTCACGCGGGCTCGCGGGGGCGGAGCCTGGTGTTGATCGAAGCCGGCACCGGAATCGGCGGCGGGGTGGTGTTGGACGGGCGAATTCAGATCGGCAGTCACGGGGTGGCGGGGGAGCCGGGGCACATGCCGGTGGCGCTGGACGGTCCGGTGTGCGTGTGCGGTGCGCGCGGATGCCTGGTGCTGTACGCGGGCCCGGAGGCGGTGCTCGCGGCGGCGGGGCTGGGCGCGGCACTGCGCGAGCTCGGGCCGGCCGCGGCCGATTCGCGGCTGATCGCTGAGCTGTCGGCCGGGGACCTGCGGGCGCTCGCGGCGATCGAGATCGCGGCGCGAGCGCTGAGTGTGGCCATCGTGGGAATTCACGCGCTGCTCGACGTGGAGGAGATCGTGCTCGGTGGCACCCTGGCCGGCTGGTTTCCTTGGCTGACCCCGGTCATCGAGGAACGGCTGGCGGGTCGCCGCGCGCTGACCCCGGCGCTGGACCTGACCGTGCTTCCCGCCCGGCTCGGCGCGGACGCCATGCTGCTCGGTGCGATCGAATTCGCCCGGCGCGCAGTGCTTTCCGACCCGGCGGCCATCCCGATTCCGCCCGCTATCGCGGGGCGCTGACCGGGTCGGCGCGCGACGACGCCGCCGCTGAGCCGGTCGATCCCCGGCCGGAGCCGCGCGAACCGGCCCGCCGAGATTCTCGGGAAAAGTGGCTGTAGATTCGCTGATCCGGCATCGGGTAGTGGTTTCATGGGCGCATGGATCTGCGCCCCGACCTGCGTAGCACTGTCAACGATCTGATGCCCGACCTGAAAGAGCTGCTCGAACAGCTGGTAGCGATTCCCTCCATCGCCTTTCCGGACTATCCGAAGGCGAATGTGCAGGCGGCGCACGACCTCATTGCTGAAGAGTTGCGGAAATCCGGTGTCGAGGACATTCGAGTGCTGACACTGCCCGAGACCTCCCCCGTCATCTACGCCCGCGTCCCCGCACCGCCCGGCGCGCCGACGGTTCTGCTGTACGCGCACTACGACGTGCAGCCCTCGGGCGACGAAAGCCTCTGGAATACACCGCCGTTCACCCCGACCGAGCGCGACGGCGCGATCTACGGCCGCGGCGCGGCCGATTGCAAGGCCAATGTGGTCGCCCACATCGGCGCCCTGCGCGCATTCGGCGGCAAACCCCCGGTGGGCATCACCCTGGTCATCGAGGGCCAGGAGGAATACGGTTCCGGCTTCGATGACTACCCCGTCGAGCAGCCCGAGCTGTTCCAGGCCGACGCCCTGCTCATCTGCGACGCGGGCAATATTCGCGCCGGCACCCCGACCCTGGTCACCGCCCTGCGCGGGGTCGCGGACGTCTTCGTCGAAGTGCGCACCCTCGCGGCCCCGGTGCATTCGGGCCAATTCGGCGGCGCCGCGCCCGACGCGCTGCTCGCGCTGACCCACGCCCTGGCCACCCTGCACGACGCCGACGGCAATGTGGCCGTTCCGGGGCTGCGCCGCGACACCTGGACCGGCGCGAATTACACCGACGAGGAATTCGCCGAGGTCACCGGCATGGAACCCGGAATGCCACTGCTCGGCACCGGCCCCATCGGCGAGCGCATCTGGTACGGTCCGGCCATCACCGTCATCGGCCTGGACGCGCCGCCGGTGAAAACCGCTGCCTCCGCGGTGATTCCGTACGCGCGGGCCTACCTCAACGTGCGGGTGCATCCCGAACAGGATCCCGCCGAGGGGCAGCGAGCGGTGATCGAGCACCTGTCGAAGGTCAAGCCCTTCGGCATCGAACTGCGGGTCACCGGTGGCGACGTCGGCGCCGGATTCGCGGCGGGCACAACGGGCCCCGCCTACGCCGCCATGCGTGAAGCCATGGGCAAGGCATGGAATACCGATGTCGTGGACTCGGCCATGGGCGGTTCCATCCCGCTCACCAATTCCATGGCGGCCGCCAATCCGAACTCCGAGGTCATCATGATCGGAGCCGAGGACTCCCGCTGCAACATGCACGGCTTCAACGAGCGCGTCCTGCTCAGCGAACTGGGCAACGTGGCACTGGCCGAAGCCGAATTCTTCCAGCTCTTCGCGAACAGGATGCGCAAATGAGCGATACCGCGGTCGTGGACCCGAAACCGGCCTCGCACAAGAAGAAACGATCCTTCCCCTCGACCTACACCATTCTCGCCGGGGTGATGGTCGCGGTATGGCTGGCGGCCTTCGTCATTCCGCCGGGCGCGTACCAGGTGGACAAGGACGGCAAGACCATCGCCGGGTCCTATCACCGCATCGAGGCGACCAAGAGCTTCGGCGAGCGCGTCCGGGATCTGTTCCTGGCGCCGGTGAACGGGCTCTACGGCATTCAGAATCCCGACAACGGTCAGGTCGCGCCCGATGCCAGCGGCGCGCTGTACGGTGCGGCGGCGGTATTCCTGTTCGTGCTGGCGGTGGGCGCGTTCATCACCGTCGCCTTCGCCACCGGCGCGCTCGACAGCGGAATCGGCAGGCTCGCATACAAACTGCGCGATCGATCTTTCCTGCTGATCGTCGGCATCATGGTCATCTTCGCCATCGCGGGCACGGTGGAAGGCTTCGCGGAGGAGACCCTCGGCTTCTACGCGCTACTGGTGCCGCTCACCCTGGCCCTGGGCTACGACCGCATGACCGCGGTCGGCGCGATCATCGCGGGCGCCGGTGTGGGCGTGCTGTGTTCGACGGTGAACCCCTTCGCCACCGGCACCGCGTCCTCGGCGGCCGATGTGCCCATCGGGGACGGCATCGTGCTGCGGCTGGCCATGCT
>NZ_JBSFNO010000023.1:0-130309 GCF_053981095.1 Nocardia sp. NPDC003693
AAGCTGATTCCGGTGTCCCCGGTCGCGCAGAACGTCACTTACCACGACCCGTGCTATCTGGGCCGGCACAACAAGATCTACGACGCCCCGCGTGAGTTGATGGAGGCGTCGGGTTCGAAGCTGTTGGAGATGCCACGCCATGGTGAGCGTTCGATGTGCTGTGGCGCGGGTGGTGCGCGGATGTGGATGGAAGAGCAGCTCGGCAAGCGCATCAACGTCGACCGTGTCGATGAGGCCCTGGATGCGTTGAACGGTGGCAACGAGCCGTCGATGATCGCGACCGGTTGCCCGTTCTGCCGGGTGATGCTGACCGACGGTGTCACCGCGCGTAAGGATGGTGGCGAGGTCGGTCAGGGTGTCGAGGTCGTCGATGTCGCGCAGCTGATGCTGCAGTCCATCGACCGGATCGACGCGGCTGCGATGACCGAGAACCTGAAGGTCATCCAGGTCCCCAAGGTCGAAGAACCCGAACCGGTCGCCGAGCCCGAGCCCGAGCCGGAGGTTGTGGCCGAGGCGGCTCCGGCCGAGGCCAAGGCCGCGCCCGCGGGTGGCGGTCTGGGTATGAAGGGCGGCCTCAAGGCCCCCGGCGGCAAGGGTCTGGGCATGAAGGGTGGTCTGAAGGCTCCGGGCGCGAAGGCCCCCGCCGCCGAGACCGCCGCCGCGGCAACCGATTCGGCGGAGGCTCCGGCCGCGCCCGCTCCGGCCAAGGGCCTGGGGATGAAGGGTGGCCTCAAGGCTCCGGGCGGCAAGGGCCTGGCCATGAAGGGTCCCGCCAAGGCACCCGGTGCGAAGGCCGCGGCCCCCGCCGCCGCCGAAACCGAGTCCGCGGCAACGGCTCCCGAGGCCTCGGCGGCCCCGGCCGCCCCCGTCAAGGGCCTGGCCATGAAGGGTCCGGCGAAGGCCCCCGGTAAGGGTCTGGCCATGAAGGGCGCCGCCAAGGCGCCCGGCGCGAAGGCCGAAACCGCTGCGGCACCGGCGGAATCGGCTCCGGCCGAAGCTCCGGCCGCCGCGGCGCCCGCCGCCGAGGCTCCTGCCGAAGCCAAGCCGTCCATCGCGCCCAAGGGCCTGGCCATGAAGTCCGGCCTCAAGCGCCCCACCGCGAAGGCGCCCGGCGCAGCGGCTCCGGCAGCCCCGGCGGCCCCCGCCGCTCCGGCCGAGGCACCTGCTGCCGAGGCTCCGGCGGCCGAGGCACCCGCGGCCCCGGCGTCGGCGGCGCCCGCCGAGGCCAAGCCGTCCATCGCCCCCAAGGGCCTGGCCATGAAGTCCGGCCTCAAGCGCCCGACCACCAAGGCGCCCGGCGCGGCCGCTCCGGCGGCTCCGGCCGCCGAAGCGCCTGCGGCACCGGCCACTTCGGCTCCGGCCGACGAGGTCGAGGAAGCGGTCGCGGCTCCGGCCGAGACCAGCGCTCCCGAGACCAACGGCACCCCGGCCGCCAACGGCACCGAGGCGAACGGCACCGAAGCGAACGGCGCGGCCAATCCCCCGGCCGCCAAGCCCGGTGGGCTCGGCTTCAAGTCCGGCATGAAGGCCCCGGGCAAGAAGAGCTGACCCGCACCGCCTGACAGTCGAGGGCGCGCTACCCACCCGGTAGCGCGCCCTTTGCGTTTCACGCGCCTCGGGCGCGGCAGCCGCGGCCCACTCCGCCGTCGTTCCACCCTGCTCGCCCGGGCCCCGGCAGGCTCACCACGCGGCACGACCCACCGCGTCCGGACGGCCGCGCACGGCCTCCTCACCGCGAGCGCACGTGGACGACACCGCGCTGAACGCTGATCTTCAGACAGCAGTCGTTAATCGTTGGCAAACGCCGTCGCGGGTTTTCGCCCATACTGCAAGGTATGACGGAGACGCGGGCGGTGCGGGTGGAGATCGGCGTGGAGTCGATGGCCGGGGTGCGGATCGCGGAGGCGGCGGGGGCGGATCGCGTCGAACTGTGCAGCGGATTGTCGGTGGGCGGACTGACCCCGAGCGCGGCATTGATCGAGGCAGCGGTGCTGGAAGTGGTCGACACCGAGGTGCACGTCCTGATCCGGCCGCGCCCGGGCGACTTTCGCTACTCCGCCGAGGAGGTGGCGCTCATGCGGGCCGACGTCGAGCTGGCGCGGCGGGTGGGCGCGCACGGGGTCGTGGTCGGCGCGCTCGACGAACGCGGCAATCTGGACGCTTCGGCCAACGCCGAGCTACTCGCTGCCGCCGACGGCATCGAGGTCACGTTCCACCGCGCGTTCGACGTGTGCGCCGACCCGTTCGCCGGCTTCGATCTACTACTGGAATCGGGATTCACCCGGCTGCTCACCTCGGGCAGGCAGGACTCGGTCCTGGACGGCGTCCCGCTGATCACGCAGTTGGTGAACCTCGCGGACGGCCGCATCGACGTGATGGCCTGCGGCGGTGTGCGCGCCGACAATGCCCGGCGGGTGATCGAGCTGACGCAGGTCCGGGATCTGCATGCCGCCGTGCGCATTCCGGTCCCGGCGCTGCCCGTCCCGGATTCCGAGGTCTCCTTCGCCGAATTCGGGGTCCCGAGCGGCTTCGACCATTTCGCCACCGACGCCGACGGCGTGTCGGCTCTCTGCGTGGCGGCCCGCTCGACGGTCTGAATTCAGCGTTTTCCCAGCTACTTACGAGTCAGGTTTGCTGCGAGCGAACCGAAGTTTGCTGTGCGCAACGAATTTTCGATCTTCTGAGCTAGGACGCTTGACCAACGCGTTGCCGGACCATATCTTTTAGAGCACGATTCTGCTTCAAAGTGATCCAGATCACGTCACAGCTATGTCACGAGACAGCGTGCGGGCCCCCGCTGTCTCACTCTCGCAAGGAGTTTCACGTGGTTAGTAGAAGACTGTCCATTGTCGGGGCCGCCCTGGGCATTTCGCCCATTCTGGCATTGCTGCCCGCCGGTGACGCCCAGGCGCACGGCTACATCACGACCTTCAGCAGACAGGCGCAGTGCGCCGCGGGCACCGTGTCCTGCGGCGCGATCAAGTACGAACCGCAGAGCGTGGAGGGCCCCAAGGGCCTGCGCAACTGCAGCGCGAATCTCGGCCAATTCGCCGATCTGGACGACGATTCCAAGCCCTGGAAGGTCCAGCAGGTCGGCAAGACCGCGACCTTCAGCTGGACGTTCACCGCCAATCACCGGACGCTGAACTGGGAGTACTACATCGGCAACACCCGGCTCGGCGTATTCGACGGCAACATGCAGCAGCCCGCGCAGGGCACCACGCACACCATCGATTTCGGCAACTTCACCGGCCGCCAGAAGCTGCTGGCCATCTGGAACATCGGCGACACCGCCGCGGCCTTCTACTCGTGCGTGGACGTGCAGATCGGTGGCGGCGGCGGAAACCCGCCCACCACAACGCGTCCCACCACCGCGCCGCCCACGACCGTGCCGCCGACCACCAAGCCCCCGGTCACCACCAAGCCGCCGGTCACCACGCCCCCCGCGACCACGCAGCCGCCGGTGACCACCACTCATCAGCACCCGACCACCACGGACAAGCCCGCCGGCGACGAATGGCGGGTGGGCGGCAAGTACGCCGTCGGCGACGTGGTCACCTATCAGGGCGCCAGGTACCGGTGCCGGCAGGCGCACACGGTGTACGACCCGAACTGGATGCCGACCGCGACTCCCGCTCTGTGGCAGCGACTCTGAGCGCACTACCGGCCTGAAGAGCGCACGACCGGCCTGAAGAGCGCCGGAACGGCCTGAACAGAACGCTGCGAGAGTGGTGATCCAACCCCGGAACACCACTCTCGCAGCTGTTTTCGCACCCGGTCGCTCGAAGGCCGGCGGGTCACGGGGCACGATGCGGAGCATCCTCCGGACCCGGAACCTGGCACCTGCGATGAACCGGAATTGTGGCAATTGCGGAGCAACTCGCACCGCACGGTCACCGTACTCGATCACACCCCTAACAGCGGGAATCCACACGCCCAGCGTGTCAGCGACTTCGGCCCCGATTCCGCGGTGGTTACCGAGCGGAAACCCCGATCAGGGCCGAGAGTGCCTGCCGCCGCGCGGGCGCGGCGGGTCATCCGGATCCGGCGGCGTATTCGGCTGAGCCGCATCGGTTCCCGAGCCCCAGCCGGTACCGCGATCCGGCCGCTCACCCGCACCCGGCCCGGGCGTGGAGTTCCACGGGTCGAAACCACTCGCCGGACCGGTGGGCGGCGGCTGCTGAATCGGGTTGGGCGGCAGCGGCCTCGGGATCCCGCCGGTGATCGGATGGCGCGGATCGGTGATGTCCTGGGCATTGCCCGCACCCCCCGAATTCGCGCGCAGGGACCAGGGCGCGGGCGGTTGGTCCGGACTCGGCGGACTGCCCGGATAGGACGGATTCGCCTGCGGCGCACCTGAAGGCGGGGTCGTCCCGGCCGCCTGGCGCTCCTTGCGCAGCGCGCCCGTCGCCGGTCCGCCCGCCCCCGCGGCGCGCGGGCGGCGCGCCCCGCCCGTCCCGCTGTCCGCGACCGGGCGCTTGGCTCCGGCGCCCGCCCGGGCACCGGTACGCGTTCCGGCGCCCGTCCGGCGCGGACCGCCGCCGGTCTTGCTCAGCGCGGGCTTGTGGCCGAACGGCCGGGCCAGCATGACCGCGATGGCGGTGGTCAGCGGCACCGACAGGGCGAGTGCGATACCGCCGACGGCGGATCGCGCGATCTCGATGCCGACCGCGTCACCGGTGAGGACGTCGCCGATCGAGCGGCCCGCCACGCTGAACAGCAGCAGCAGCGGCAGCGCGCCGCCGGCGTAGGCGAGCACCAGGGTGTAGACGGTACTGGCGATGTGGTCCCGGCCCACCCGCATGGCGGATCCGAAAATGCTTCGGCGCGTGGCCTTCTCGTCCAGCGCCGCCAGTTCGAAGGCGGCGGACGCCTGGGTGATGGTCACGTCGTTGAGCACGCCGAGGGAGCCGATGATGAAGCCCGCCAACAGCAATCCGGTGATGCTGACGTGCTGCAGGTAGGTGGCGACGTTGGTGTTCTGTTCCTCGGACAACCCGGTCAGGTGCGTCATCTCCAGGGCCACCCAGGACAGCACCGCCGCCACCACCATCGAGGCGAGGGTGCCCAGCAGCGCGGAGCTGGTCCGCAGATTCACCCCGTGCGCCAGGTACAGCACCGCGTAGAGGATCAGCGCACCCGAGACCAGGGCTACCGGAATAGCCGGCTTGCCGTCCAAAAGCGCTGGGAGAAGGAACTTCACGACGACGCCGAAGGCGAAGACGAGGCCGATGAGCGCCCGCAGCCCGCGCCACCGCGCCACCGCGATGATCACGACCGCGAAGACGATCACGATGATGGACAGCGGTAGCCCGCGCGCGTAGTCGTCGAAGGAGTACATGGGCACGCCGGAGGCGTCGCTCTGCCGCACGATGCGCAGCGAATCCCCGACGTGCAGCTGCGGTTGCCCCGGGCCCTTGGCGATTTCGAAGAGGGTCTTGTTGCCCTCGTGCGGTCCGGAGTCGATGGTGACGATGCTGCGTTCGCAGGTGTAGGAGTCGTTGCGCGGCTGCTGCGGCTCGTCGGGGAAGACCCGGCCGATCGACGGGCTGCCGCAGGGACCGATGTCCTGCATGACGACGGTGCCGGCCTCGGTGGTGACCGCGCCGCCGCCCGCGCTCTGCATCGGCAGCGGGATGTCGACCTGTTGCGCGCTGGGCCACAGCCACACCAGACCGGCCACGACCAGCACGCCGATGACGGCGAGCAGGCCGACGACCACGCGAGCGGCGGTCGCGCCGATCGCTAGCGGTCCCGAATGGTCGTGGGAATGATGATGGTGATCGCTCACTCGGGGAGCCTAAACGACAATCGTTCTCGAAGTACGAAGGGCTGTCCCGAGGCGGGACGGAGAAAGTGGGAGGGGGCGGCGGAGAGCAGGGGGATGTCTCCGCCGCCCGGGGATCGGCGGCCCAGGGGGGGTAGGCCTGCCAATCCAGGACCGGACGGCCCAGGGGGGGTAGGCGGTCCGGTCGGGCACCTGAGTGCCGAGTCCCACTGTACACAAAAGGCGGTTCTTTGCGCTAGCTAAGTCTCTAAAAACCGAACTTTTTCGTACCAGCGGTTTGTTTTTGACCGTGTCGCTTGTGCGCCACTGGTCATATGCCCAGTTCAGGGCTACTGACGGTATCCCGCGAGGAAGTTACCGAACCGCTCGATGGCCACCGACAGGTCGCGCGCCCACGGCAGGGTGACGATCCGCAAGTGGTCGTGATGCGGCCAGTTGAAGCCCGTGCCCTGCACCATCAGGATCTTCTCCTGCAGCAGCAGGTCCAGCACCAGCTTCGAATCGTCGTGGATCTCATGCACTTCCGGGTCCAGCCGGGGGAAGGCGTAGAGCGCCCCGCGCGGCTTCACACAAGAGACACCCGGGATCGTGTTGAGCTGCTCCCACGCCACATCGCGCTGTTCGAGTAGTCGCCCGCCGGGCAGGATGAGGTCCTCGATGCTCTGGTGCCCGCCGAGGGCCACCTGGATCGCGTGTTGCGCGGGCACATTCGGGCACAGGCGCGAGGAGGCCAGCAGCGAGATGCCCTCGAGGAAGCCCTCCGCGTGGTCCTTCGGACCGGTGATCACCAGCCAGCCCGAGCGATATCCCGCGACCCGGTAGGCCTTGGACAGACCGTTGAACGTCAGGCACAGCAGATCCGGCGCCAGCGACGCCAGCGACACGTGCTTGGCGTCGTCGTACAAGATTTTGTCGTAGATCTCGTCCGCGAGCAGCAGCAGCTGATGCTTGCGCGCCAGATCCACGATCTGCTGCAGCACCTCCGACGAATACACCGCACCCGTCGGATTGTTCGGATTGATCACGACAATGGCCTTGGTCTTGTCGGTGATCTTCGATTCCATGTCGGCGATGTCGGGCTGCCAGCCGTTGGACTCGTCGCACAGGTAGTGCACCGGCGTGCCGCCCGCCAGGCTGGTCATGGCCGTCCACAGCGGATAGTCCGGCGCGGGCAGCAGCACCTCGTCACCGTTGTTCAGCAGCGCCTGCATGGTGATGGTGATCAGCTCGGAGACGCCGTTGCCCAGGTAGACGTCGTCGACATCGAATTCCGGGAAGCCCGGCACCAGCTCGTAGCGGGTCACGATCGCCCGGCGCGCGGGCAGTATGCCCTTGGACTCGGAATAGCCCTGCGCGTACGGCAGCGCCGCGATCATGTCGCGCATGATCACATCGGGGGCGTCGAACCCGAACGGCGCGGGATTGCCGATGTTCAGCTTGAGGATGCGATGCCCCTCCGCCTCCAGCCGTGCCGCGTGCGCGTGTACCGGACCCCGAATTTCGTAGACGACGTTCTGGAGCTTGGTGGACTGCTCCAAGACGCGCGGGGACCGGTGCGGTAGGTGACTGGAAGGGCTCACCCGACCATCGTGCCAGTTCCGCCGCCCGGCCACTTCGGGACCCGGCCGCGCGCCGCCACACCCGCCGCTCTACCGCCCGGCATCCGGCGGCAGGATGCCCTTGGCCGCGGTGGTCCCGCAGAACTCCTCGATCCGCTCGTCCAGCCGGCGCGCCTCGGTGGCCTCCCGGAACTCCGGGCGGATCAGGCGCTGACGCAGACCGGTGAGACGCTCCTCCAGCTGGGCGATGCGCTTGTCCTCGTCCATGCGCAGGACCGGTTGCAGGGCTTCGGCCGCGCCGTCCAGGCTGCCGTTGATCAGGTGCGCGGCCGCGCTGTCCACCCGGGCCAGGGATTCGGCCCCGTAGGAGCGCTGTTCGGTGGGCCCGTTGGCGTACAGATCGATGGCCCGTTCGGTCGCCGCCAGCGCGGGCTGGGCCTGGCCCAGATGGATGTAGGTCGCGCCCGCGTAGTAGTGGCTCTTGGGCTGATTGAAGCCGAAGACGCCGCCGACCTCGTCGTGCAGGGTGTCGCTGGAACTGCCCTCGCGGGCCGCGTCGGCCGCGCGGATACAGCGCTCGGTGTCGGCGACGCTGCCCAGTTTGGACCAGATGCGAGCCTCGATGTTGTGCAACCGCACCCGCGCGGTCACCGATTCCGCGTACTGCTGACCGCTCTGGGCCAGCAGCACCGCGCGCCGCGGGCGCTCGGACCAGTACTCGATGAGCGCCTGCATACCGCGGGTCCAGGCCCGTAATCCGTTGTGCTCGCACAGTTCCGCGTACGCCCAAGCGGCCCTTGCCTGTTCGCCCGCGGCATCGACGTAGCCGAGATCGGTGCTGGCGTTGGCCAGCAAGCCCGACAGCGTCCCCGCCAGCAGATACAGGTGCCCGGTGTCGGCCGGGCGTTGATGGCCCTCGAGCAGCCGGTAGACGCGGCGGCGCACCCGCAGCATCTCCACCATCATCGGCACGGGTGGCACATGAACGTAGTCGTTCGCGATCCGCGTGACGTCGGCGTCGAGCTGCTCCAACATGGTCGGACCCACATTGGTGCTCTCCGCCCTCCCGGCATGGTCGCTCGCTTCATGAGCAGCCGCCATGATCAGATCCCTCTCCGAAATCGCCGCTAACGCATCGCCCCTCATCGCACCCGAATCCACGAGCGCCAGCAGTTCCGCGTCGCTGGAATAGCTGGCCGCGGCCGCGGTCGGTTGCCCGGCGGGGGAACCTCCTTGGCGCGCATCGAAATCCGGCACGGACGGCCGATCGATCAGTGGCTGGTCGATCAATGCCGCGAACCGTGCCCGAACGATCTCGTCGGACCTGGCGAGGGAAGTATCGAGAGCGGCTTGATTGACGGGACGGGGATGTACCCGATTTCCCCCGGCCTCCCACTTCGAAACCAGGCGTTCGTGCACACCCAAATGTGCTGCGAACTCCCGAATACTCATTCGTTTGGCATCGCGGAGGGCACGGGCCTCTTTACCTGACCACTGCCGGACCACGATGTCATCCTTCCGAACGAACTCCGATGTCCAGGGTACGAGCGAGAACCGGCCACGGCCACAGCCGAAACCCAGCTGGTACCAGGCTTTATGCGCATCGGCAATAAAGGCAGCGGAAGGGCAGTGTAAGGCGGGTGTGCGGGCATACCCACCCGTCCGTAAGAACCGCGACCCTGGAGGCGGAGGTAAGGGAGCCGGTGGTGAACGCGGACAAGCTGAGAACGGTGCAGGACTGGGTGTCGTACTACCGGCACGAAGCCGGTCTCCCGGTCGCCGAGCGCGGCGGATTCGTCATGCTGCCGGTCACCGGTCATGTCGCCGTCGTGCACCTGCCCGTGGCCCGCGCCGAAAAGGTCCGCACCGCACTGCATCAGCGCCGGCGCACCGGCCCCATGCTGGCGCGCCAGATCCGCTGGAGCTTTCTGGCGGAGCCGGATTCACGTCCGGGCGTGCAGATCCTGGAGGCGCTCAACCGGCTCGACGTCGGCATCCCCGCCGTCGGCAGCGCCGTCATGCTGCCCACCGGCCTCGGCCGATGGACGCGTGAGGGCTGCCACTGGGTGGTACCTCCGACCCGTGACCTCCAACTCCCACCCCTGTCGGTGATAGTCACGACAGCTCTGGCGGTGGGAACCGGAAGCGAGGACTGAAACGCAGCCGGCCCTCGCACCGGCGCAGGCGCGCGCCGGCATCCACCGGGTCCGCCCCTTTCTGGCAGTCGACGGGGCGGACTCGGCGGGTGAGTACGGTTGCCGCGCGGGTGAATACAGCGGGTGACCACAACCGCCGTGCGGGCTCGCGGCGGCGGATTACGGCGCGGGCTGCTGCGGGAACAGCGGCGGCAGCGTCGGAACCACGACCGGCGGCAGCCCCGGAATGATCGTGAAGGTGTTGGGACCGGGCGGGGGCGGAGCCGCGTCGGTGGTGGTCGTGGCCTGCCGCGGCGGCGGGGCGGCCAGCGATTCGTTGGTGGCCTCGCTCGTGGTGGGCGGAGCGGTGGTGGCCTCGACGGCGGGCGTGCGCGTCGTGGTCGGCGGGATCGAACTCGACGCGGCGTCGCTGCTCTGCGAATCGTGTTCCAGCACTTGCGGACCCCAGCCGATGGAGACGCCGATGGCGGCGACCACGACCAGCGCGCCCACCGCGACCCCGGCCACGCTGATCTCCCGGCGGCGGCTGAACTTCTCCCCCGGGCCGGTCGTCGGGTCGGTGCGGCGCGACCGCCAGGACGGCGCGGCGGGCACCGGCGCGGGCGCCGGATCCGCGAAGGCGTTGGGGAACGGCACGTTCGCCGGACGCTGGCGCACCGGGCGCGCCAGCAGGGCCGCGCCGCGCGTGGCGACACTGCCCGGACCGGGCGCCACGATGACCGGGACACCCAGCCAGCGCCGCAGAACCCGTGCCACCAGCGGAATTTGAGCGCAGCCGCCGACCAGCGCCACGGCCTGCACCGGCTGCTCCGACCGCAGGATGACATCGCGGGTCATCCGCGCCGAGGATTCGACGGCCAGCATGATCAGCGCTTCGAAGTTCTCCTGCGACAGCAGGACCAGGCCCTCGGTCGAGGGCAGCGCGACCGCGCTGCTGCTCGAGAGCTGCTCTTTCGCCTGGCGGCACAGCGAATCCAGCTCGGCCAGCCCGGCCGCGTCCGGCGGATGCGCGATCCGGCCCGAGGCGATCTGCTGCTCGCGGATCAGCGAATCCAGGTAGTCGCCGCTGATGTCGCTGGTGCGCTCGGTGACGACCAGCTGGCGCGAACCGGTGTCGACGACCGTCACCGACAGCCCGGAAGCGCCCAGGTCGTACAGCGCCACCGTGCCGTATCCCTGCAGCTCACCGGAGTACTCCAGAAACTCCAGGGCGGCAACGACATCGGGGATGAGCTCGTAGTTGGTGAACTGCCGCCGCGCCATCTCGGCCCGGATGGCGCGCGCGTGCTGCTCGTCGCGGTAGGCGATGGCGGTGGCGACGATGTGCGGATCCGCGGCCAGGATCGCCCCGACCGCGTCGGCGGCCAATTCCTCGACCCGGCGGGCGCCGACCGGCACCGCCTGCACGTCGAAATTCTCGGCGGTGGCGTGCTCGGTGGAGTTCGCCAGCGGACGTGCGACGCGAATAGCGCCGGACCCCACCGAAACTCCCAGTACCGAACTCATCTGCTGCCCATTTCGTATGCCCCGCTCACCGATCCGCGAGCGGCCCGGGGCCACCTGCGAATCGCCCGCGGAAAACCGGGCGCGGAGCGGTGGAACCACACATCACGGTGTGGTCACTGTACCTGTCGGGGCCACCTTACGACGTGCCGAGCGTTACGTACACCCGCAAGCGGGCAGATCGGGCCCGAGTTACCGTGCCCGGGGCCGTGATACGCGTGCGCGCGCCGCGATGAAAGGCAGGGAGAAGGCAGGTCAGTTGCCGTTGACGGACTGAAAGTTCAAGTACGCGCGGGACGGGGTCGGACCGCGCTGGCCCTGGTACTTCGAGCCCGCCGCGGCCGAACCGTACGGGTTCTCGGCCGGGCTGCTCAACCGGAACAGGCACAGCTGGCCGATCTTCATCCCCGGCCACAGGGTGATGGGCAGGTTGGCGACGTTCGACAGCTCCAGGGTGATGTGACCGCTGAAGCCCGGATCGATGAAGCCCGCCGTGGAATGGGTCAGCAGACCGAGCCTGCCCAGACTCGACTTGCCCTCCAGGCGGCCGGCCAGATCGTCCGGCAGGCTGCACACCTCGAGGGTGGAGCCCAGCACGAACTCGCCCGGGTGCAGCACGAACGGCTCGCCGGGGGTCGGCTCGACCAGCGTGGTCAGCTCGTCCTGCCGCTGCGCGGGATCGATGTGGGTGTACCGCGTGTTGTTGAACACCCGGAACAGACTGTCCAGCCGCACATCGATACTCGACGGCTGCACCAGCGCCTGGTCGAACGGGTCGAGCCCGAGACGCCCGGCGGCGATCTCCGTACGGATGTCGCGATCAGAAAGCAGCACGGTGTTTATCTTGCCCTCCGCTTCGCTCCGGGCGGGCCGCGGCCCCTGAAGTCTCGTTCTTCCCTCCCTCCGCTCCTCCGCTTCGCTCCCCCGCTCCACTCAGTCCAGAACGAGACGGGCCGCGGCCTTACGGCCGAGTGCCCGAGGCCGGGCGCCGATGTGCGGGTGTCTCGCGGCGGGCGTGCGGGGCTATTCCTTCTCCAGGGTGGGGCGGTCTTCGGGGCGGGGCTGTTCCAGGGGCGGGGGCTCGGTCGCTTCGACCGTCTTGTGGGTTCGGCTGCCCCAGCCGGCGTGGGCTTCGGTGCGCATGCGCTCGACCATGTGGGGGTAGTGGAGTTCGAAGGCGGGGCGTTCGGAGCGGATGCGGGGGAGCTCGAAGAAGTTGTGGCGCGGGGGCGGGCAGGTCGTCGCCCACTCCAGGGAGTTGCCGTAGCCCCAGGGGTCGTCGACGGTCACCACCTCGCCGTAGCGGTAGCTCTTGAAGACGTTCCACACGAACGTGATCATCGACAGGCCGAGCACGAACGAGCCGACCGTGGAAATGGTGTTCAGGGTGGTGAATCCGTCGGACGGCAGGTAGTCCACGTAGCGGCGGGGCATGCCCTCGTTGCCCAGCCAGTGCTGCACCAGGAACGTCAGGTGGAAGCCGAAGAACGTGGTCCAGAAGTGCAGTTTGCCCAGCCGCTCGTCCATCAGCCTGCCGGTCATCTTGGGGAACCAGAAGTAGATGCCGGCGAACGTCGCGAACACGATCGTGCCGAACAGCACGTAGTGGAAGTGCGCGACCACGAAATAGGTGTCGGACACGTGGAAGTCCAGCGGCGGCGAGGCCAGGATGACGCCCGACAGACCACCGAAGAGGAACGTCACCAGGAAGCCGATCGACCACAGCATCGGTGACTCGAACGTGAGCTGGCCGCGCCACATGGTGCCGATCCAGTTGAAGAACTTCACGCCGGTCGGCACCGCGATCAGGAACGTCATGAACGAGAAGTACGGCAGCAGAACCGATCCCGTCGCGTACATGTGGTGCGCCCACACCGCGATGGACAGCGCCGCGATGGCCAGGGTCGCGTACACCAGCGTCGTGTACCCGAAGATCGGCTTGCGACTGAAGACCGGGTAGATCTCCGAGACGATGCCGAAGAACGGCAGCGCGATGATGTACACCTCGGGATGGCCGAAGTACCAGAACAGATGCTGGTAGAGAATGGCCCCGCCGTTGGCCGGATCGTAGATGTGCCCGCCCAGATGCCGGTCGTACGCGAGCGCGAACAGCGCGGCGGTCAGCAGCGGGAAGGCCAGCAGCACCAGCACACTCGTCACCAGGATGTTCCAGGTGAAGATCGGCATGCGGAACATGGTCATGCCGGGGCAGCGCAGGCAGACGACCGTGGTGATCATGTTGACGCCGCCCAGGATGGTGCCCAGACCGGAGACGGCCAGGCCCAGGATCCACAGGTCCGCGCCGACGCCGGGCGAGTGCACGATGTCCGAGAGCGGGGTGTAGGCCGTCCAGCCGAAATCGGCCGCGCCGCCCGGGGTCACGAATCCGGCCGTGGCCATGGTGCCGCCGAACAGGTACAGCCAGTAGCTGAACGCGTTCAGGCGCGGGAACGCCACGTCCGGCGCGCCGATCTGCAGCGGCAGGATCACGTTCGCGAAACCGAAGACGATCGCGGTCGCGTAGAACAGCAGCATGATCGTGCCGTGCATCGTGAACAGCTGATTGAACTGCTCGGGCGAGAGGAACTGCATGCCCGGGCGAGCGAGTTCACCGCGCATGAGCAGGGCCATGAGCCCACCGATGAGGAAGAAGGTGATGGCGGTGCACAGGTACATGACGCCGAGCACCTTCGGGTCGGTCGTCGTCACCGCCTTGTGAATGAACGAACCCTTGGGGCCCAAGCGCGGCGGGTAGGGCCGGGCGGCCTCCAACCCCGATTCCGGCTTGGGAGCTACGGCAGTCACCACATCCTCCTCGAGGTCGGTCCGGGACTGGTTATCGACCCCGGAACCCACGATGAACGGCGCTCAGCGTACTCACAGCAATTCGATTCTGGCAGAGAACACTCCGACCGGACAGTCAGGACACCGCTTGGATCTCGGGCGGCTGCCAGCGGCCGTCGGCGGCCTCGGGGCGGGGCGCGTACAACCGCAAGGTCAGCGAGAACATCCCGGTGGCGGGGATGGGCAGCCAATTGCCGCGCGGCACCGCGGGTCCGGGGTCGGCGTGCTGGATCAGGATCTCCGCCGAACCGTCCGGGGCCGGGACCACGGGCAGACCGTGCCCGACCGCGTAGATCCGATCCGGATTGTCGACCAGGAAATCCTCGGCGTCGTAGGCGGTCAGCGACCAGAACGCCGCCACCGGCGGGAACCGGCCCGCCTCGAAGCGAATGCGGAACCTGCGGGGTTCGCCGTTGACGTCGGCGCTGAGCTCGGGCGTGGAGGGATACAGCGCGTCCTCGGGCAGGTTCGCGCCGAGCCCGCGCTGGGCGATGGCGGCGCGCTGCGCGTAATCGGTGCCGTAGGCGCCCAGCGCGGTGGAGAAGAGCCAGCCGTTCTCGGTGCGGGTACCGGGATCGACGTGCGCGGCGATGCTCTTGCGCGCGGCCGCGGCGGCCGCGTCCAGGGTGGCGATGGGAAAGTCGTCGATCCGGCCGCCGGGTTCGATGCCGATGCGGGCGAACCGGCGCAGCGCGGGCTCGTCGGCGGGCGCGGGCGCGTCGACTGCCATCAGGGTGCACAGCCGGTCGTAGAAGGTCCGCCCGTCCAGGGCCGCCACCTCCTTGACCGGTGCGGTGAGCTGGTCGTCCACCGTGATGGCCGCGCCGGTGCGGGTGGCCTGGGGATCGGCGAGCCAGGCGCTCAAGGGCGCCAATCGCATTCGATCCTGCAACGCCCGCACCTCGGGCACGTCACCGGTGCCGTTCACCTGGACCCGCCCGAGCAGCCAGGTGGTGACCGTCGGCATGGGCAGATGCGTCAGGCCCGGCGGCACCGTGCCGGACCAGCCCGGGCCGCTGATCAGATAGGTGAACAGCGGCGGCGTGCCCGCGACGCCGGTCCGCGGCGAGCTCGGGTGGTGCACGGTGTTCGTCCAGGCGTCGAGCAGCTGCATGATCCAGTAGCGGTCCGGGGCCATCGCGGGCACCTGCAGCACCATGGGTTCGCCGGACAGGTCCAGCCAGGCGTTGGAATACAGCGTGTCCTGGTTGGCGCGCACCATCACCCGGTCCTCGTCGGTGGGCAGGTCGCGACTGTGCCGGAAGGCGTTGACCGGGCCGCCGGCATCGCGGGTGGCGTGGATCAGCACCAGCGGATAGCCGAAAACATAAGCGTCGGTGGCGATCCGCATCGCCTCGGCGGCGTCGGGCGGATCGTCGTCGCCCGGTTCGCCGGTCCGGCCGCACGCGGCCGCGAGCCCGGCGGCGGCCAGACCGGCGGCCATTCCGAGCAGCGTGCGTCTGCGGATGAGGTGATCCATGGCGAATCACAAGCTACTCTCGCGACACGTTCGGATACGCGAGGTTTAGGGCCGCGCGTCGGGGTTATGACGAATCAAGCGCGGTGATAACCTGATTCATCTCAACGCAGCGGGGGGCAGCGTCGCCTGACCGTATCTCCCGGCAGCGGTGTCCGGTTTCACCACGTACAGCGCTCCCCCACGGCATAGGCGAATCCGATGGATCTTCTCAACCCACTCGACGCGATCTTCCTGGCTGTCGAATCCCGCGAGCACCCCATGCACGTCGGCGGTTTGCAGCTGTTCGAGCCACCCGCGGACGCCGGCCCGGATTTCACCCGGGACCTGTTCGCCGGCATGGCGGGCGCCACCGACGTGCGCACCCGCTTCCAGCGCCACCCCAGCCGCACCTTCGGCGGCTTCTCCAGCGTGAACTGGTCGCACGCCGAACAGGTCGACCTCGGCTACCACCTGCGGCGATGCGCCCTGCCGGGGCCGGGCGGCATGGGTGATCTGATCGATCTCACCGAGCGCCTGCACGGCACGCTGCTGGACCGGCACCGCCCGCTCTGGGAGGCCCGGCTCATCGAGGGCCTGGACGACGGCCGGTTCGCGATCTACATGAAGATGCACCACGCCCTCATCGACGGCGTCTCGGCCATGCGCCTGCTGCAGCGCACCCTCACCGACGACCCGCTCGACACCCGCGTGCGGGTGCCGTGGGGTACCCGCCCGGTCGAGCGCGACAGCACCCCCGAACCCCGGAGCCAGTGGCAGCAGCTGCGAAAAGCGTTGCCGCGCATGGCCCGTAGCGCCGCCTCCGTCGCCGCGCCGCTGCGCGGGGCGATCGACGGGCGGCTCACCATGCCCATGACCGCACCACGCACCATGCTCAACGTGTCCATCGGCGGGGCGCGCAGCGTCGCGGTCCGGTCCTGGCCGCTCGAACGCGTCAACGCGATCCGGCGGGCCACCGGGGCCACGGTCAACGACGTCGTGCTGGCCATGAGCGCGGCCACGCTGCGCTCGTATCTGCTCGAACACGGCGCGCTGCCGGACGAACCGCTCATCGCCATGGTGCCGGTCAACGTCCGCAGCTCGGCCGAGTCCGATACCTCCGAGGGCAACATGGTCGCGGCCTGCCTGGCGAATCTGGCGACCCACATCGCCGATCCACTGGAACGGCTCACCGCCATCAGCACGTCCATGCGCCGGACCAAACAGGTCTTCACCCAGCTGCCCAAGATCGAGGCCATGGCGCTCTCGGCGCTGCTCATGTCACCGCTGGGGGTCTCGCTGGTGCCGGGCTTCGAAGCGCTGCCGCGCATGCCGTTCAACCTGGTTATCTCGAACGTGCCGGGACCGCGCAAGCCCGTCTACATGCGGGGCGCGCGCCTGGACGCGAACTACCCGCTCTCGATTCCGTTCGAATCGCAGGGCATGAACATCACGCTCACCACCAACGGCGACAACCTCGATTTCGGCTTCGTCGGCTGCCGGCGCACCGTGCCCGACCTGTACCGGCTGCCGCGGCACATGGAGGACGGACTGGCCGAATTGGAGCGGGCCGTCGCCTGAGCCGGGCGGGCTCGCGGGCGCCGGGCGACCGGTTCGCCGCGAGCCCACCGGCCGATCGGCGCGGCGGCGCGATCTCTACGCTGACCGGGTGGACACCTCTTGGCCCGAACTGCGGAAGAACAGCCTGATCAGCGAGGACCCGGCGGTGCTCGCGCTGAACAAGCCCGCCGGGATCTCGGTCACCGGGGAACGCCACGACACCGACATCGTGGAGCTCGCCGCGGCCGCCGGGGAGACGCTGTACCCCGTGCACCGCATCGACAAGGTGACCTCCGGGCTCGTGCTGCTGGCCAAGGAATTGCCCGCGCACGGTGAGCTGACCCGGCAATTCAACAAGCGCACCGCACGCAAGGCGTACCTCGCGGTGACCGCCTCCACCGGCCTGCCCGCGCGCGGGGTCATCGACCTGCCGCTGAGCGTCGGGCGCAAGAACCGGGTGCGCATCGCCGCACCGCGCGAGAGCATTCGGCGCGCGGGCGATCGCTGGGAGGTACCCGAAGGAGAACTGCTCGCGGGCAAGAACTACCCGTCGATCACCGAGTTCGTGACCCTCGCCGACACCGGCACGCACACGGTGCTGGCGCTGCGGCCGCTCACCGGGCGGCGGCATCAGATCCGGGTGCACCTGGCGTGGATCGGGCATCCCATCGTCGGCGATCCGCTCTTCGACAAATCCGGTGCGCACGCGCGCACCCATCTGCACTCGTGGCGGCTGGGACTGGATGCCTCCTGGCGCACGCCGCCCGTCCTCGACCTCGAGGCCGAGCCCGGACCGGACTTCTGGCAAGTGGGCGGCGAACCCGTAACCGGCACGCCCGGGCAACTACTCGGCATCGCGCGGGCCGCGGTGACCGCCACCACCCCCGACGTGCATTGATGTGAAACCGCTATATTCGGTGGCGAGTCTCACCGAGACCGCATATGGGCAGGTCATCTAGCCTGAATCCGTGGCGCAAGGGTGCGGCACGTTCGGGCGCGACGATGCGGCCCTTCACAGAAAGCGAACGCCGATGGTTCTGCTGGCACAGCTGAGTGACACCCATTTCAACCTGGGCGCCCGCAACTACGAACGCGCCGAACGGGTGATGGGGTTCCTGGCCGAGCTGCCGCGGCGACCCGACGTCATCGTCGTCACCGGAGACATCGCCGACGAGGGCGACATCGAGGAATACCAGCAGGCCCGCACGGCGCTGGTCGCCGATGTGCCGGTGCTCATCATGCCCGGCAACCACGACGACCGCGGCCACATGCGCACCGTGCTCTTCGGCGCCGAGTCCGACTACGCGCCGATCAACCAGGCGCACAGCGGAAATGGGCTCACCCTCGCCCTGCTCGACTCGAGCGTGCCGGGCCGGCCCGAGGGCTTTCTGGACGACGGAACCTACGACTGGCTGCTCGACCTGCTGGCCGCCACGCCCGCCGACGACGCCGTGCTCATCGCCATGCACCATCCGCCGGTGGCGGTGCACAGCACCGTCGTCGATCCCATCCGGCTCACCAATCCCGAACGGCTGGCCGAGATCGTGGCCGGTGACGACCGGGTGCTGGGCGTGCTGACCGGGCACGTGCATTCGGGCCTGGTCACCTCGTTCGCGGGCAAGCCGCTGGTCGTCGCGCCCAGTGTCTCCTCCACCATCGGCTGCGAATGGGAAACGGCGGCACCGGGACACGTGCCGATCGACTTCGCGCCCGACCCCTCGCTGGTGTTCCATTCGATTCAGGACGGGCGGCTGCTCTCGGCGTTCCGGCCGATCGGCATGGGCGGGCCGCTCAGCGCACCGGCGGAGTGAGCAGCGCGCGCCGATAGGTCGAGGGCGTGGTGCCGGTCCAGCGCTTGAAGGCGTGGATGAAGGTCGACGCTTCGGCGTAGCCCAGCCTGATGGCCACATCGCTCACCGAAAGCGGTGTGGCCGTGAGCATTTCCTCCGCCAGCGCCCGGCGCACCTCGTCGAGCAATTGCCGGTAGCCGGTACCCGCGGCATCCAGGTGCCTGCGCAGGGTGCGCGTACTGACGTTGAGATCCCTTGCCACGGAGTCGATTCCGGGTGGCGCGGTGAAACCGTCGGCGCCGCCGCGCGGGACCAGCAGCTCGCGCACCTCCGCGGCGATACCGGTGCGGGCCCGCCGGCGCGAGACCAGGTCGCGGCACTGGGCCAGGCACATCGCCCAGGTGTGCTCGTTCGCCTGCGGCAGCGGGCGTTCCAGCACCGCGGGATCCAGGCCGAACAGATTGTGCGGCTGCTCGAATTCCGGTCGCAGGCCGTAGATTTCGTCGTACAGGCCGGTATCGGAGGGTGCGGGGAAGTCGAACTCGGCGCGTACCAGGTCCAGGCGGTGCCCGAGCAGGTCGCTCAGCATGCCGAACATCGCGGTGACATCGCGCTCGACCAGGAAACGCCGGACGTCGCCGGGGACCCGCTCGTCGTGGATGCGGGCGACGAATTCGCCCGGCTTCCACCGGGCGACCGGAATGCAGAAGGTGAAACTCAGCTCCAGATAACGCAGGGCGAACGCGATGGCCTCGCCCAGGGTCGGACTGCTGACACAGGCGAAACCGAAGATGCCGAAGGTGGTGATCCGGTACCGCCGCCCCACCTCCAGGCCCAGATTCGGCCTGTCCCCCAACTCGCGCACCAGATTTCGAATGACGGTGAGCTCCGCCTGCGCGTCCACCTGGGCATCGGGATCGCTCAGCCCCCGCTCGCTCACCCCGCTGCCCTGCAGGACGCGCGCGGCCGCGACGCCGTGCTCCCGCGCGAACCCCACCATCAACGCGATGCTCGCGACGCCCCGGGGGAAGTCCCAGTCCCGAATCCCCGCTTCCTGAACCGTGCTCATAGCGAAAAGTATGGCCGAAAATCTCGATTAAGACACCCACGCCGGCGAGGTCCCGGTTTTAGAGTGGAAGGGGTCTGCTAGGCGAGGAGGGCCGCATGCCGTCGGTGATCATCATCGGGGCCGGGTTCGGTGGGCTGGGGATGGCCATGGAACTACAGCGGAACGGATTTCACGAGGTCACCATTCTGGAGCGGGCGCGGGACCTGGGCGGGGTGTGGCGGGACAACACCTATCCGGGCGCGGCCTGCGATGTGCCCTCACCGCTGTACTCCTACGCCCGCGAACCGAAACCGAAATGGCGACAGCGCTATTCGGGGCGCGAGGACATTCACGCGTACATCCGGGACGTGGCCGAACGGCACGAGCTCGGCAAGCTGATCGTCTTCGGGGCGGAGGTCAGCGAGGCCGAATTCGACGCGAGCACCGGGCAGTGGACGGTGCTCACCACCGACGGGGTGGCGCGCACGGCGACGGTGCTGATCTCGGCGGTCGGGCAGCTGTCGCGGCCGGCTATGCCCGCCATACCCGGGATCGAGAGCTTCGCGGGCGCCTCGTTCCACTCCGCGCGGTGGGATCACGAGGTCGTCACCGCCGGTAAACGGGTGGCCTGCATCGGCACCGGCGCCAGTGCCCTCCAATACATTCCGGAGATCGCGCCGGGAACGGCAGCGCTGACGCTCTTCCAGCGGACCCCGGCCTGGGTGCTGCCCAAATTCGACACCGACTACAAGCCGATTCACCAGCGGGTGCTGCAGCGGGTGCCGGGAATGCCCGCGGCCGAGCGCTTTTCGTGGTGGGCGATCGCGGAGTTCGTGGCGCTCGGGCTGGTGGAGTTCCCGGGGATCACGCGGGCGGTAGCCAAGCTCGCCGAGAAGCAGCTCGAGGAGCAGGTCACGGACCCGGAACTGCGGGCCAAACTCACCCCGGACTATCCGATCGGGTGCAAGCGGGCACTGTTCTCGTCCGACTACTACCCGGCGCTCACGCAGCCGAACGTGCACGTGGAGACGACCCCGATCATCGACATCGTGCCCGAGGGCGTGCGCACCGCCGACGGCGCCGTGCACGCGGCCGACGTGATCATCTACGGGACCGGGTTCAAGGGCACGGAGTTCCTGTGGCCCATGGAGATTCGCGGGGCGGGCGGTACCGCACTGTCCAAGGTCTGGGCGGACGGGGCGCACGCGCACCTGGGCGTCACGGTGCCCGGCTTCCCCAATCTGTTCCTGGTGTACGGGCCCAACACCAATGTCGGGGTGGGGTCGATCATCTACATGATCGAATCGCAGGCCCGGTACATCCGGCACGCGGTACAGATTCTGGCCGAGCATCCCGGGCACAGCCTCGAGGTGCGCCCGGAGGCCGAGAGCACGTTCAACGGCGCGCTGCAGCAACGCCTTTCCCGTACGCCGTGGAACTTCTGCACCAGCTGGTACCGCACGGCCTCCGGTCGCATCACCAACAACTGGCCCGGCACCACCCGCAGCTACCGGCGCCGGACACGCAGGGTGCGGCTCGCCGACTACCGACTCACCCGCGCGCGCTGACACCGCAGGTCGGGGCGATCCTGTGGCATATTCACGCCCATGCGCCCCCGCCCGCGGCCGATCGTCGCCGCTCTGTTCGCCGCGGCCCTGCCCCTGACCGGCTGCTCCACGTCCGCCGACGACCACGCCGCCCACACGCCGTCCGCGTCGTCGGCCACCGCCCCCGCGGCCACCACCACCGCCCCGGGTTCGTCCCCGGCGGTGCTGCCGACGGTCGCCCCCGGCGCCGAACGCTTCGAGATCTACGTGGCCCCGCAGACGGTGCCGTGCACGGGTGTGGCTCCGATGCAATGCCTACGGGTCCGCCGCGATCCCGGCTCCCCCTACGAGAACCACTATTTCGGGATCGACGGCTTCGACTTCGAGCCCGGCTACGACTACCACCTGCTGGTCGAGCAACGCCCCCGCCCCGATCCCCCGGCCGACGCCCCCTCCGCCACCTGGCACCTGGTGACGGTGCTGTCGAGAACCCCCGCCTAGCCGGTGATCAGGTTGTGGGGGTGGCTGATTCGCCTACGGTGACGGTTACCGGGGCGTCGGGGGTTATCGCGGTTCCGGAGGTCACCGACTGGGCGATTACCTTGTCGGCCTGGGTGGCGTCGGTGACCTTCTTGGTCGTGGTGTGCAGGGAGCCGGTCCAGCCTGCGGCCTTCATGGCCGCGGTGGCCTGGGCTACGGTGTGGCCCACCAGGTTCGGCATGGTGATCGTGGTCGTGGTGGTCCCGGTCGAGACGTAGGCGGTGATCTTCGAGCCGGGCGCGCGCTGGGTGCCCGCGGCCGGATCCAGGGACAGGACCGTGCCTTTGGCGCTGCTGTCCTCACGGTCGACCGTCACCACGACGAAGCCCGCGCTCTCCAGTTTCGCCTTCGCGGCGGCGATCAGCTGGCCGACCACGTTCGGCACGGGGGTGGTGACCGGTTTGACCGAGGTGGTGGTCGTCGTCGTGGTGACGCGGTAGGTGGTGCTCGTCGTGGGCTGCGCCGTGGTGGTGAGCACGTCGTCGGTCGTCGTGGTCGGCTCGGCGGTCGTGGTCACCACCGACGGGGTCGTGGGCAGGGTTTGGGCCGGGGAGCCGTCGCGGCGCGACTGGAGATAGACCAGGGCGACGACCACCGTCAGGACCGCGACGAGCAGCGGGATCCAGACGGGCCTGCTCCGCTTGCGCCGGGTGGGCGGGGGCGGGACGTGCCCGCCGGGCGGCTCCCACGCGGAACCGGTGTCCAGCAGGGTGGGCGGGGCATCCGGCGTGCTCGGGGCCGGCTCGGCGCGCGGGGGCTCCCGATCGAGCTGCGGCAGCTGCCGGGTGGGCGGCAGCGGACGGCGCTGGGGCCCGGAGGTCTGACCGGCCGCGGGCGCGACCGGACCCGCGCCGGAGGCGGCGGGATGCGTGCCCTGTCGATTCGGGTGCGCGACGGCCCCGGATGACCGCTGCCCCTGCGGGTTCGGGTGCGCCGGTGCTCCCGACCGCTGCTCGTTCGGATGGGCGGCGCCGGTCGGCAACGCCCCCTGCTGATTCACCGCGGTCGTGTGCGGCGGTCCCGGCCGGCTCGCCCGGGTGGATGCGGGCCCGGATGCCGCGCCCTGCCGGTTCGCGGACTCGGCGGGCATCGCACGCTGCGCCCCTTGCTGATTCGCGGACGTCGCGGCGCCGGTGAACTGGCGCGCCTCATTCGGGCGGGCGGCGAAGCCGGTCGGCGGCGGACCCTGGCGCGGCGGATGCGCTGTCGCGCCGGTGAACTGGGGTCCGGAGGTGTGGTGCCCGGTCGGCTGCGGGAGGGTGGGTTGTGAGCGCGGGTCGGTCGCCGGGCGCGCGGAACCCCCGGGCGGGGGCGTGATTCCGCCGGGGTGCGAGGTCGTGCCGGTGTGGGTCGACGGGCCTGGGTGTGGTTGGCGGGGTGGATTTTTGGGGTCGCTGGGCGGACCGCCGAGGAGCTCGGTCGGGGGCTGGGTCCGGTGGCGGGGGTGCGAGGGCTCGCGCAGCGACTGCAGCGCTGCGCGGGCCAGTTGGGTGCAGTTCTGGTAGCGGTGCTCGGGGTCCTTGTGCAGGGCGCGGGCGATCACCTCGTCGAAACCCCTGGGCAGGGTGGGGACGTGGCGGCTCGGCTGCGGGACATCGCCGTACGCGTGGTTGTACAGCAGCTGGCCGACGCTTTGGCCGGGAAAGGGCAGCTGGCCGGTGAGCATGTGGTACAGCGTGCAGCCGAGGGAGTAGACGTCCGCGCGGTGGTCGGCGTCGCCGGGCCCGGTCCAGCGCTCGGGCGCGGCGTAGTGGAAGCTGGCCAGCACCTCACCGATGCCGGTCAGCTGCTGGCTCTCGTCCAGCGTCTTGGCGATGCCGAAATCGGTGAGCAGCACCCGTTCCGGCTGTCCCCGGGTCAGCAGGATGTTGGCGGGCTTCACGTCCCGGTGCAGGATCCCGGCCGCGTGCGCGTGGTCCAGGGCTCCGGCGGTCTCGGAGATGATCCGCACCGCGCGCCCCGGATTGAGCGCGCCGCCGCGCAGCACCACCGAGACGTCATCGCCGTCGACGTAGGTCATGGCGATCCAGAGCTGATCGTCGACCTGCCCGCGCGCGTACACCGTGACGATGTTCGGATGATCCAGCCGCGCAACGGCATCGGCCTCGCGGCGGAAGCGCACGTGATGTTCGGCCCCGCCCCCGCCCGGCACGGTCAGCAGCTTCAGGGCCACGAAGCGCGGGAGATCCCGATCGCGGGCCTTGTACACCGCGCCCATGCCGCCGGCGCCCAGCGACTGCACGATCTCGTAGCCGGCGAACTCGTCTCCCGCCCTGAGCGACCCTCCCACCTGCGATTCCCCCTCGGCGCCACGGACCTTCGCCCTGCCTGCCCGCAGTATGCGACCAGCCATAACCATTCCGCCAGCGCATTCGGACACGATGCGGACACTGGTTCATCGGCCCCACCCCCCGAAAGGGTTAACAACCCGAGCCCGTTCGCTACCAGGACAGTTCGCGGCAGTGGTTCGCCTCTTCCGGTCCTTCGGTCTGCAGGGTGGCGTGATCGATGTGGAAGCGGGTGGACAGCAGCTGCTGGGCGGCGCGCAGCACCTCGCCGGTCGGGTGCGGCGGGGTGACGGTGAGATGGGCCGAGGCCACCTCCATACCGGAGGTCAGGGTCCACACGTGCAGGTCGTGGATGTCGGCCACGCCGGGTATCGCCCGCAGCGCCGCGGTCATCTCGTCCACGTCGAGCCCTTCGGGGCTGTGCTGGAACAGAATTCGCAGCGACCGCTTGGCCAGCACGTAGGTGCGCGGCAGCACCCACAGGCCGATGGCCACACCGATGATCATGTCGGCGTACCGCCAGCCGGTGGTGATGGTGATGGCCGCGGAGAGCAACACGCCCACCGAGCCGATGAGATCGGCGAACACCTCGAGGTACGCGCCGCGGATGTTGAGGCTCTCCTGCGCGCCCGACCGCAGCAGCAGGAACGAGACGATATTGGCGAGAAGACCCAGCGCGCCCACGATCAGCACCGGCCAGCCGGGCACCTCGGGCGGTTCGCCGAGCCGCACGACGGCCTCGTACAGCACGTAGATCGCCACGCCGAACAGCAGCAGCGCGTTGGCCAGCGCGGCCAGCACCTCGGCCCGGTAGTAGCCGAAGGTTCGCGTCGCCGTCGGGCGGCTGCGCCGGGCCAGCAGAATCGCCGACAGCGCCATGGAGATGCCGACCACATCGGTGAGCATGTGCGTGGCATCGGACAGCAGGGCCAGCGACGAGGTCGCGAAGGCCACCGCGAACTCGACCAGCATGAAGATCAGGGCAATGGCGAGTGCGAGCACCAGGCGGGGCAGGTATTTGCCCGACGCGCTCGACGGCGTGACGCCGTGTGAATGATCATGTCCCACGCCGACCAATATATGCACGAATGCGCATGAATGCAATCAGCGTTGTGCCGATGTCGTGGAGGTATCCCCGGGTCTCGCCGCGCACACGGCAGACTGGTGGGCGTGACCGATTCGTCCCAGACCCGCGCCGCCGCGACCGGCCCCCCGCTGCCCGCGGGCGCCCTGCGTCCCATCGAGCTCGCGACCGGCGCGGTACTCGGCGGCGCGACGGTCGGATTGGTGACCGTCGGCTCGCTCGTTCCGTTCGCGGCCGCGCTGCAACTGGTGGCGGCCGTGCCGATCGGCCTGCTCGCGCACCGGCACCGGCTGCGCGCCCTGATCACCGCCACCATCGCCGCGACCCTGGTGACCTTCGTCGCCGGCGGCCTGGTCCCCGCGGTGAACCTGGTCGGCGTCGCGGTGATCGGCGGCATCATCGGCATCGTCAAACGACGGCACGGCGGCCTGCTCGCGGTGCTCGGACTCTCCCTGCTGACCGGTCTGCTCGGTGCATCGTTCTCCGTCGGAATGCTGCTGCTGTTCTCCCGGGCGCGCCAACTGCTGTTCGACAGTATCGACAACACCGCCAAGGGCCTGGAGAACATCGCGGCGCGTCAGTCGGCACTCGAACCCCTGGGCCGCGGCGTCGCCGAGGCCACCGACTACGTGCTGCGCTGGTGGTGGGTGTTCGTCGGCGGCGGCGTGGTGTTCGCGATGCTCGCCAGCGGCATCATCTCCTGGTTCGTGCTCGGCTCGGTGCTGGACCGGCTGGCCTGGCTGCCCGGCCGCGACGACCTGCTCGACGCGCCCGCCGACGACCGCCCCATCGCACCGCTGCCGATCACCCTGCGCGGGGTCGGTTTCCGCTATCCCAACGCGCGGACCGACGCCCTGCACGGCATCGACCTCACCGTCCGCAGCGGCGAGTTCGTCGCCGTCGTCGGCCACAACGGCTCCGGAAAGTCCACGCTCACCAGGATTCTCGCGGGCCGGCCGCCCACCAGCGGCGAGGTCACCCGCCCCGGATCGGCCGGCCTCGGCCTGCGCGGCGGCACCGCCATGGTGCTGCAGCGCCCCGAGAGCCAGACCCTGGGCGTGCTCGTCCGCGACGACGTCGTGTGGGGACTGCCCACCGGCCACGCCGCCGAGGTCGACATCGACGGACTGTTGCGCGAGGTCGGACTCGAGGGCATGGGCGGGCGCGAGACCGCCACCCTGTCCGGCGGTCAGCAGCAGCGCTTGGCCGTGGCCGCGGCCCTGGCCCGCACACCGACCCTGCTGCTCGCCGACGAAGCCACCTCGATGATCGATCCCGAGGGCCGGCGCGATCTGGTCGCGCTGCTCGCGGATCTGCCGCGCCGCCGCGACATGGCGGTGGTGCTGGTGACCCATCACGAGGCCGACGCCGCCGCCGCGGACCGGGTGATCCACCTGCGCGGCGGGCGCACGGTCGACCAGCTGCCCGCGTGGCCGCGCCCGGTCCGCGATCAGCGCACGCGCCCCATGGGCAACCCGGTGCTGGAACTGCGCGACGTGCGGCACACCTACAACAGCGGCACGCCGTGGGAGGCGCCCGCCCTGCACGGGGTCGATCTCAGCGTGCGGCGCGGCGAGGCGCTGCTCATCGTGGGCGGCAACGGCTCGGGAAAATCCACCCTGGCCTGGATCATGGCCGGGCTCACGCTGCCGAGCTCGGGCACCTGCGAACTGCGCGAACTCACCGGCAGCAAACCGGTGCACAAGCGAATTCGCGCCGTGCAGCTGGCATTTCAGCATTCGCGGCTGCAACTGCAGCGTCAGACCGTCGGCACCGAGATCGAGGATTGGGGCGGCACCGGCACCGCGGCGGTCGCCCGCGCGCTGGACGCGGTGGGCCTGGACCGGGCGCTGGCCTCGCGATCCATCGAGGAGCTCAGCGGCGGGCAGGCCAAACGCGTGGTGCTCGCCGCCATGGTCGCCAGCCGCCCGCAGGTGGTGGTGCTGGACGAACCGCTGGCCGGACTCGACCCCGAGGGACGCGCGGGGGTGGTGGAACTCATTGCCCGGCTGCGTGATTCGGGCCTGACACTGATCGTCATCTCGCACGACATCGCCGACGTGGCGGCCGTGTGCGACCGCATCGTGCACCTGCGCGCGGGCCGCATCACCGAGAGCGACACCGTCGCCGCGCCGCCCGCCACCCATGACTTCACCGGAGGGTTCCGATGAGCAGTGTCGTCCTGCGCGAGGTGCCGATCGACAGCCCGGTGCACCGGCTGTGGGCCGGCACCAAGATGATCGGCGCGTTCGCGGTGAGCGTCCTGCTCATGTTCGTGCCGTCCTGGCCGCTGATCGCCATCGCCGTCGCGTTCCTGGTGCTGGTGTGGGTGCTGGCGAAACTGCCGCTGGGCACCCTGCCGCGCTTCCCGTGGTGGTTCTGGGCGGGCGTCGCGCTGGGCGCGCTCATCAACGCGCCGGTGGGCATGACCGCGGTGCTGTCGTACACCAAGGTCGTCGTCTTCGGCTTCATCCTGCTCGGGGCCTCGTTCCTGATCGCCTGGACCACCCCGATGGGCGAGGTCGCGCCCGCGCTGGCCAAGCTCGCCGCGCCGCTGCGGCACGTCGGCTGGACCCGGCGCGGGGTGCGGCACCGCATCCCGGTGGACGAGTGGGCCGTGGTGATCGCGCTGACCCTGCGCGGGCTGCCGCTACTGCTCGAGGAGATGCGGATCCTGCGCGCCGCCCGCAAACTGCGGCCCCGCGATTCGGTCATGAAAATGGCCGAGCAGAACCCGCTCGTCGACATCCTGACCGCCGCCATGGCGGTCTCCAGCCGGCGGGCGGGCGAACTCGGCGAGGCCATCACCACGCGCGGCGGCACGGGTGAGCTGACGGCGCGACCGGGCGCTCCGGGACGCGCGGACGCGGTCGCCTTCGCGATCATCGCGGCGGTATACATCCTGGGATTCGGCATCGACCTGCTCATTTGACCAACACCGGCGCCAAAATGATTCGACGTGTCGGCCCGGCACGCTAACGTGGTGTCCACGAACGCGGGGTAGCGCAAAAGCACGGGGGCTCAACACCTTTCCAGCTGGAAGGGAATTTCTTCTTGTTGGGCGTGCGTTGCCCCGAAAACCTGATGAAGATTGGACACAACAGAATGCTGCGCAAGATCACCGCTGCCGCCGCACCGGTCGTGACCGCCGTCGCCATCGCGGGGGCAGGGATCGCACACGCCGAGCCGGGCACGCCCGACATCGGCTACGAGGCACGCCTGGAAGGCAACACCGTCGTCACGACGCTGACCAACGGCGCGTTCGAATACGCCGGGAACACCGTGAACATCAAGGACACCGCCGGAAACACCGTGGTCGCCATGCCGCTGTCGTTCGTTTCCGACGGACTGGTCTACCCGCTGCCCAGCACCATCAGCGAGGACGCCCGCACGCTGTCGCTGACCGCGGTCAAGAACGAGGCCGCCACCCGCCCGGCCGCGGTGCAGGAGGTCGCCTCGCCGCTCGAGAACCAGCGGGCCATGGCCAACTTCTCCAGCCAGTTCGGCATCGCGACCGCCGTCGGCGCCTTCATCGGCACCGCCGTCGGCGCGCTGATCGGCGCGCTGATCAGCTCGCCCACCGGGCCCGGCATCGTGGCGGGTCTGATCACCGGCGCGGCGGTGGGCAGCATCATCGGCTCGCTCGCGGTCGGCGGTCCGACCCTGTTCGTCGCCGGAATCGAGTTGATCTCCACGCTGGCGGGTGCACCGGGCACGACCAAGTGGGCGGGCGTCAGCGAGTTCTAGACCAAAGTTTCGAAACCTATGGGGCGCAGGGAATTACGGACTCTCCCCCAGATTCGATGAACACCGGCCCGGGCGGTACAGCCCACATCGGCCCGGGCGGTGCCGGCACGACTCTCGAACCCGAGTGGTTCTCCCCCGGTCCGGCCTCGCAGCCGAACCCGGGGTCGGCAGACGACACTCGGTTCCGCAAAGCACACTCAGCACCCGCGATCAGCGCATGACACAGCCCCGCGCGGCGGGAACGCCCGCGAACCGATCGGCGAGATAGCCCAGCACGCCCAAGGATTCGACCACCGCGGCCGGATTGTGGCCGGAGATGCCCGAGTGCACGGCCGTCAGGTTCGCGCCGAGCGCGCAGTAGCGATCCACCAGGGCGCTGAAGCCTGCCACGGGGATCACGTCGTCCTCGACGCTGTGATAGAGGTACAGCGGCACGTCGGGGGCGTTGTCACCCAGTTCCTGACGCTGGGCGGCGTAGCGAAAAGCCGGATTCCACAGCAGATTCGGAGTGTCGGAGAATTCGTCGAGCTGCTGGTTGCCGTACCGGACCACCAGATCCGCGCCGCACGCGTTCGCCTCCCGCACGAGCAGGTCGCGACCGTCTTGATTCAGGGTGTCGTACAGGCCCGACTCGGGATCGTTGCGCGCCAGCGCGACCAGGATCAGCACCGCCAGACCCGCCTGGGTCTCCCCGTTCACCCGCTGCGCGATGGCCGCGATATCGGCGGGCACCCCGCCCGCCGCGACACCCGAGAGCCACAGCTCCGGGGCGTAGCTCGCGCGCTGCTGCATCGCCCACAGGGTCGCGAACGCGCCGCCGGAATACCCCCAAGCCCCGATCGGGCTCGCATCGGTAATACCCAGGGGCGGAAACGATTTGGCGGCTCGGATGCCGTCCAGCACGCCGCGGCCGGAGTTCACGCCGTCGAAGAAACGCGATTGCGGGCCCTCGTAGTCCGAGACCACGATGGCCCAGCCGCGGCGCAGCATCTCGGTCAGGAACGGCACGTCCAGCATCGTGTTGACGATGGAGAAATCGCGGCCGCCGCGCAGCGCGTACGACGGCGCGCAGCGGGTGCCGAGGCTGTCCTCGGCGACCTGGTAGGACAGCAGCGGCCGGGTGCCGGGGCCGAACCAGGGCAGCAGCGGGGACAGCACGGTGGCCACGTCCGCGACCGCCGCACCGGTGGAATCGGTGCTGCGGTACTGCACCTGCCAGCCCGCCACGGGGAGCGGCAGGCCCAGCACCGAGATGGGGCGCGAGTTCAGGACCGCGCCGTTGTCCGCGTACCGGAGCCCGGCCGGCGCCGCGTAGAACGGATCATCGTCGGGGAAGGGAATATTCGCCGAGGCGTGCGGCATGGCGAGTAGCGCCGCCAGCATCGCCACCAGGCCGACCAGAGCCACGCGACTCCAGCTTCGCAACCGCCGAGCACCCCCTCGCACGCCGTTTCCGCATCCGGTGACCGATGCGTCATCGCTCCGCATACACACGCCTCCCGCGTCCCGTCCGCCGACGCGACGGGCACACGAACACGTACGTCACGCCGTCCTCCATATTCCAGCGCATCGGAGTGTCAAACGTACTGCCCAGAATACCCGCAGGTCAACGCGCTCCCGCGCGTCGCGCTCCGGACCGGCAACCCGAAAATACCTGTCCCACAGGGGGATCGGACGGCCCGGACACACCGCCCCGCCCGCACCCCAACGTCGCGCGATTCGTACCCATTGCCCGGTTTCGACACGCCGTCGAACGCCGTACCCCCGGCGCGGCGGCAGCCGCGACCGACCCCATCGGTGGATACGGTACGGCGGCCCCGCGGCCGGGCCGGCGCGACACAGCTGCCGGGAGGCAACGGTGCGGCTACAACCCGGCATCGCGGACACGGTGCGGCGTCACGGGCCCAGGCATCACGTGGACGGCGCGATACCCGGCACCGGCGCACGTAACAGCCCGCGGGACCTGGCGCTGCAGAGCCGCTCCCCGGGCCCGACCCCGGCGTGGGCCAGGCCCGATATCGGCCTGGCCGGCAACGGCAAGGAACCGGCACAGACCCCTCGCCGTCGGCTCGAGATCGCGGGGTCGTTCGGCAGTTGCTCTGTCTCCCGCATTCGAATCTGTTGCGCGGTTCCGGGGCAGTACCGGGGTGGTGGGCGCGCGCTGTGCCGGGGCGACTCCGTTCAGGGGCGGGTTGCTGTTATCCACAGGTTTCCCCAGGGTGTGGACTGGGGGTTGTGGAATCCATAAGGGTCCAGACGATGGAGACTGGATATTTATCCACAGGCCAGTTGGGGAGATCATGGGGCGATGTTGTTGCGTCGGATGGTCGCCCTGTACGTCGGGCTGTGGTGGTACGGGCTGTCGATGGCGATCATGCTGCGGGCGGCGCTCGGGCTGGATCCGTGGGACGTCTTCCATCAGGGGGTCGCGTCGCACGTGCCGTTGAGCTTCGGGACCGTCGTCGCGATCACCGGCGCGGTGGTGTTGCTGGCCTGGATTCCGTTGCGGCAGCGGCCGGGGCTGGGGACGATCAGCAACGTCGTGGTCATCGGCATCGCGGTGGACACGGGACTGTGGCTGCTGCCGGAGGTGGACGGGCTGCCCGGGCGGATCGCGGCCATGCTCGGGGCCGTGGTGCTCAACGCGGCCGCCACGGTGCTCTACATCGGCGCGGGCATGGGGCCCGGGCCGCGCGATGGCCTGATGACTGGACTGGTCCGGCGCACCGGGCGGCCGGTGTGGCTGGTGCGAACCAGCCTGGAGGTGACCGTCCTGGGTATCGGCTGGCTGCTCGGCGGGAGCATCGGCGTCGGCACCCTGGTCTACGCCTTCGGGATCGGCCCGCTCATCCACCTCATGATCCCGTACGCCGACCGCTACCTGCCCGGCTTCCATCCCCTACCGCACGGCTGCCACGCGCGCTCGGATCCGCGTAGGGTGAAGATCGAAAGTTGTTGTGGGAGCTACCGATAGCGGAGAGCGATGCGGCACGGTAACGGTGTTGAGATTCCGGAAACGCTCGAGGACGTCTGCGCGCCCGAGCGCATGGCGCTGATCGTGTACGACATGCAGGTGGGTGTGCTCGGGCAACTCGAGCACGGGCGGCAGATCACCGAGCGCGTGGTCCGGGTGGTCGAGGCCGCGCGGCGGGGCGGATACCCGATCATCTTCCTGCGGCACATGTTCCTGCCCAAGCGGCTGATGGGCGCCTTCGCGCTGCGGATGGCCATGAACTGGCAGGGGGTGGACTCGGTCGAGGCCGTCACCCCGATCCTGCAGCGCGACACCCCGGGATTCCAGCTGGTGCCCGAACTCCAGCCGCAGGCGGGCGAGACGGTCTTCGACAAGACCTCCATGTCCGCGTTCGAGGGCACTCCCCTGGCCTCCACGCTGCGGGACCTGGGGATCGGCTCCTACGCCATCACCGGCGTCGCGCTCGAGATCGGCATCGCCCCGACCGTGGCGCACTCCACCGACCTGGGGTTCGTCCCGGTCGTGGTCCGCGACGCCGTCGGCGGGAAGGACGAAGCCGGATTGGCCAGGGCCTGGGACGAATTCGCCTTCCAGGGCCACGTGATCGAGACCGACGTGGACACGATCTCCCCGCTACTGGAGAAGTCCGCCTAGCGCGGTCACCCCGCGCCCGGCGGGTCGCTCGGGGTGAAGATCCACCCCTGCCCGCGCTTGCCGGGCAGGTAGACCGAGTCCCGCCGTTTGGCCAGCACGCCCGGCGTCGCGTCCGCCCGGGCCCGGGCCAGCGCCTGCGCGCCGGAACCGCGCAGGTTCGGCGGCACCGACAGCGCCGGCACGGCCCCGGCCAGGGCCTCGAGCACGCGGCGGCGGTCGTCGTAGCGTTTGCGCAGCAGCGACGTGCCGTCCAGGTACAGGATGTCGGTGGCCGCGAACACCGCGCCGCTCGAATCCGCCCGCAGCAGTGCGGCATCGGGCCGGCCGTGCGCGTCGAGGGCGACCGCCGTGCCGTCGAGCAGTACGCGGTGCTCGGCCAGGGCCGGGCCCAGCGCGGCCAGGCTCGGGTACTTCCCGGTGACCGTGCGCCCGGTGCGGCCGCGCAATCGCACCGTGCCGCCGGAGATTTCGGCGAGCAACCGGACACCGCCCAGGGCGGGCTCGAAGGCCCAGTGCGCGCCGTCGAGTTCGCCGACGTCCCCGTAGGTGGCGAGCATGGGCAGCAGTTCGCGCGGCAGCGGCGCGCCCGCACCGGCGTTCGCCGTACCGCCGCCGGACTGATCCTTCATCAGATGCATCAGCCACTGGTTGCCGTTCGTCCGGATCAGCGCGTAGCGCCCGTCCAGCCGCTCGCCCCGAAACCGCACGATGACCTCGTCGTCCCGCCACTTCTCGGTCTCGTACACGCCCGTATCCCAGATCGTCATCTTCCCCGCCCCGTACTCGCCGCGCGGAATCGAGCCGTGGAAATCCAGGTATTCGAGCGGATGATCCTCGGTGTGCACGGCGAGCCGGTTCTCGTGCGTATCGACCGGCGGGCCCTTGGGCACCGCCCACGACACCAGCACCCCGTCCCGCTCCAGGCGCACGTCCCAGTGCAGGCGGCGCGCGTGATGTTCCTGCACCACATAGCGATTCCCCGCGCTCGGGGCGGGTGGACGCGTGGGCACCGGTTCGGGCGTCCGCCCGGCATCACGCATGGAACGATAGGTGTGCAACCGATCCGGTTGCGCGGGAGCGGTATTCGATTCCAGCGGCGGGTCCATCTCGGCCAGCAGATCACCGTCGCTGTGCAGCCGGCCCAGCACCTCCTCGAAACGCAAGTGCCGCAGCTTCTTCCGATCCGCGATCTCGTCCCAGTCGCGCGGGGCCGCCACCCACGGCTCCTCCCGCCCGCGCAGCGAGTAGGGCGCGATGGTGGTCTTGGCCGGATTGTTCTGACTCCAGTCCAGGAAGACCTTCCCCTCGCGCGCGACCTTGGCCATGGTCGCGGTCACCAGACGCGGGCGCAGCTGCTGCAGATTCATGGCCACCTGCTTGGCCACCGTCGAGGCCCCGTCCGGACCCAGTTCCCGATCCAGCGGCACGTAGACGTGAATTCCCTTGGAACCGCTGGTCACCGGGAAGGCCCGCAACCCCACCTCGGCCACCACATCGCGCAGGATCAGCGCCACCTCCGCGCACTGCGCCAGCCCCGCCCCCGGCCCGGGGTCCAGATCGAAGACCAGCCGGCTGGCGGGCCCGCGCGCCGACCCCGCGAAACGCCATTGCGGCACATGGATTTCGAGCGCGGCCTGCTGCCCGAGCCACGCCATCCCGGCCACCGAGTCGATGAGCGGATAGACCACGTCGCGATCGGAGTGCTCCAGGGACCGCCGCTCGATCCACTTCGGGGCGTGCTCGGGCAGGTTCTTCTCGAAGAACGAGGTCTCGCGCACCCCGTTGGGCCACCGCTTGCGAGTCACCGGGCGCTGCGCGATATGCGGCAGCAGGGCCGGGGCCACGGCGGTGAAATAGTCGATGACCTCACCCTTGGTGGTGCCCGTCGCCGGGTACAGAACTTTGTCGAGGTTGGTGAGCCCAACCTCGACGCCCCCGAAATCCCGCCGGGACCTCATGGGGGCAGTCTAGGGCCGCGCCGCCGGAATTCCCGGTACGACGCCGACGGGCCGCCCGGGTCCGGCGGGAGACGCCCGCCGGACCCGGGCGGCCCGTACGACAGTGCGGCGACTAGGCCGGCGGCTGGTTCTTCGGCGCCTCGTCCGGAGCCGCGGGCGCGGGCTCGGGAGCCGGGGCGGGCTCGGCCGCGGCCTCGGCCGGGGCGGGCGTCGCGGCGGGCTCGGGAGCCGCCTCCGGCGCCGGAGCCGGGGCGTCCGCGGGCGCGGCGGCGTCGGCCGGAATGGCGTTCTTGACGGCCTCGGAACCCTTTTCGATCTGGGAGGAGTACTTCCCTCCGGTCTTGCCGTCGATGAAAGTCCCGGCCTTGTCCACCGCGTTCTCGATCTTATCGGCGTTCTGGGCCGCCACTTCCTTGCCCTTGCCGACCAATCCCTTGAGCGTGTCGATCAGACTCACAGCTGCGCACTCCTTCACTCTCGGTCTTCGGTCATTCGCGCACATCCTCCCACCACGAATCCCGTGGTGGGAGGCCAATCGGGTCGATCCGCTGACCCGGCTTGGGCACGGCGACCGCCGTTCCCGCCTCCTGTGCGGCCGCGACCAGCCGTCGAACGGGCTCCGACCAGCCGTGGAAGGCCAGATTGAAGGTCGCCCAGTGAATCGGCACCAGCAGGCCGTATCCCGCGTCCCCGACACACAGGTCGGCGTGCGATCGGACCGCTTCCTCCGGATTCATGTGCACATCCGGCCAATGCCGATCGTAGGCTCCGATCGGCAGCAGCGTCAGATCGAAAGGTCCGAGCCGGGCGCCCGCCTCGGCGAACGCCTTGGTGTAGCCTGTGTCGCCGCCGAAGTAGACGCGGCGGGTGGGACCGGCGATCGACCAGGACGCCCACAGCGTCGTATTGCGCACCAGACCCCGGCCGGAGAAGTGCCTGGCCTCCGAACAGGTGATCACCAGGTCGGTGCCGTCGTCGCGATTGCGATTCAGATCCGAGAGGGCGACCGAAGCGGCCCAGTCCAATTCGACGACCCGATCCTGCGGCACGCCCCACTGGCGCAGGTGCGCGCCGATGCCGATCGGGACGATGAAGACCGCGTCCTGCCCGGCCACCAGCGCGTCGACGGTCTCCCGATCGAGATGGTCGTAGTGATCGTGCGAGATCAGCACCGCGTCCACCGGCGGCAGCGCCTCGATCGGGGTCGGCACCGGGTGCAACCGGGCCGGGCCGATCAGCGGCGACGGCGAGACGCGCTCGCTCCACACCGGATCGGTGAGCACCCGGTACCCGTCCACCTCCACCAGGCAGGTGGCGTGGCCGTACCAGGTCACCGCCAGATCCGCGGCCTGCTCCGGCAGCACGGGCGTCTGCACCGGGATCCGGCCCGGCGGCCGGCCCGAATTGCGTTGGGTGAGAAGTTGATACAGCAGTTCCAGGCCCGAACCCGTGAGCTGACTGCTCGGCTCGGTGTTGTGGAACTGCCCCTTGCGATAGGTCGCCGATCCCGTGGCGGTCGGGGCGATGGCCGACATCGACGCGCCGATGGCGGAGGGAATGCCCCACGCCGCCCGCACCAACCAGGAGATACCGAAAGCACCAGCTGCCATACCCACCAGTTTCCGCGAATTCGCGGTCATGCGCCCCCCGTTCATCGGCCCTGGAACTTCGCGGGGCGCTTCTCCATCCGTGCCACTCGTGCCTCCTGAGCGTCTTCGCTGGTCCAGGCCGCGCGCAGCGCGTCGGCCTGCGCGTTGGTGTCCTCGCCGCGGGTGGCGTCGTCGTTGAAGACGAGCTTCAGATGCCGCAGCGAGAGGGGTGCGAGCTCGGCAATGTGCTTGGCCCACATCTGGGCGTCCGCGAGTGTGCCGATCTTGTTGGCGAATCCGAAGGTGTACGCGTCCTGCGCCGAGATACGTTCCGCGCCCAGCAGCAGCGTGCGCGCCGGGCTCGAGCCGATCAGCGACGATAGTCGGCGCACGGTCCAGCGATCGACCGAGATGCCGAGCTTCGCCGCGGGAATGGCGATGAACGAATCCGCGCTCATCACCCGCAGGTCCGAGGCCAGCGCCAGCTGCACCCCGGCCCCGAACGCGCCGCCGTTGATCGCCGAGATCACCGGGACCGGAGCGGTCTCGATGGCGTGCAGCATGGCGAGCAGACCGGACAGGAAACTGTCCGAGTACACGCCGTCCAGGTCCGCGCCTGCGCTGAAGAGCGGACCCTGACCGGTCAGGACGATGACCCGCGACGTGGCCGCGGCCTCGTCGATCGCGGCGTGCAACGCACCCACCAGCTCGTCGTTGAGGGCGTTCCGCCGTTGCGGACGCTGCAGTTCGATGGTGACGACTTCGCCATCGCGGCTGACTCCGAGCATTTGTCCTTCCCCACTGAGCTGCGTACCCGTGCTTTGCTTCACTCTAAGCGGGCGTACCGTCGGGTCCGTGACAGCAACACCCGATGTCGACATCCTGGTGATAGGCGCCGGGCAGGCCGGATTGTCGGTCGGATACCACCTGCGACGCCTCGGATTGGCGCCCGAACGCGATTTCCTCATCGTCGATCACTCCCCCGCGCCGGGCGGGGCATGGCAATTCCGGTGGCCGTCACTGACATTGAGCACGGTGAATCGGGTGCACGATCTGCCGGGGATGTCCTTCGCGGAGACGGTGGGCGCCGATGCCGACGGGGCGGACGATGTTCGGGCCGCCACCGCCGTGCCGCACTATTTCGCGCTGTACGAGAAGCGATTCGATCTGCGGGTGCGGCGGCCGCGGTCGGTGCGCGTGGTCTGCGATCGCGCGACGGCCGTGACCTGCCCCGATGCCGAGGTCGACGGGCTGCTGCACGCCGAGACCCGGGCGGGCGGCCCGAATGGCACCGCCAATTCAGACCAATCGGTTTCAATTGTTGCCGCCGACAGCACCATTCGCGCGCGGGGGCTCGTCAATGCCACCGGCACCTGGGACAAACCCTTCATTCCCTATTACCGGGGCGCGGACACCTTCGCCGGACGGCAATTGCACGCGCACGACTACCGCGACGCCGCCGAATTCGCCGGCAAGCACGTGATCGTGGTCGGCGGCGGAATCACCGCCGTGCAACTGCTGGACGAGATCTCGGCGGTGACCAACACCACATGGGTGACCCGGCGCGAACCGGTGTTCCGGGACGGCGCGTTCGCGCCCGAGGACGGGCGCGCGGCGGTGGCGCTGGTCGAGGACCGGGTCCGGCGCGGGCTGCCGCCCGGATCTGTGGTCTCGGTGACCGGGCTGCTCGAGACCGACCGGGTGCGCGCGGCGCGCGCCCGCGGGGTCATGAACCGCGAACCCATGTTCGACCACATCGAACCCGGCGGCGTGCGCTGGGCCGACGGCAGGTTCCAGGCCGCCGACGTGATCCTCTGGGCCACCGGATTCCGCAGCGCCCTCGACCATCTGGCGCCGCTGCGGCTGCGCGGGCCGGGCGGCGGCATCACCATGACGGGACGGCTGGCGACCCAGGTCGCCGCCGATCCGCGCATCCATCTGATCGGGTACGGGCCCTCGGCCAGCACCATCGGCGCCAATCGCGCCGGGCGGGCGGCGGCCGCGGAACTCACCGAATACCTTGGGCTGCCCCGGAATTGAGCACACCGGGCTGCCGGCGGGCACCGGGTCGAGCGAACGACGAAACGACGCCGGACGCTACTCCGGCGCGCCCGCGTCGAAGGTGTCCGGATCCGGGCCGAGGCGGGAGCCACGGTCCAGGCCCGTGATCCGCGCGACCTGCGCCCCGGTGAGTTCGAAATCGAACACCTCGAAGTTCTCGGCGATACGAGAAGGCGTGGCGGACTTGGGAATCGCCACGTTGCCCAGCTGCATGTGCCAGCGCAGCACCACCTGCGCGGGGGTGCGGCCGGTCTCCTGCGCGATGGCCAGGATCACCGGATCCTCGAACTCCGCGCCGCGGCCCAGCGGGCTCCACGCCTCGGTGACGATGCTCTGCTCGGCGTGGAACTTGCGCAGCTCGTTCTGGGTCAGATACGGGTGCAGTTCGATCTGGTTCACCACCGGGGTCTCCCCCGTCTCACCGATCACGCGCTCGAGATGCGCGCGCTGGAAGTTCGAGACCCCGATGGAGGTGACCCGGCCCTGCGCCTTCAGCGCCTGCAGGGCACGGAAGGTGTCGACATACAGATTGGACCCGGCAATCGGCCAGTGAATCAGATACAGATCCAGCACATCGAGCCCGAGCCGCTTCATGCTCGCGTCGAACGCGCGCAGGGTCGCGTCGTAGCCCTGATCGGAATTCCACAGCTTGGTGGTGACGAACACTTCGTCCCGCGCCAGCCCCGACTTCGCGATGGCCCGCCCCACCTCGGCCTCGTTGCCGTAGACCGCGGCGGTGTCGATGCTCCGATACCCCACCCCCAGTGCGGCGCTCACGATCTCCACCGTCTCGTCGGCGTCGACCTTGAACACCCCGAATCCGAGCTTGGGCATGATCTGCCCGTCCCCCAGGACGATCGACGGCACTGCGCTGGTCTCGCTCCGGTAAGTCACCATTCCGACGGTAGGAGCCCTTTACCCGCACGTCAACCACGCTCCCCGGCGTGTTAGCCCTGGCAGTGGCTTTGTGAAGTAGCTAACTTTCAGCTTCCGATAGCGAGCTACCCGAACATGCAGGTCGGATCCATACCCCCGGGATGGAGCTGACAGCGGGTGAAGGAACCCGAATCGACGAGCAGTGTCCGGAGATTGTCGACAAGTTGGTACCCCCCGGGACTCAGCGCGCCCGACCCGGCGCCCATGAGCTGCAGTGCGAGCTGAACCCCGGAAGCACTTCCGGTACTGACCGATCCGGTACCCGCGGCAACCGCCTCGGGCGCCGCGTCGGCCGACGCCACGGCGCCGCCGCTCGCGAACGCCGCGGCGGCGATCGTGCTGATCAGGAGTAAACGAGCTGTGGTGTGCATGGGAGAACCCTCCGGACTCGGCTGCGGCGTGACCCCCTGGCGCACGCGGTTACCAGTAACTTCACGGTGAAAAGTACTGGTGGACAACACGTTTTCGGAGACCCCAAAGTCGGTGGCGGAAACAATCCCGGCGGGAGCGTCAGGGGGTGAGCAGGCCCAGGCGGCGGTAGCGGTTGCGGCGCAGGGACTGGAGCTCGGAGACCGGCTTCGTGGTCAGGTCGGCCAGGGCGGCGGCTATCGCGGACACCGTGCGGAGGGCGAAGTCGACGGGTTCGTCGGCGGCGTCGGGGTATTCGGGGATTATCGCGTCGACGATGTCGTTCGCGAGGAGGTCTTTCGCCCGGATGCCTTGGGCGGCAGCCAGTTCGGGGGCGTGCAGGGTGTCGCGGTAGACGATCGCGCTGGCGCCCTCGGGCGGGAGGGGGGCGAGCCAGCCGTTGGCGGCGGCCAGCACGCGGTCTGCGGGGAGTAGAGCCAGGGCGCCGCCGCCGCTGCCCTGACCGAGCAGGACCGAGACCGTGGGGGTGTCGAGGGTGACGAGATCGGCCAGGCAGCGGGCGATTTCGGGTGCGAGGCCGCGTTCCTCGGCCTCGCGCGAGAGCGACGCGCCGATGGTGTCGATGACCAGGACCAGGGGCACGCGCAGTTCGGCCGCCAGGTGCATGGCGCGGCGGGCCTCCCGCAGGGCGGCGGGACCCATGGTCTGGTCGGCGGACTGACCCGCGCGATCGTGACCGAACAGGATGCAGGGCTGACCGCGCAGCGAACCCAGCGCGTGCACCACGGTGCGATCGGCCTCGCCCTGCCCGGTACCCGAGAGCGGGACCCGATCGGTCGCGTGCCGCAACAACTCTCGGACGCCGGGCCGATCGCCCCGGCGCGACACCAGCACCGACTGCCAGGCGGGCATGTCATCGGTGCCGCGCAGCGCGGGCCCGTACAGCTCGCTCCCGGCGCGCAATACCCCGATGCCGGTGTCGAATTCCCTGGCGTCGCCCTGATGTTCGGGCAGCGCGGCGGCCGGCCCGCACAGCACGTTCAGCGCGCGATGCGCGATGCGGCGGAAGACACGCACCGGCACCACGCCGTCGATGACCCCGTTGCGATAGAGGTTCTCCGCCGTCTGCACCCCGTCCGGGAAGTCCCGGCCGTACAGTGCCCGATAGACCCGCGGCCCCAGGAACCCGATCAGCGCCCCGGGTTCCGCGAATGTCATGTGCCCCAGCGATCCCCACGAGGCGAACACGCCACCCATGGTCGGATTGCGGAGATACACCAGATACGGATACCCGGCCGAACGATGCGCCGCGACCGCACCGGCGATCTTCACCATCTGCACGAAAGCGACTGTGCCCTCCTGCATTCGGGTGCCACCCGAGGTCGGCGAGACCACCAGCGGCAACCCGCGCTCGGTCGCGCGCTCCACCGCGGCGGTGATCCGCTCGGCCGCGGCCACGCCGATCGACCCCGCGAGAAAGGCGAATTCACAGGCGATCACGGCGACCCGCCGCCCGCGCAGCGAACCGGAACCGGTGAGCACCGACTCATCGGTGCCCGCCGACCGCTCCGCCCGCGCCAGTTCGGCCCGGTACCCGGGCGCGGCGTCGACGGCAACCGGCGGTCGATCCCAGCTCTCGAAAGAACCGGGATCGAGCATTTCGCCGAGCCACTCGCGCGCCGAGATCTTCACGCGCGCGAGCATAGTTGACCCCGACGTCGCTGCGGTCAACGTCGGTGGTCGCGTGTTATCAGTACCCCTGCACGACCTTGCGCAGGGCGTACTCGGTGACGGCGACGAGCGCCTGCTTCACCGGCTCCCGGCGACGGGCGTCCATCGACAGGATCGGGGTGTCCGCGGGAACGGCGAGCGCCTGGCGGATGTCCTCGACCGGATACCGTGGCGCGTCGTCGAATTCGTTGATGGCCACCAGGAAGGGTAGGTTCCGCGCCTCGAAATAATCGACGGCCGCGAAACTGTCCTCCAGCCGGCGGGTGTCGACCAGCACCACCGCGCCGATGGCGCCCTTGATCAGGTCGTCCCACATGAACCAGAAGCGGTACTGGCCGGGCGTACCGAACAGGTACAGCACCAGATCGTCGGCGAGGCTGATGCGACCGAAATCCATGGCCACCGTGGTGGTGGCCTTGGACGGCACTCCGGTCAAACTGTCAACGCCCACACTGGCATTGGTCACCAAAGCTTCGGTGCGCAGCGGAACGATCTCCGAGACGGCACCTACCAGGGTCGTCTTGCCCACACCGAAGCCACCGGCGACCACGATCTTGGCCGACGTGGGCTTGCTGGTGCGCGTATCGACCTGTGTCGTCGAATCAAATACGCCGGAGTCCACTGAGAACCCTTTCGATCAGCTCGCGACGTTCATCGTCGCTGGAATCGTCTTTCAATGTCGCCGAAACCCGCACATGGCCGGCTTCGATGAGGTCGGCGACCAGCACCCGGGCGACCCCGATGGGAATGCCCAGGCGCGCTGCCACCTCCGCGACAGACGGCGATTCTCTGCACAACTCCACGATGGACGTTTCGATGTTGGTGAGTTCGAACTGCCGCTCGAGGGCGACCGGATGCGATGCGACGAGCGCCTCCAACGCCAATTCCACCTTGGGCCGGGTGCGACCGGCGGTCAGCGAATAAGGGCGAACCAGGCTGGGTTCGGCGCTCCCAACGCGTTCGTTGTCTATGTCCATCCCGCCATCAGGAACCCATCGTGACGCGAGGTGTGGCCTGAACCGTCTGGCCCACTCGCTCGACCAACAACGCCATCTCGTAACCCACCTGACCGATGTCACACGAGGTATTCGTGAGCACCGCGAGGTACGAGCCGTCGCCGACTGCCATGAGCAGCAGGTAGCCGTGTTCCATCTCCACGACGGACTGCAGCACCGTGCCGCCCTCGAACAGATTCGACACACCCACCGACAGGCTCGCGAGGCCCGCGGTTACAGCGGACAGCTGCTCGGCACGGTCCACGGGCAGCTGCGCGCTCGCGGCCATCAGTAGGCCGTCGGCCGACACGAGAACCGCGTGCGCAACGCCGGGAACCTCATTGGCGAAGTTCGAAACCAGCCAATCCAGCTGACGCTTCGTACCACCTAGATCGGGGTTCATCGGTCTCCTTTATCTCCGGTTAGGTTCATTTCTTTCATTGCGCGGCCATCCCGGACACCCTGCTGATGCCGACTCAGACTCGACCTGATGGATTCTGGGTCGCGATGGGCGGCCTTGTCAGCGTTTCCGTTGACACCGCCCGGCACGAGCCGGTTGCCCGGATCACGTTGCGGCAGACCCGCGGCGGTACGCCGCTGCGGTTCGGCCTGCACCGCGCGCTGTGCGGCCTGCCAACCCTCATCACCGGGTGATTCGAAGGAAGAGGCCACTTGGGACCGGTCCGCACTCGGATCCGACAACCACGCCGACATCATCTCAGCGAAGATCGGCGTACCCATGGCCGCCTCGGACTCCCCGGCCGGCTGGAGCCGGGTCTGGAAGAACGAGGCCGCCTTCTGCGGATTGGAACGGAAGCTGTGGCGTCCGCGATCCTTCGGATCACCGGACTCCTCGCCCTGGGACAACCCGGCCGCGGCCGGATCCCGCTGCGGCAGACCGACGCCCGGCAGCGGCGCCGGACGCTGCGGCAGACCCGCACCCGGCTCCCGCTGCGGCAGTCCGTTGCCGCCGCGCTGCGGCAGACCACCGGCCGCCGGATCACGCTGCGGCAGACCGTTACCCGGGCCGCGCTGGGGCAGCCCGCCCGGGGCCTCGCCACGCTGCGGCAGACCGGGGGCGCCGGACTCGCCACGCTGGGGCAGCCCACCGAAGGGGTCGGGCTGCGGCGCGCCGTTGCCGGCCGGGCCGTTCAGGCCCGGGCCACCGCGGCGCGGCAGACCGCCCGCGTTCGGATCCCGCTGCGGCAGACCGGAAGCACCGGTCTCACCGCGCTGCGGCAGACCACCGTCGCGCTGCGGCAAGCCACCGTCACGCTGGGGCAGACCACCGTCGCGCGGCGGCAGCCCGTTGCCGGGCTCACGCCGGGCCGGACCCGAATCACGCTGCGGCAGACCGTTCGGGGCCTCACCGCGCTGCGGCAGACCACCCGGACCGCGCTGCGGCAGGCCGTTCGGCTCACCGTCACGTGGCGCCGGAGCCTCGCGCTGCGGCAGCCCGGACGCGCCGGCCTCGCCGCGCTGCGGCAGACCGCCGTCCCGCTGGGGCAATCCGTCACGTGCGGGCAGACCGCCCTGCGGCGCACCGTTCTGACCGGCCTCGCGCTGCGGCAGACCCGACGGGCCCTGCGGGGCGGCGCCGCGCTGCGGCAGCCCACCCTCGCGCGGGGGCAGGTTGCCACCGGCGCCCGGGCCCTGCGGCCCGCCCAGCGCGGAATCACGCTGCGGCGCACCGTTCTTGCCCGGATCACGCTGCGGCAGCCCACCCGCGGCCGAACGCTGCGGCGGCAGGCCGACGTTCGGCTCCCGCGACGGAGCGCCGTTGGAACCGGGCTGACGCTGCGGCAGACCACCGGCGCCGGGCTCACGCGGCGCGAGACCACCGGCGGACGGATCACGCTGGGGCAGGCCACCCGGGCCGTCACCGCGCGGGGCGAGCCCGCTGGGATCGCGCTGCTGCGGCGGCACCGGGCCGCGCTGCGGCAGGCCACCCGGCTCGCCCGGACCACCGGGCGCACCCGGGCCACCCGGCCGCTGCGGCACCCCGCCCGGGGCGCCCTGACGGCGCATCATGTTCGCGGCCAGACCGCCACCCGGACGGGCCGGACCGTCGCCCGGCTGGCGCGGCGGCAGCGCCGCGCCCGGCGGGGAGTCCGTGCCGGGCGGGATCTGCGCGCCCGGCGCGCGCTGGGGCAGTCCGCCCGGAGCGCCACCGGCCGGAGCCTGTACCGAATGCTTCATGGTCGGGCCGTTGGTACCCGGCTGCCGCTGCGGCAAACCGCCGCCGGGCTGACCGGTATTGGCGATGCCCGCCGGAATCTGTGTACCCGGGTTGCGCTGGGGCAGTCCGCCCGGGGCCTTGGCCGCCGCCGGAGCCGGTCCGGACGGAGCGGACGCCGGGGCCTGGCCGGCCGGAATCGGCCCGCTCCCACCCGGATCCACGGTGACCATGACGTTGCCGGTCGCGGTACGGGTGACCGCACGCATCTGCATGGACGCCGGGGTGCCGCCCTGGTTGGCCGGGGCGCCACCGCCCTGCGGAGCCGGGGCCTGCTGATTCGGCTGCGGCGGAACCGAAATGGCGCCGCCGCCGGTGCCGACGATGAGGGCCTTGGGCACGTGCACGGTCACGGTCACGCCGGGATCGCGCGCGGTGTCGAACGTCGGGCGCAGCCGCACGGTCAGACCGTGCCGCTCGGCCAGCCGGCCGACCACGAACAGACCCATGTGGCGGGCGGTGTCGGGACCGACCTCGGCGGTCGTCTCGAGTCTGCGGTTGATCTCGGCCATCTCCGCGGGCGGCATACCGATGCCGCGGTCGGCGACCTCGATGAGCAGACCGGTGTCGTGCGCCTGCGCGAAGGTGAACTTCACGTCCGTCTCCGGCGGCGAGGCGCGCAGCGCGTTGTCGAGCAACTCGGCGAACAGGTGCGCGAGGTCGGAGGCGGCCGGTTCGGTGAGCGAACCACGCGGTGTCGCACCGAGCTTGACGCGTTCGTAGTCCTCGACCTCGGAGATGGCGGCGCGCAGCACGTCCGCGATCTCGACCGGCGCGGACTTGGTCCGGCGCTGCTTGGTGCCGGCCAGAATCAGCAGGTTGTCACCGTTGCGGCGCATACGCGCGGCGAGATGGTCCAGGCGGAAGAGGTTTTCGAGCAGGCGCGGGTCCTTCTCGTCGTACTCCATCGCCTCGATGAGGGTGAGCTGATGGTCGACGAGGGACTTCGAGCGCCGGGCCAGGGTTTCGAACATGTCGTTGACCTGGGTACGGATCGCGGCCTGGTCGGCGGCCAGGCGCAGCGCCTGACCGTGGATGTCGTCGACGGCGCGGGCCAGCTGGCCGATCTCCTCGTCGGTGTGCACCGGCATCGGTTCCAGCGGCACGTCTTCGGGGTCGGCGCCGTCACGCAGCGCGGTGACCTCCTGCGCGAGGTCGTACTCGGCGACGCGGAGCGCGGCCAGACGCAGACGGCGCAGCGGGACGATCATCGCGCGCGCGATCAGCACGGCCAGCGCGAGCGCGCCGAGGATGGTGGCGATGACGACGATCGAGTAGCGGATGGCGTCACCGCGCGCGGTGGAGGCGAGCGAGTCGACTCGGGCCACGATGTCCCGGGTCGCGTTCGTGCTGATCTCCTGGTACTTGCCGATACTGACGACCAGCGAGTCCTTCAACTCGGTGGCGGGCAGCTGCCCGGCCTGCGCCTGCGGGCTGGTGATCAGCTGCAGCCGGGTGTCGATCTGCCCCTGCAGATCGGAGATGAGCGCGTCACCGTCGGGGAAGCGATGGCCGATCACCCCGAGCATCTGACGTTCGGTGCTGATGGAGATCTGGATGTCGCGCAGGCCGTCCTTGGTGTTGCTGCGCAGCACCTCGGCGAAACCGGCGATCTGACCGACCAGCACCACGCGGGTGTTCAGGGCGTCGACCAAACGTAGTTTGGATTGGTCGACGTTCTTGTCGGCGATGGTCGAGACGATGGTCTCCACGGTCCGGACGCTGTTGGCGCGGATCCGTTCGATCTGATTGGTGCCCTCGACGGTCGTCGCCAGGGGTGCGAGCCCCTGCGCCAGTACCGCCTTCGAGGCGACGATCATGTCTTCGAGCGCGGCCTTCGCGGTGGGCATGGACCCGAGCTCGCCGGTGGCGCGCTCGGCGAACTTGATGGCGGTGTCGAGCGTCGCCAGCTCCGGCTCGGTGGTGAACGAGTTGTTGCCGATCTTCACCATCTGACCGCCGACCACCTGACCGGCGGCCGCGCTCAAACCCGTGATCGCCGGAATGACGGCGACGTGCTCCACTGCTGTCGACTGCCTCGTCGACTCTGAGAACTCTGCCGAGATCCTCGACGCACCCAGGACGACAGCGACCAGAAGCGGGACGGCCAGCACTGCCGTCACCTTCCATCGCAGGTCCCAGTTGCTCAGCGCCCAGCGCTTATTGCTGCCGGACGACCTTGCGGCGTCACGCATCTCCCACTCACTTTCCAAACTGGCCCCAGCCACGCGCCATCAGCGAGCCTCCGCGATCGCACGCGGGACCCGGCAGGCGGAGCGAGGCGAGAACTGCGGCTGGCCGAGAAATTGCGTCCAAGACGGCCGAAATATGTGACATGCGATTCTAACGGATCAATAACTTCTTGTGTGACCTCTTGGCAACCACCGGTCTCTGACCAGCCGTTTGCAGGCAAAATCAAAGGTCGCGGCGCCCGCCCGGACGTCGCGTGAAGTCTGCCACAATCAGGCTGATCTATCGAGGCGGGCATCGCTGCCCTTCACATGCGTGCTGATGCGGAGCTAGGGAGTCACGGGGTTGAACGCGAAGCAGGAGTACCGACCGGCGTATCAATTGAGCCTGGTCGACCCCTCGGAGTTCTGGCGCACCGCGGCCGAATACATCAGCTGGGACGTACCGCCCGCCCAGATTGTCGACTCCACCGCCCGCCCCACGACGCGCTGGTTCCCGGACGCTCGCCTCAACACCTCCTACAACGCACTCGATCGGCATGTGCGCGAGATCACAACCCCGGACGGCACTTTCGGCGGTCAGGAGGGGGGTCGCGCCAATCAGCCCGCCCTAATATACGACTCCGCTATGACCGGCGCCAGGCGTGTTTATACATATGCCGAATTACTCGACGAAGTCGCCCGATTTGCCGGATCCATGCTGCGCCTGGGTGTTCGGACCGGCGATCGCGTCGTCATATATATGCCGATGATTCCCGAGTCGGTGATCGCGATGCTCGCCTGCGCGCGGATCGGCGCTGTCCACTCTGTCGTTTTCGGTGGTTTCGCCGCCCACGAATTGGCCGCGCGGATCGACGACGCCGAGCCTGTGCTGATCATCACAGCCTCCGGCGGGCTGGAGCCGGGCCGCCGCATCGAGTACCCGCCGATCGTGCTGCAGGCCCTGGACCTGGCCCGGACCACCGCGCCCCGGACCGTGCTCGTCAAACAGCGCGAGGGCTTCCCCGCCAACCGGTTCCCGGCCGAACAGGCCGCCACCGACACCCTGCCCGCGTCGTCACAGACGGTGGCCGCGCGCTGGCTGGACTGGGACGCGGCGCTGGTCGACGCCGAACCGGCCGCGCCGGTCTCGCTGGCCGCGACCGATCCGCTCTACATCCTCTACACCTCCGGGACCACCGGGAAGCCCAAGGGCGTGGTGCGCGACAACGGCGGGCACGCGGTGTCCATGGCCTGGTCGATGCGCAACATCTACGACGTCTCCGGCGGGCAGGTCATGCTCACGACCTCCGACATCGGCTGGGTCGTCGGGCACTCCTACATCGTCTACGCGCCGCTGCTCGTGGGTGCGACAACCGTCCTTTACGAGGGCAAGCCCATCGGTACGCCCGACGCGGGCACCTTCTGGCGGCTCGTGCAGGACTACCGGGTGGACGTGATGTTCACCGCACCGACCGCGCTGCGCGCCATCCGCCGGGCCGATCCCGAGGCCGAGCTCGCGCACCGGCACGATCTGTCGACCCTGCGCGCGCTGTTCTGCGCGGGCGAGCGCCTGGACCCGGCCACCTACGAATGGGCCGCGGGCACCCTGCTGCGCGAGAATCCGGACTGCCCGGTGGTCGATCACTGGTGGCAGACCGAGACCGGCTGGCCGGTGTGCGCCAATCCGCTGGGCCTGCAACAACTCCCGATCAAGATCGGCTCTGCTTCGGTGCCGGTGCCCGGCTACCGGCTGCGGGTGCTGGATTCGGACGGCAACGCGGTAGCCCCCCATACAGAGGGCAACATCGTCATCGGCCTGCCGCTGCCGCCCGGCGCCCTGACCACCCTGTGGCGCGACGACGCCCGCTTCGAACGCTCCTACCTCGCCGCCTACCCGGGCCACTACCTGACCGGCGACTCCGGCTATTTCGACGAGGACGGCTACCTCTACGTCCTGGGCCGCAGCGACGACGTGATCAATATGGCCGGGCACCGGCTCTCGGCCGGCGGCATCGAGGCCGCCATCGCCGGACATCCGCTGGTCGCCGAGACCGCGGTGGTCGGGGTGCCGGACGAGCTCAAGGGCCAGCGGCCCATCGGCTACGTGGTGCTCAAGGCCGGGGTCGACATCGACGCCGACCAACTGCGCGCCGAGGTCATCGCGCGGGTCCGCGATCGGGTCGGCGCGATCGCCACCCTCTACGACGTGGTGCCGGTGACCGCGCTGCCCAAGACCCGCTCGGGCAAGATCCTGCGCCGCACCATGCGCCAGATCGCGGCGGGCGGGGAGTACGAGGTGCCGCCCACCATCGAGGACGCCGCGATGCTGCCCACCCTGGAACGGCAGATCCGCGACGCGGTCACCGTCATGGACGATCGGGAGCGGATCCGCGCGGCCGACGCGGCCACCATGCCGTTCCGCCGGATCGAGCCCGAGGCGCCCGCGGCTCCCGCCGCACCTGCCGAGGACCCGGCCGCCACGTCCTGACCCGGGCCGCCACGCCCGGCGCCACCCATAGGGTTTTCTCAGAAAGGGCTCACGGCCCTCTCGAGCGGGTGCCCTAGCGTCGGGCGGGCGCGGATCGCCTGATTCGCGTGCAGAGCCTAGAAAGGTCGATGCATGAGTCTCGTCCGCAGTCGCCGGACCGGAGCGGTCCTGGGCGCCGGCGCCCTCGCCACCCTCGCCCTCGCCCTCGTTCCCGCCACCGCCTCCGCCGGTCCCCTGGATCTGGCGGCCCCCCTGTTGAATTCGACGTGCAGCTTCGCTCAGGTGGATGCCGCGCTGCACGACAAGGCGCCCGCGCTGGCGTCGATGCTCGATCAGAACCCCGCGCAGAAGGCCGAACTCGAGGCCAAGTTCAACCAGCCGATCGAACAGCGACAGGCCGAGTTCGACGCCTACGTGCGCGCGAATCCCGAGGCCGCCGCCCAGGCCGAAGCCAACCCGAACGCCTCCGGCATCGCGGCGACGATCCAACTCGTCGCCGACACCTGCCACAACTACTGAGGCAGCGACTGCGAGAATGGAACCCGTGGGCGAACGCGGCGAAGTACCCAGTGTCCTGGTCGTCGACGACGATGAGGACGTGCTCGTCTCGGTCGAACGCGGGCTCCGGCTCTCCGGCTTCCGGGTGATCATCGCCCGGGACGGGGCGCAGGCGCTGCGCGCGGTCACCGACGATCCGCCCGACGCGGTGGTGCTGGACATGAACATGCCGGTGCTGGACGGCGCCGGCGTGGTGACGGCCCTGCGCGCCATGGGCAACGAGGTGCCGATCTGCGTGCTGTCGGCGCGCAGTTCGGTCGATGATCGTATTGCCGGACTCGAGTCCGGCGCCGACGACTATCTCGTAAAGCCTTTCGTACTCGCGGAATTGGTGGCGCGCATCAAGGCGCTGCTGCGCCGCCGCACCGATACGCCCGTCTCCGCCATTCCGGGAGCCATCACCGTCGGCCCACTCGAAGTGGATGTCGCCGGATATCGCGCGCTGTTGCACGGCACGGAAATCGAGCTCACCAAAAGGGAATTCGAGTTGCTGTCCACATTGGCGCGCAGCGCCGGGGTGGTGCTGAGCCGGGAACGACTGCTCGAATTGGTGTGGGGCTACGACTTCGCCGCCGATACCAATGTGGTGGACGTATTCGTCGGATATCTGCGGCGCAAGCTGGAAGTGGACGGCACACCCCGGCTGCTGCACACCATTCGAGGCGTCGGATTCGTCTTGCGCATCCCGAAATGAGCCCGGCCCGGCGGCGTACCCGGCGCACCTTCTCGCTGCGCGCCCGCGTGGCCGCCGCGGCGGCGCTGGGCGCGACAATCATTGTGGCCGTGTTGAGTTGGGTCACCATGTACGCCATCGAGCGCAACAACATGACCCAGGCCGACCAGCAGCTCGCGCTCACCTCGCGGGTGGTGCTGATCGAACCGGTGGTCGCGGTGACCGTGCTCGGCGTACTCGGACCGACCAACGACCTGGCCCTGACCGTGCGCAACGAGGACGGCTCGCTGGCCAGCACGCCGGTGCGACTGCCGGAGCTGCCGGAGGGCAATCACACCGTGACGGTCGGCGACAACACCTACCGCGTGCTCACCACCACCCTCAACCAGCCGCCGGGACGCGTTGTGTCCCTGGGTATTCCGACCACCGAGACCGAGCGGGTCACCGCGACCCAGCGGCGCTGGGTGCTGTGGGCGGCCGGAGCCGCGGTCGCGGCCGCCGCCGGGCTGGGCTGGCTCTTCGGCGGGCGCGCGGTGCGCCCCATCGAGAACCTCACCCGGCAGCTGAGCAGGCACGGCGAGCCCGGCGGCCCGCTGCCGGTGGACGGGGCGGGCGTGCGTGAATCCGAGCAGCTCGCCGACGCGGTGAACACCATGCTCGAACGCATCGACCGGGCGCAGGCCGAGACGGCCGCGGCGCTCGAGACCGCGCGCGATTTCGCGGCGGTGTCCGCGCACGAGCTGCGGACCCCGCTCACGGCCATGCGCACCGACCTGGAGGTGCTGCGCACCCTGGATCTGGACGAGGCCCAGCGCATCGAGATCCTGACCGACCTGCATCGCGGCCAGAACCGGGTCGAATCCACTCTGGGCGCACTCGAACGCCTCGCGGCCGGGGATCTGACCCACGAACGCGACCACGTCGACACCGACGTCGCCGAACTCTGCGACGCCGCCGCGCACGACGCCATGCGGCACTTCCCGGAGTTGAAGGTGCTCATCGACACCGACGCCGAACTCGTCACCCGGGGCCTGCCCACCGGGCTGCGGCTGGCCGTGGACAACGCGCTGGCCAATTCCGCGCGGCACGGGCACGCCACGCTGGCGCTGCTGTCCGCGCACCGGGATCCCTTCGGGCACATCATCATCACCGTCGACGACAACGGCCGGGGCATTCCGGCGCACGAACGCGCGGCGGTCTTCGAACGCTTCGTGCGCGGCAGCCTGGCGACCAAGGGCGGCTCCGGGCTCGGGCTGGCGCTGGTGGCGCAGCAGGCGCAATTGCACGGCGGCCGCGCGTACTTCGACGACGGGACCTTCGGCGGCGTCCGGCTGGTGCTCGAATTGCCCGCTCCCGGAGCCGGATTGCCGCCGAACTTCACCGAATTCTCAGAAAAGCGCCAGAGCTAGCGCCAATTCGCACCTCTACGGTGTGACGGGTGTTCGGAAAACCCACTCGCCGGTCCCTTCTCGTCGCACTCCCGCTGCTGGCAATCGCGGTCGGCGCGGGCGCGATCGCCTATCTACGCCAGGAGCCCGCGCCCACCGCGGTGGCGCTCGTCAACAGCGATACCGGCCCCATGGGGCAGCGCATCGCGATCGCCCTGCAGGACGGCGGGGCGCGGGAATGGGAGGTGGTGCCCGAGGCGAGCACGGCGGACTACGCGGCCGTCATCACCCTGCCGCCCGATCTGTCCACCGCCGTCACCTCGCTGGCCACCGACAAGCCGCAGCGCGCGCAGGTCACCGTGACCACCCACGAGGACGCGGACCCGGCCCTGGTCACCGACGCGGTGAACGAGGTGACCCGGCGGATCACCGCGACCGGGCTCGACACCGTGTTCGCGGCCATGAACGCCGCGCGCGGTTCGGTCACGCAGGTCGCGCTGACCACGCAGATGCTCGACATGGGCGTGCAGGCCGCCGCCGCGGGCGCCGAACAGTTCAGCTCCGGCGCCGACGACATGCTCGGCTTCCTGGAACAGGCCAAGGCCGGCGCCGGACAGCTGACGTCGGCCATCGCGACGTTGAACGACACCGTGTCGGCGGCCACCACGCAGGCGAATCAGCTTGCGGCGGCGCTGGATTCGACCGGCGTGACGGTCGGTCAGGTGTCCGGGGCCGCCGATCAGCTCAGTGGCGGGATCGACACGGTGGTTCCGCTGCTGCAGGCGCTGCCCTTCGCGGGCGATCCGCGGCTGGCGAACGTCATCGGGCAGCTGCAGGGCCTGCAGACGGTGGCCGGGCAGGCGGGCGCCCAGCTCTCGGGGGTGGGCGAGCTGGTCGGGGCGGAGGTCACGCCCGAGACCTCGCTCGGTCAGCTGCTGCGTGACGCGGCGACCCGGCTGGGCGAGGCGAGCGCGCAGTTGAATCAGGGCGGTTCGCTGGCGGCGAGCATTCCGCAACTCGCGGACGAGGGCAGCGCGCAGTTGCAGGGCGCGCTCCAGGCGCTCACGGCGGGGGTCACCCAGCTCCAGGCTGTCACCACCACCCTGGGCAAACAGGCGAATCAGGCGTTGAGCGCGCTCCCCCAGCGCGGCGTCGCCCAGCAGTCGGCCATCGCGACCGCCCTGACCGACCCGGTCGACATCGTTCGCGACTAGGAATCGCAAACAATCAGCAACATTCGGCGGTTCGTCAAGCTAAGCTCATGTCCGAATTGTTCTAATCGATTCGTTTTCACAACTCGCTCCTGCCCTACCCCGCGCCACGGCTAGACCCCAGCGCCCCCGGTACCGGAGAGGAAACGATCGTGAGCATGATGCTGGCCGCGCACGACATGTACAGCACGGTCCTGGCCCAGATTGGCAACCCCACCGCCGAAACCCCGCCCATGGCGGACAAACTCATGAAGATGTTCCGCTACTTCACCTGGTTCACCCAGATGTCCGGCATCGCGGCCATCACCTACGGTGGCGGCAAGTTCGCCTGGGAGAAGTGGGGCGGCGGCGCCGGTTCCCCGAAGATGGTCGCCAACGCCATGATCGGCGGCGCGACGGCCACCAGCGCCGGCACGATCATGAACACGATCGTCAGCTGAGTACGCCGGAACACCCTCCGAACCACGGCGCCCGCCTCGCGGACAGCGAGGCGGGCGCGATTGTGCGGTGAGCCGATGTCAGCTCAGCACGTCCAGCAGGTCGATGACGAAGACCAGGGTCTTGCCCGACAGCTGGTGGCCCGCGCCGGCCTTGCCGTAGGCCAGCTCCGGCGGAATGGTCAGCTGCCGGCGGCCGCCGACCTTCATGCCCGGAATGCCTTCCTGCCAGCCCTGGATCAGGCCGCGCAGCGGGAAGGTGATGGACTCGCCACGGTTCCAGGACGAATCGAACTCCTCGCCGCTGGCGAACTCGACGCCGACGTAGTGCACGTCGACCGTGGCGCCGGGGGTGGCCTCGGCGCCCTCGCCCACGACCAGGTCCTTGATCACCAGCGTGGTGGGGGCGTCGCCCTCCTGGAATTCGATTTCGGGCTTGCTCATGGGTTGTCCTCTTCGATTAGGGGATCGGGATCGTTGATCACCTTATGCCTTGGCATACGGCCACCCCGTAATCAGGCACCGCGCGCGAGCCCGGCCCGGCACAGCGGCAATATGGACGATCGTGGCCGACGTGATCGATATCGAGGACCCCAGCGACCCGCGCGCCGACGACTTCCGCGATCTCGCCAACGCCGATCGCCGCCCGGACCTGCCGGGCGGCAAGGGACTGGTCGTCGCGGAGGGCACGGTGGTCGTGGAACGCATGCTGACCTCGCGATTCACCCCCGTCGCGCTGCTCGGGGTGGCGCGCAAGCACGAGGTGCTCGCCGAGCGGCTGCGCGCGGTCGACGTGCCGTACTACCGGGCGAGCGCGCAGGTGATGGCGGAGATCGTCGGATTCCATCTGAATCGGGGCGTGCTGGCCGTGGCGCGGCGCCCGCCCGAGCTCACCGCCGCCGAGGTCCTCGACGGCGCGCGCACGGTCGCGGTGCTGGAGGGCGTGAACGATCACGAGAACATCGGCTCGATCTTCCGCAACGCCGCCGGGCTCGGCGCGGACGCGGTGCTGTTCGGAGACCGCTGCTCCGATCCGCTGTACCGGCGTTCGGTGCGCGTCTCCATGGGACACGTGCTGCGGATCCCGTTCGCCACCCTGCCGGCGCTGCCCGGCGGCCTGGATGTGTTGCGCGAGCGCGGTTTTCAGATCATCGCGCTCACCCCGGATCCGGCCGCGGCCAATCTGGCCACCGCCATGACCGGGTCGCGGGTGGCGCTGCTGCTCGGCGCGGAGGGCCCCGGCCTCACCGCGGAAACCATGGGCGCCAGCGATATTCGCGCACGGATCCCCATGACCCCGGGCACCGATTCGCTCAACGTGGCGACCGCGGCCGCCATGGCCTTCTACGAGAGAGTGCGAAACCAGTGAGCTACCCCCCGGACGGACCCTACGGCTACGGCTATTCCGAACCCACCCCGTGGGCGATCGGCGTGCCGGTCAGCGCACTGGTGGCGGCGCTGACCGCGACGGGGGTGTACGCCTTCGGCGCGGCCCTGGCCGAGATCCATCCGCTGCTGGCCGCGCTGGTGAATCTGGTCGCGGTCGGCGGCGTGGCGCCGTCGGCCTGGCGCTGGCGCTTCCAGCCGGTGACGCGCTGGGTCATCGCCGGACTGGCCACCGGCGTGCTGCTGGGCTGGATCGCCCTGCTCGCCTAGGACACGTGGTGCCGGTCGCGCCCGCCGCGCAGCCAGCCCAGCAGTCCGCGTTTGCCGTTGTGCTCGGCGACCGGCTCGGGCCCGGGATCGGCGGCCGGCGCCCGGCCCTTGGGGAAGAGCGAGAAGCCGCACACCTGGATCTGATCGGAGGTCAGCGGCTCAGGAGCGCCCGGCTCGGCGGCGCCGGCACTCGCGAGGGGCCCGCGATACCGGAAACCGAGCCAGAGCCCGTTGGCCGCGTCCGCGAAATCCGGCGGATCGAAGGGCAGCAGTTGCGGATCCGGCAGCACGCCCGGCGCGAGCGCGATGGGGTGCTCCCCCGCCCAGTACGGCCGCTCCCAGACCATCGGCATGCCCTCGTCCTCCAGGATGTTGACCCGGCTGGCGCTGAACGAGCGCCGGAACTCCCCGCGCTCCCAGTACGCGAAGGCGCCCCAGCCCAGGGAGAGGTCGTAGGAGACGAGATAGGTGTGCTCGGAGGCGAGCGGCCGGACCAGTAGTTCGGGCAGGGCGGTGGGCCGGGGCAGCGCGGCCTGCGCCGAGCACACGACGGTGACGCCGGGATAGCAGCCGATGTACGTCGACTCCGGATCCGGGCCGCCCCAGACCTTCATGGTGCCGGCGGCGGCGGGCACGACGTCACGGTCGGGATTGAGCTGTCTGGCCAGGGCCAGCGCGGCTTCGGGATCGGGCCCGGGGTGCGCGCGGAGCACGGCGGCGGGGTCGGGAGCATCGACGTACCAGAGCGAAGAGACTGTGGACGGCACTTACGGCACCTCCCGATTGTTGCGACCCAAGTTGGCAACTCTTGAGCAACACCCGGTGGCCGTTGTCGGCGTCGGCGTGGAGTCAACCCGGCAACCACCGCCACCACGTAAAAATCTACCCGCACCGGCGGCCGAAATGTCGCCGTTGCCCAACGTTGTTACCGGCGCGGCGAACTCGGCCGCCGATCACGTGGAAATGGCCGAGCGGCCGCGGCGGGCAGCGGCCGCCGCGACCGGGTGTCCTGCGAACTCAGTGACCCGAGCTGCGCACGCCCAGCAGCACGTCCTCCCAGGACGGCATGGGCGCCTTGCCGCCGCGCTTGGCACGGTTCTGCTTGGGCGCGGCCGGTTTGGTCGCGGGCTTGTCCGTGCTCGCGGCCGGGGCCGAGGACGCCGCGGCGGCGGCCGGGGCGGGCGCGGGCTCGGCGGGCGGGGCCGCGGGCGCCGGAGCGGGCGCGGCCGGAGCGACGGGCTCGGGGGCCGGCTGTGCGGGCGCCTGGTGCGCGGGCGCCGTATGCGCGGGAGCGGTGTGTACCGGGGCCGAATGCGCCGGGGCGGCGGGCGGATTCGGGGTCGCCGGGGCGGAGGGCGCGATCGGCGCGGGCGCCGGGGCGGCCGCCGTCACCGCGGGCACGGTGCCGTCGCCGACGGCCGCGCGCTGCTCGTAGTAGCCGTCCAGGTCCTGCTGACCGGTGACCCGGGCCGAGGTGGCCTCGTACTCGGCGCGCTCCTCGCGCGGCGCGGGCGCGGGCACGGTCTCGACCACGGCGGACTCGGTCTGGTCCGGGAGGATGGTGGCCAGGCCGCGCAGGGCGCGGCCGAAGTCGGGGTCGATCAGATCGGCGGCGGGATCATCGAGCGGCACCACCGAGCCGCCGTGCGCGTCGGGCTGGTAGCGCCAGTGCGCGGCGATGACCGAACGTCCGGCCTGCCACTGCAATTGGGCGACCCAGTAGCCCTTCTCGTCCTTCCAGGCGTCCCACTCGGCGACCTCGATGTTGTGGCCGCGCTCGGCGAAGGCCGCGGAGACGATCTCGATGAGGGTTTCGATGGCCGGGCCGTCGTTGCGGACCGGGTGGGCCTTCTGCGCCAGTTCGGCGGCGCGGGCGCGTTCGAGCAGCACGGGGTACGCGAAACGTTCCACCCGGCTCGCGGGCATTCCGGATTCTTCGGTGACCTGCTCCACCGAGGCACCGGCACGGATTCGTGCCTGGATATCGCGAGGGCGCATCGTGGCTTCCGTTTCGATCTCGATTTGTCCGAACCGGGCAAGATCTCCGCGGGCAGCGGCGCGCAGTTTGTCGTCGGCGGCGAGGCGGTACTTCTGACCGCTCTCGGTATCGATGCACACGATGTGTGTGGAATCGGGCGTCAATCCGATTACTCGAAGTTCACGCACCGTTACCTCCTTGTCACTGCATCTAGCACAGTGCTGCTTCTATAAACAGCTGACAGGCTCGCGACACCGCCCACGTTCTGGAACAGTAGTGCACTTCTGTGATTCGTGGGGCAAGACACGCGGCGCGAAAATCTGTCGCCAGACTCTCGCGCCGCATATGGTGTCTCTTTCGGCACCCTCCGCTCGGGGCGGGCGGACACCGAATTACGGGTATCAGCCGATGTTTTCGACGACCCAATCGATGCTGCGGGTCAGCTGCGACACGTCCTCGGGGTCGATGGCCGGGAACATGCCGACGCGCAGCTGGTTACGACCCAGCTTACGGTACGGCTCGGTGTCGACGATTCCGTTGGCGCGCAGCACCTTCGCAACCTGTGCGGCATCGACCGACTCGGCGAAGTCGATGGTGCCGACAACCTGCGACCGGTGATCGGGGTTGGCGACGAACGGGGTCGCGTATTCGCTGGTCTCGGCCCACGAGTACAGGCGCGAGGACGAATCGGCGGTGCGCTTCACAGCCCAGTCCAGACCGCCGTTGCCGTTCATCCACTCGATCTGGTTGGCGAACAGCAACAGCGTGGCGAGCGCCGGGGTGTTGTAGGTCTGATCCTTGGTGCTGTTGTCGATCGCGATGGGCAGCGACAGGAATTCGGGGGTGAAGCGACCCGAGTTCTTGATCTCCTCCACGCGCGCCAGCGCGGCCGGGCTCATGAGCGCGATCCACAGGCCACCGTCGGCGGCGAAGCACTTCTGCGGCGCGAAGTAGTACACGTCGGAATCGGCGATGTTCACCGGCAGACCGCCCGCGCCGGAGGTGGCGTCGATGGCGATCAGGGCGTTCTCCGACCCGGCGGGACGCGAGACCGGGATGGCGACACCGGTCGAGGTCTCGTTGTGGGCCCAGCCGATGAGGTCGACCGAGGGATCGGAGGTCGGCTCGGGCGCGCTGCCCGGCTCGGCCTTGACCACGATCGGGTCGCCGATGAAGGGGTTGGCCTTGGCGACCGAGGCGAACTTCGAGGAGAACTCGCCGTTGGTCAGGTGCAGCGACTTCTCGCGGATGAGGCCGAAGGCGGCCGCGTCCCAGAACGCGGTGGTGCCGCCGTTGCCGAGCACGACCTCGTAACCGTCGGGCAGGGCGAACAATTCGCGCAGGCCCGAACGCACCCGGGCCACCACGTCCTTGACCGGCTTCTGCCGGTGCGAGGTGCCGAACACCGAGGCGCCGGTATCCACCAGGGACTGCAGCTGTTCGGGACGCACCTTGGAGGGTCCGCAGCCGAACCGTCCGTCGGCGGGCTTGAGATCGTCGGGGATGGTCGGGAACGCAGAGGTCATGGCGACAAGACTAAAGCCTGCCGGTACCGGGTGAATCGAGTGGGTGGGCCCGGCAACGCGATCGGCGGCCGGTCCCGGGCAACCGGCGAGTATCGCTGTGGCACGGGCCACACAGCCGTTACGGTGCACAGCCATGGACATGGCCGAACACGTGCGCCCGGACGTCACCCCCGACGAGTCCGGAGCGTTCGCGAATTCGGCTGGGCCACATGGTTATAGCCCGGAGACATCGCTGGGCCGCGGTCCGGGGGCGGCGCCGGGCGGGCAGCGCGGGCCCGGATTCCTGGCGCGCCTGTCGACCCAGTTCGGCTCCCGGGGCCTCGCCCGGCGCGGTCCGGACCTGGACGAGGCCGGGCGCCGCGAACTGCTGCTGCACGGCAGCGAGGGCGTGGCGACCGTGCTGAGCGTGCGGGCGCCCGGTCCGGACACCGCCGGCGGGCACGAACTCCGGGTCCGGGTGCGCCTGGAGGGCCGCCATCCCTACGAGACCCGGATCCGCCAGCGCATCACCGCCGCCGACCTGGTGTGGACCCAGCCCGGCGACACGGTGGCCTGCCGCGTCGACCCCGGCGACCCGGACCGGCTGGTGATCTACGTGCCCGCGCCCGGGGAGTCCGCGCGCGCGAACATCGCGACGATTCTCGGGCACGGCCGGCGGGCGCGGGCCACCGTGCTGGCCGCGAGCCCGGTGGCGGCCGACTACTCCGGGCGCGAGGATCCGGTGCTGCGCCTGGATCTGGAGTTGCGGGCCTGGGACGAACCGGGTCCGTGGCGGGTACGGCTCGTCACGCCCGTGCCGCTGGCCGCGCTGGAGCTGGTGGATCTGGGCGCGCGGCTGGAGGTCGCCTTCTTCACGGTGGACCGGGGCGACTCGGTGGCGGTGGACTGGGCCGCGTCGCGCGCGGGACGCCGCTGACGGTTCCCGGCCGGGGCACGCCGGACGAGCGCAACCCGCGGGCGACTATCCGATTCGGCGCGGGGAATGAACACTGATCCAGGACGGGCAATCCTTCGGCTACGGCAGATGGACGAACTCGAAACCCTTGTCGCGCAGCGCGGGCAGGGCCCCGAACAAACCCGCCGCGGTGCCCGAGCGCGGGCGGTGCATGTGGGCGAGCGCGATGCCGCCGGGCTTGGCGGCGAGCAGCCCGGCCTGCACCTGGGCGGCGGTGGCGGTGGCGCCGTAGTCGGCGTTGATCGTGTAGCCGATCGGGGTTTCGCCGAGGTCCTGCACGATCGAGACGCCCAGATCGTCGTAGTGCGCGGTGCCGGGACGGAAGAAGCGCGGTGCGCGGCCGGCGACCGCGGTGAGGCGCTCGTGATTGAGCCAGACCTCGTCGACCGCCTCCTGCACGGACGCGGTTCCCCTGATCTCGTAGGCCGCGCGGCCGTTCACCGAGAGCGGCTTGTGCGCGACACCGTGATTGGCGAGCTCGAACAGCGGGTTGCCTGCCAGTTGCTCGGCACGCGCCGGATTGGCGTCGATCCAGCGCTTGTTGAGGAACAGGGTGGCCGGAATGCGCTGGGCTATGAGCAGACTCAGCAGGTTCTCGTCGATGTCGTTGTTGCCCGGGCCCCCGCAGGCGTCCAGGGTCAGGGCGAATTGTTTGCCCTGCGCCGCGAACGAGGTGCGGATCCCGGACAGGTCGGGGCCCCACCGGCTCGGTTTGTGCCCGGCGTATTTGGCCACCACCGCGGCGGTGCCGCCGTCGGCGAGGGTGACCGGCAGATTCGCGGGCACCAGGCGCGGGTCGGCGGGGTTCGGCGCGGATTCCAGGATGTGGTCGGACGAATTACCGTTCGCCACACCGCAGCCGGCGGTCACGAGGCCGGCGGCCAGGACCGCGCCCGCGGTCAGGAAACCGCGACGCGGCAATCGGTGGTCCAGCACCGATGCAGGCTATGCGAATCCAAACCCGGTGGCCAGCGCCGGAATCAGCGTTTTTCCAGATGTAGCCGACCGGCAACCGATTCGCCACCGGCCGGGACGAACGACCTTTCGGGGCAGCTTTTCTCACATCCCACCAGCCCCGGCGCGCAGACACGGCCGTCGTATACCAGACTGTAACCGGTTGGGTCGCCACGAGGCCGAGCCAATCAGCGGCAACTGCCGCACGGTACGGCCACACGGCTGATTTCATTCTCCGCACAAGGATTTACATGACCTACCCGAACAACCCCTATCCGCAGCAGCCGCAGCAGCCCGGGGGTTTCTCCTACCCGCCGCAGCAGGGTGCGCCCGGCTACGACGCGCAGCCCGGCTACGGTGGCTACCCGCAGCAGCCCCAACCGGGTTACGGCGCACCGCAACCCGGGTACGGCGCGCCCCAGCCGGGGTACGGGGCGCCGCAGCAACCCGCGTACGGCGCGCCCCAGCCGGGATACGGCGCTCCCCAGCAGCCCGCGTACGGCGCTCCGCAGGGCGGCTACGGCGCTCCGCACCAGCCCGCGTACGGGGCGCCGCAGCCGGGGTACTCCCCCTACGGCGCGCCGCAGGGTGTGCTGGCGGACTGGGGTTCTCGCGTCGGCGCGTTCCTGATCGACGGGCTCATCTTCGGCCTGCCCGGCGCGCTGCTGAACATCATCGCGCGCACCGCGTTCACCGAGCCGCTCAGCTGCGATTTCGACAGCACCAGCTATGAGCCCTGCACCGGCGGCGGACTGTCCTCCTTCGGCCTGATCCTGCTGGTGCTGGCCTTCGCCGCCAGCATCGCGGGCCTGCTCTTCCAGGGCTACCTGGAGGGCACCACCGGTCAGACCCCGGGCAAGAAGGCCCTCAAGATTCGCGTGATCCGCGAAGCCGACGGCCAGCTGCTGGGCACGGGCGCGGCGATCGGCCGGCGCTTCGCCCACATCCTCGACGCCCTGCCCTGCTACCTCGGCTTCCTGTGGCCGCTGTGGGACGACAAGAAGCAGACCTTCGCGGACAAGATCGTCAAGAGCATCGTGGTGAAGACCCAGTAGTTCCGGGTCACCCCGAAAACAGTCGTGGCTCGCAGCGGAATTTCGCTGCGAGCCACGACTTGTATTGGGAGAACGCTGCTTACGAGAACTCCGGCCGGTCCCGCCCGGCGCCACCCGGGGCCGGGTGACGCTCGCGCGCGGACATCACTTGCGGACGACGGTCTCCCAGCCGACCACGGTCTCGGGCAGGCGCGGGGCCGGGCCGGTGTAGATGGCGGCCGGGCGGACCAGCTTGCCGAGCTTCTTCTGCTCCAGGATGTGCGCGCACCAGCCCGCGGTGCGGCCGCAGGTGAACATGGCGGGCATCATGTGCGCCGGCACCTCGGCGAAGTCCAGGATGACCGCGGCCCAGAACTCGACGTTGGTCTCGATGGCGCGATCGGGACGGCGCTCACGCAGTTCGGCCAGGGCGGCCTGCTCCAGCGCGGCGGCGACCTCGAAGCGCGGGGCGTCCAGGCGCTGGGCGGTGGCGCGCAGCACGCGGGCACGCGGGTCCTCGGCCCGGTAGACCCGGTGCCCGAAGCCCATGAGCTTCTCCTTGCGGTCCAGGATGCCCTTGACCAGTGCCCGGGCGTCGCCCGACTGCTCGACGGCCTCGATCATCGGGAGCACGCGGGCCGGGGCGCCGCCGTGCAGCGGGCCCGACATGGCGCCGATGGCGCCGGACAGCGAGGCGGCCACGTCGGCGCCGGTGGAGGCGATGACGCGGGCGGTGAAGGTGGAGGCGTTCATGCCGTGCTCGGCGGCCGATACCCAGTAGGCGTCGATGGCCTCGGTGTGCTTGGGGTCCGGGTCACCCTTCCAGCGGGTCATGAAGCGCTCGGTGATGGTGGTGCACTCGTCGATCTGCTTCTGCGGCACGGCCGGCTGGTAGATGCCGCGCGCGGACTGCGCGACGTACGACAGCGCCATGACCGAGGCGCGCGCGAGGTTGTCGCGGGCGGTCTCGTCGTCGATGTCCAGCAGCGGCTGGTAGCCCCAGATGGGAGCGAGCATGGCCAGACCGGCCTGCACGTCGACGCGGACGTCGCCGGTGTGGATCGGCAGCGGGAAGGGCTCGGCGGGCGGGAGGCCGTGACCGAACTCGCCGTCGACCAGGAGCGACCACACGTCACCGAAGGTGACCCGGTTCGCGACCAGGTCCTCGATGTCGACGCCGCGGTAGCGCAGCGCGCCGCCATCCTTGTCCGGTTCGGCGATGTCGGTGGTGAACGCCACCACGCCTTCGAGGCCGCTGACGAAATCAGCGGGGATGACAGGGCTGGCCGCAGCGCTGGCAGTCATGTTGTGACTCTCCTTGCAAAGTCGGGTCACCCGATCGCTGGGCGACCACGCCGATCCCCTAGACCTTAACGCGAGGATTACTCGGGAGTAACGTCTGGCCCATGCCCGACCAGGAGAATTACGCCACTCCCGACCTCGATCTCTCGGCCCTGCGGGTGGAGTACGGGGTGGACGCCGGGGACAATCATCCGGGCCCGGAAACCGACCTCGACGAGAGCTGGCTCGCGCACGGCTGGGAACCGTTGCTGCGCAATTGGATCGAGCACGCGACGGGGGCGGGCGTGACCGACCCCAACGCCATGGTGATCGCCACCGTCGAGCTCACCGACGCGGGTCCGCGGCCGGCGTCGCGCACCGTGCTGTGCAAGGGACTCTCGCCCGAGGGTGTGACTTTTTACACGAATTACGATTCCGCCAAGGGCCGTCAACTCATCGCGACGCCGTACGCCTCGGCCACCTTCGCCTGGCCCGCGCTGGGCAGGCAGGTGACGGTGCGCGGGCCGGTGCACCGGGTCGCGCCGGAGGTCACCGAGGTCTACTGGCGCTCGCGCCCGCGCGGATCGCAGCTGGGGGCGTGGGCTTCGGAGCAGTCCCGGACCATCGCCTCGCGCGCGGAGCTGGATCAGCGGCTGCTCGACACCGCGGCCCGATTCGAGGGCGTGGAATCGATTCCGGTGCCGCCGCGGTGGGGTGGGTTCCAGATTCGGCCGGAGTACCTGGAGTTCTGGCAGGGGCGGCGCAGCCGGATGCACAACCGACTGCGGGTCACCTTGGAGCCGGGGAACACCGACGTCGCGGCCATGAAAGTTGAGCGGCTGCAGCCCTGAACGACGGGGCGGTCGAGATGAGTGCGCCCCGGGCTGCGGACCCGGAGAACCCCGCGCCGATGCCTGCGGGCCCGGCGGCTGCGCGTCTGGGGCGGGCGGCCGGGATGCCGAACCGGTCGCCGGGGCCGTGCGACCGCATCGAAGGCGCGGTTCGACAAGGTAAAAACTCGTGGGATGAATCACGTCCAAATGATGGGATGTTTCTCCCTAAACCCCTAGCCGCCAGCGGTTTTCCGCCGCTACTCTCACGCCGGTGAAACTGCTCGCCGATATCACTCCCCTGCGCAACCCGGACTTCCGGCGGTTGTGGACCACCGGCGTGGTCACCGTCATCGGTGCGCAGCTATCGGTGGTGGCGGTACCCAAACAGCTCTACGACATCACCCACAACTCCTCGTACGTCGGCCTGGCCGGACTCTTCGGCCTGGTGCCGCTGGTGGTCTTCGGCCTCTGGGGCGGCGCGCTCGCCGATGTGATGGACCGGCGCAAGCTGCTGCTCATCACCGGCGCGGGTACCGGGCTGACCGCGCTGGCCTTCTGGGCCCAGGCCGCGGCCGAGTTGAACAACGTGTGGCTGATCCTGGGCCTGTTCTCGGTGCAGCAGGCGTTCTTCGCGGTCAATCAGCCCGCCCGCGCCGCCATCTATCCGCGGCTGCTGCCCGAAGCGCAACTGCCGGCGGCCAATTCGCTGTCCATGACCGTCATGCAGTTCGGCGCCATCGCCGGTCCGGTCATGGCGGGCATGATGATTCCGCTCAGCGGCCTGGCCACGCTGTACCTGCTCGACGCGCTCGCGTTGCTGGCGACGCTGTGGGCCACCTGGAAGCTGCCCCCGATCCCGCCGACCGGCGAGGCCCGCCGGGCCGGGCTGCGCGAGGTCGCCGACGGCTTCGTCTACCTGGCCACCCAGCGAATCCTGCTGGCCTCCTTCGCCGTCGACGTGGTCGCGATGGTCTTCGGTATGCCGCGCGCGCTGTTCCCGGAGATGGCGCAGGACAGTTTCGGCGACACCGAGAGCAGCGGGCACGCGCTGGGCCTGCTGTTCGCGGCCATGTCGGTGGGCGCGGTGCTGGGCGGGGTGTTCTCCGGCTGGCTCACCCGTATTCGCCGCCAGGGCCTGGCGGTGGTGTGGCTCATCGTGCTGTGGGGCCTGGCGATGGTCGGCTTCGGCGTCGCCGTGGGCGCGGCGGGCCACGGCCTGACGGTGACGGTCGCGCTCTGGATCGCGTTCGCCTGCCTGGCCTTCGGCGGTGCGGTCGACATGTTCTCCGCGGCCCTGCGCACCACGATGCTGCAGTCGGTGGCGACCGACGAGATGCGCGGCCGCCTCCAGGGCGTGTTCATCGTGGTAGTCGCCGGCGGCCCCCGCATCGGTGATGTTGCGCACGGTTTCGCGGCCGCCGCGGTGGGTACCGCTGCAGCGGCGGCAGGCGGCGGCGTCCTGGTGGTGATCGGCATGGTGGTCGCGGCCCTGGTCTTCCCGGCGTTCATCCGATACCGCGTGGCCCGCGCCCATTCCGAGGTTCAGGCTTCCTGACCACCGGACCGGACCTGGCAGAGCGGGGTTACGACGAGAGCAGCGTGGTTCGCGGTGACGAGCGCCGGGAGACACGCCCGGGTGCGGTGATCAGCGCGGTTGATCATGGGGAGGGGGCGGTTCATGCGGATACCACATGACCGCACCGCACCTCACGTCCGAACGAGGCGACTGTGAGGTAGTTATTGGCCACCCTCATTACTCGGGCGTACTGGACAGCGACTAGCGTTGAACCAAGCGCGTCGTCGCCATCCGCGTCCGATGCCTATGGTTTCAAGCCTGAGAGGGATCCTTCCGTGCCCGCTGAGAACATCATCAACGTCGACGCAGACGCCAAGCCGGTGTTGTCCTACCCCGGTGGCGAGTACCCGATGACCGTCACCAAGGCGGTCGAGGGCAACGACGGGATCGACCTGGGCAAGCTGCTGGCCAGCACCGGGTTCGTGACCTACGACCCCGGCTTCATGAACACCGCGGCGACCAAGTCCGCCATCACCTACATCGACGGTGAGGCCGGCATCCTGCGGTACCGCGGCTACCCGATCGAGCAGCTGGCGGGCAAGTCGACCTTCATCGAGGTCAGCTACCTGCTCATCTACGGCGAGCTGCCGACCCCGGCCCAGCTGGACGACTTCACCAACCGCATTCGCCGGCACACCCTGCTGCACGAGGACCTCAAGCGGTTCTTCGACGGCTTCCCGCGCAACGCGCACCCGATGCCGGTGCTGTCCTCGGCGGTGAACGCGCTGTCCGCGTACTACCAGGACTCGCTCGATCCCCGCGATCCCGAGCAGGTCGAGCTGTCCACCATCAGACTCCTGGCCAAGCTGCCCACCATCGCGGCCTACGCCTACAAGAAGTCGGTCGGCCAGCCGTTCCTGTACCCGGACAACTCGCTGAGCCTGGTCGAGAACTTCCTGCGCATGACCTTCGGCTTCCCGGCCGAGCCGTACGAGGTCGACCCCGAGGTCGCCGCGGCCCTGGACATGCTGCTCATCCTGCACGCCGACCACGAGCAGAACTGCTCGACTTCGACTGTGCGCCTTGTCGGTTCGTCCGACGCCAACCTGTTCACCTCCGTCTCCGGCGGCATCAACGCGCTCTGGGGCCCGCTGCACGGCGGCGCGAACCAGGCCGTGCTCGAGATGCTCGACGAGATCAAGGCGAACGGCGGCGACGTCAAGGAATTCGTCCGCAAGGTCAAGAACAAGGAAGACGGCGTGAAGCTCATGGGCTTCGGGCACCGCGTCTACCGCAACTACGACCCGCGCGCCGCGCTGGTCAAGCAGGTCGCGGACACCATCCTGGCCAAGATCGGCGGCGACGACCAGCTGCTGGACATCGCCAAGGCTCTCGAAGAGGCCGCGCTCACCGACGAGTACTTCATCGAGCGTCGCCTGTACCCGAACGTCGACTTCTACACCGGCGTCATCTACCGCGCCATGGGCTTCCCGACCCGCATGTTCACCGTGCTGTTCGCCATGGGCCGCCTGCCGGGCTGGATCGCCCACTGGCGCGAGATGCACTCCGAGCCGCTCAAGATCGGCCGCCCGCGCCAGATCTACACCGGCTACGAAGAGCGCGACTACATCGGCATCAACGAGCGGTAAAGAGCGGTAACACGCTCACGAACCCGTCCCCGGAATTCCGGGGGCGGGTTCGTCGCGTACAGCAGGCCGTCCCCGATGATCTCTGGGAACCGCCTGACCTGCGCGAGCACGACCGGCAGCGAGCGGCACAGCGGGCCGCCACCTGAGCCTCCGCGATCTTTACGGGGCACGGCCCGATTCTCAGTAAAAACCGAATGCGGACGACCCCGAATTCATGGGATGGTTCGGTCATGGCATCGAACATCATTCTGCGCTCTGCCACCGAGAACGACTTCCCCGCGATCGTGCAGCTGGCCGAGATCTGCTTCGGCATGCGCTACGACCCACCCGAGATCGAGAACATCCCCGGCATCTTCCCCATCGAACGCGCGATCGTCGCCGTCGACGACGGGCAGATCGTGGGACACACCGTGGACCGCGTCATGACGGTCACCGTGCCCGGCGAGGCCACCGTCCAGGCAGCGGGCGTCTCCTCGGTCACGGTCGCCCCCACGCACCGCCGGCGCGGCATCCTGCGCTCGCTCTACACCGAACAGCACGCGCGCACCGAGGCCGAGGGCCTGCCGCTGACCATCTTCACCGCCAGCGAGGGCACCATCTACGGCCGCTTCGGCTACGGCCCCGCCACCGCGATGAACGAGGTGTCCATCGACCGGCACCGGGCCGAATTCCGCTCCACCACACCCGATCCCGGCGGGGTGCGGCTGGCTACCGTGGACGCGTCCAAGGACCATGTGCGCGAGGTGTACGACCGCTGGCGGCGGCTGGTGCCCGGCGGGCAGGACCGCCCGGACGCCAACTGGAACATCTGGTTCGCCGACCCCGACCGCTATCGTGACGGGGCCTCGACCCTGTTCGTGCTGACCCATCCGGACGGCTACGCGCTCTACCGCCGCAAGTGGGGCGAACACGAGAACGTCACCACCGTCGCGGAATTGCGCGCGGTCACCGCCGAGGCGCACATCGCGCTGTGGCGCGTGCTGCTGAGCCTGGATCTGACCGACCGGATCGAGGCCTCGCTCACCGACGACGACCCGCTCCCCTACCTGCTGACCGATCCGCGCCTGGTGCGCGTCAAGGGCCGCTACGACGGGCTCTGGCTGCGCGTCATGGACGTTCCCACCGCGCTCACCGCACGGACCTACACCGGGAACCTGGATGTGGTGCTGGGCGTGGAGGATTCGTTCCGCGAGGCGGGCGGGACCTTCGCGCTGCGGGTGCGCGACGGGGTGGCCGAGTGCGAGCCGACCACGCGCCCGGCCGACGTCGAGCTGAGCATCGACACCCTCGGCAGCCTGTACCTGGGCGCGCACCGGGCCCGGGTCCTGGCCACCGCCAATCGGATTCAGGCCAAGGACGCCGAACGCCTGGCCGCGTTCGACCGGGCGCTGACCACCGATCGGGACGCGGAACTCGGCTGGTTCTTCTGATCCGGGTGGGGTGAAGACTCGGGACCGTACGACGGCCGGGCGGCAAAGTGACTGCCGCCCGGCCGTTTCCGTTCTCGTCTCGCCCGCTACTCGTCCGCGATCTTCGCGCGGAACGGCCCGCCGATGCTGTTGAACAGCAGATCGCCGTTGGGCAGGCCCTCGACGATCGCGTAGGCGCCGTTGCCCAGGTTGGATTGACCGAAGATGGTGCGGTGCACCGTCTCCCCGGTCTTCCAGTCCAGGCCGGTGACCTCCCAGCCGTCGGCGGTGGAGTACCCGTTCACGAAAACGACGCCCGCCGAACTCGATACCGCCGGAACCATGGAGGTGGACACCACGTCACCGCGCGTCCACGCCGAGTTCCACTTGTCCGCCGCCGGATCCCATTCGAAGCGCTGCATGCCGTGCGGCGGCGCGGCGACCGGACCGTTGGCCAGCACGTCGATGAGCCGGTCCTGGGAGCCGCCGTCGCCGATGTTCTGCACGACGAACGCGCCGTACCCGTTCACCACCACCGACTGCTCGGACTGCACGAACTCGGGCAGCGGTTCGGGCAGCCCGGCGGTGACCGCGATCTGATCGGCGATCCGGTTCGACTTCGTCCCCGCCTTCTGCTGGAAGCCGTCGGGAATCTTGTTGCGCCAGAACGCGACCAGTTTCATCTGGTTCGCGCCGTCGGTGATCACAACCAGTTCGTCCTCGCCCTCGCCGAAACCCATCAGGGTCGGCGTCGAACCGGTGCCGATCCCGAACTTCACCGCGGGCGGCTGCTCCCCGAAGTCGTAGGGCGCGGACCACGCGCCATCGCTCTCCTTCGTGGACAGCTCGCTGCCCGTCCACACCACCTTGTGCATGAACTTGTCGCTGGCGATGTAGATCCCGCCGTCCTCGTCATTGGCCATCGAGTTCGAAATGGTCTCGTCGTCGGAGAACCGCACCTGCTTCGGCTCGTTCTCCAGCGCGCGGTCGAACAGCAGCAGCCCGCGGGAGGAGGCCACGACCACGTGGCCGTCGTACGTCATGCTCACACCGACGACGTTCTCCGGGATACCCAGCGTGGTTTGCCCGGTACCGAGGAACGGTTTCAGGTCGAGGTGTTTCACGACCTCGGTGCCGTCCTCGGGCTTGTCCTTGTCCTTCAGCCCGAAGATGTAGAGCTGGGAATCGAAGGTGTTGTAGTACACGCGGTTGTCCCGGTCGACCATGCCGTAGACGCCGTTGGCGATCCGCGTCCAATCCACCTTCCACTCCTGCTGGACCGCGCTCTCGATCTGCCCGACGTCGGTGAACCGCTGGTCCAGGACCTGATCCAGCGCCTGCTCGGAGATCGGCACACTGCCCGGGGTGTCCAGCCCGGCGACCTGCCGGAAGCCGCCGTCGGAGACGTCGACGTAGCGCACGCCCTGGCTGGAGGAGATCCAGCGGTAGTTCTTCTCGGTCGAGGCCAGGGTCATGATGTTGACCGGGCCGACCGGCACCCGCGGCATGGCGGCCGGGTCGATGGTGAAGGTGCCGCGCGGGATGGGATCCGAAAAGCTGTCCGACTGGGCGGAGTCCAGGTGGGTGATGGCGTATTTGTCGGCCGCCAGGTAGGGATTGCGCGGTGCGGTGGATCCGGGCGACGCCGCGGCCGCGCCGGTGGTCGTGGTGCGATCGGAGGTCCTGGCATCGGAGGAATTGGAATCGCTCTCGTTGCCGCAGCCGCTCAGCGCGCCCGTCGCGGCCAGTGCCAGCGCTGCGGCGCCCGCACCCCACCGAGAATATTTGCTCATTCATTGCTCCTGTTCATGTGGACAGTCATGTGCACACGCCATTTGCGATAGAGCAGTCAATATTCAATGAATAGCCGAAGATTAACACCGACGCGAGGCGGCACCGGACGCCGCCGGGGCGATCCCCGGGCTTTCCGATACACCCCCGTCAGCGCCCCCACCGATAAGTCAGGGTTTTCCCGGTGGTCGGCGGCGCGGCGCGCTGGCATGCTGGAGGCGTGAAGCCGATCCAGCTGATTCTGAACATCCTGTGGCTAGTCCTGGTGGGATTCTGGATGGCGGTGGGCTACGTGATCGCCGGACTCATCTGCTGCGTGCTCATCGTGACCATCCCCTGGGGCATCGCGTCCTTCCGGATCGCGTCCTTCGTGCTGTGGCCGTTCGGCCGCGAGGCGGTGGAGAAGCCGGGCGCGGGCGTGCCGTCGATGCTCGGCAACATCGTGTGGCTCGTGGTGGCCGGCTGGTGGCTGGCGCTGGGGCACCTGTTCACCAGCATCGCGCTCGCGATCACCATCATCGGAATCCCGTTCGCCTGGGCGAATCTCAAGCTGATCCCGGTGTCGCTGTTCCCGCTCGGGCGCGAGATCGTGCCGTCCGATCGGGCCTGGGGAGCCTGAGAGCCGCCGCGCGGCAGGCGGTTTCGAGGCGGGCGCGGTACGAGCCGCGCTCGCTCACTCCGATTCGGCGACGATGGTCTTCATGATGGACACGGCCTGTTCGAGCACCGCGAGCTGATCCGGGGTCAGCCCGCCCAGCTGCTCGGTCATCCAGGCCTCCCGGGCGTGGGTCTCGTCGGCGATGAGCGCGCGTCCCTGCTCGGACAGCGACACGATGATCTGACGGCCGTCGGTCGGATGCGGATTGCGTTCCACCAGATCCATTTCCGACAGCGACGCGATGACCCGGGTCATCGACGGCGGCTGTACCCGCTCCCGGGCGGCCAGTGCGCCGGGCGTCATGGCGCCATCGCGATTGAGTGTCGCGAGCGCGGAGAGCTGAGTCAGCGAAATCTGAGCATCGGCGCGCCTCCCCCGCAGATGCCGCGTCAAGCGCACCACCGCCAGTGAGAGTTCACCAGCGAGCGCTCGAATATCGGAAGGCGTTGTCACAGAGGCAAACGATACGGGACCACCCGCGCCCGGGACGCCGGTTCGCGGGGTCCGCTCCACCCCTTCTCCCGGTGCCGGGCCTCGTTCCGCGCCGACGGGCGCTGTACCGACCGGTACCCCACCCCCGCGACCCCCGAACACCCCCGGCACCCGCCCGGCATTCGGTCCCCGAACCTTCTAGGCTGGATCCCGTGAACCAGTCCGAGCCGCCCGCGGTGCCCCAGATCCCCGCACGTTTCACCGATCCGCGCCCGGTCCTGGCCATCGGCAGCCTCGGTTTCCTGCTCGCCACCATCGCCGTCTACCTCAACGACGACTGGGCCACCGCCCGCCCGGTCTGCCTCATGGGCATGGCCGTCGGCCTGCTCGGCTACACCCTGTTCGCCATCCAGCGCCGCGGCTCGCGCCGCGGCGACAAGGGCGCCCAGCTCGGCCTGGAGGGCTAGCGCACCTCGAACTCGGCGCTGACCCCGGAGAAGGGGTGCAGGACGCCGTCGGAGGTCAGGTTGTCGGCGAAGTGCTGGAAGCGGTAGCGACCGGCGGGGGTGCCCGCGGGGATGTCCCAGGTGAAGCGGGCCACCGAGGCCGCGGCGTCGCGTTTGCTCCAGAAGAACTTGACCGGCCATTCGCCCTCGTTGGCGACGCGGGTCCAGCCGGAACCGGTGGCGCGCTGGATCTCGAGGAAGGTGCCGTTGCGGCGCGGGTTGTGCTTGGGGTGCGCTGAGACGAACTCCACCGCGGCCTGATCGCCCGGGGCGTAGGCGGCTGCGGGCTGGGTCAGGACATCACCGAAGGCCGCGCCCGTGGGGGTGGCGTCCGGACCGGGCGGTGACACCAGATTCGGCTGCATGCCCGAGACATCGCGCGGCGCCGGACCGCGCGGCACGCCCTGGCGCTGGGCGAAAGCCGTTGCCAGCCGGTGGAACTCCTGCTGGTACGCGGGCAGGGTGTAGCGGCCGTACAGCGTCGAGCCGCCCTCGTACTGCTGGGCGTCGTATTCCTCGGGGGTGGTGACGTATTCGTGGTAGGAGTTGGCGTAGCCCTGCATGAGCACCCGCTCCAGCGGCACGCCCAGGGCCTCGGCCACCGTGCGGCGCACGCGCAGCCCCGCCACGACGGTGAATTCCGCACCGGCACAGGCGAGATAGAGCTCGCCGATGCGCACCAGCTGGATCGGCACCACGCTCGGCACCCAGGCCACCGGCGGCATGAGTCCCAGCGGGGCGACGATCGCCTTGGGCGCCTGGGCGTCGGCCAGCCAGCCCGGCACCGGCGCGTTCGCGCCGCCGAGCGCGTCCACGAACGGATTGCGCACGCCCTCGGGGATCGGTACGCCGGGCAGGCCCGGGCCGTCCTCGATGCTGCCCGCGATCAGGGCGACGCCCGCGCAGGCGGGTGCGGTGTGCCGCGGCTGTCCGCTGTCGGTCCAGCGGCCGTCCACCGCGGTGTCGGCGAGGTCGATGTAGCAGAACAGGCTGCCGACCGGTCCGCCGATGGACCGCGCGGAACTCAGCGCCGACTTGCCGGCGTGGTACTGGCGCTCACCGATGATGCGGGTGTTCTCGAATTCGTTGTCCGTCGGCCCGGAGGTGGGGCTCAGATTCAGGTTCGGGGAGATGTCACCCGGATTGGTCTGCGGGAAGGCGGCCACGAAATCGGCACCGTCGAGGTAGCGCACGCCGTGCTCGGTGTGCTCGAAAGCGTACGAGGCGTAGCCCTTGTTGTCGCCGCTGATGAGCCGGTTCTTGTTGCTCATGGAGGTGTTGTGGGTGGCGAACCAGGTGATCGCGCCGACCGGGCGGCCGCCGCGGCGCAGCGAGAGCACGGTGACGTTCGGGTCGATGCCGTTGGGGAAGAACGCCTTGTCGGCCTCGGGGTTGCGATCGAAGGCGACCTTGGAGCGGTTCACGCTGGCGTCGTGCAGTTCGCCGTGACCCAGGTCGAGCTCGCCCGGGGCCAGGTCGGCGTCCGCGGCGGCGATGGCCTCCACGATCGCGGCGACCTCGATGTCGAACACCTGCTGCTGGAATCCGAGGATCGAGAGGTTGTAGGCGTAGTCGTGGGCGGCGCCGCCGCAGGTCGCGTGCGAGTGCGTGGAGGTCAGCACCACGTTCTGCTCGGTGTAGCGGTCGCCGAAGCGCTGGGCGAGGGCGAGCATGACGCCGTTGTGCACGGACTGGAAGATCATGCCGTTGTCGGCGACCACGTAGGCCACGCGCTGACCGCCGGCCTCGAAGACGAAGGCGCGCACGCGCGGGCGCAGATGGATGCCCGCGGTGTCCTGCCCGAACTGCGAGTAGCCCATCATGCCGCACTCGGCCGCGGGGCCGGTTATGTCGGAAATGCCCACTCCGACCAGGTATTCGCCGGATTCGGCGTGCGCGCGGGTCTGGGGCAGCGCGAGGTTCGCGGCCACGGCCAGCGCCGCCGCGCTCACACCCGCGCCCGCGAGCGCCGTGCGGCGCGAGATCGCCCGCGAAACCGGCCCGGTTCGATCGTCCCCGGCCGTCCCGTTGTCCGACAGCGCCATTCGCGCCTCCTCTCGTCCTGGATGCGAGCGAACCATACAACTGGACATTCGTCCAGGCGAGATTTCCGAGCACGCGAATTGACTGGGCGCTTCGCGGGCGCTTAACTCCCTGGAGTGTCCTCCCGATTGAGCGTCGAAGAACGACGGGCCCACCTTATCGAGGCAGCCATCGGCCTTGCCGAAAAAAAGGGCGTGGCAGGGGTTACCACGCGCGATGTGGCGCAGGCTGCCGGTGTTTCGCTCGGTGTGGTGCATTACTGTTTCGAAAACAAGGACCAGCTGATGACCGAGCTGGTCAAGGCGCTTTCGATGGAATTGCGAGATTCCGTCGACGCCAACGAAACGGTATGGCAAGACGTCGGAACCGGAAAAGAAGCGCTTCAAAAATTGGTGCGCGTTGCCCTGGAACTCATGTGGTTGAACATCGAAGCCACGCCGGAACGCCAACTACTCACGTACGAAACCACCACCTACGCACTTCGCGAAGGTGAACAAACTCCGGCAAAACTCGCGATTGCCCGAGAGCAGTACACGTTCAACGACTCCACGCTCGGCGATGTCATCGAGCACGCGCGCGAAGCCACCGGCACCCAGTGGAACGTTCCCGTCGGCACGCTCAGCCGGTTCGTCCTGGCCACCATCGACGGCATCGTGCTGCGCTGGCTCGTGGACAACGACAGCGCCGCTGTCCGCGAGCAGCTCGACGTCCTCGCCGGCATGGTGAGCACGCACGCTTCCTGAACCAATCCCCCTGGGCCGCAGGCCCGTCCACCGCATTCCGGCGCGGGTGGCTCTTCGGAGCCGCCCGCGCCGGACCAGTTCTACGCGCCGGTGATCAGGCGCGGCTGCGCCTGGGCGTGGGTCACATCTCCGTCCTGCCACAGGGTGACCGCCACCGTCGCCTCGTACGCACCGCTCAGCCGCACCCGCAACTCGTCGTGGATCACCAGCGCGCCGGTGGGCGCGGACACACCGAATTGCAGGCGCAGGAGCACACCCAGCGGTTCGGCGGCCCAGTCGGTGTGCCTGCCCTCGCCCAGTACCTCGGCGGTGACCGCCTGCGAGGCGAGCGGCAGATCCAGCAGGGCCGCAAGGGATTCCGCGTGCTCGATGTCGCCCGCCACCAGCCGCTCGGGCGGCAGCACCGCACCGAACCACGGGCGGTCCAGTACCAAAGCATCCGCGCCGTCGATCACCGCGCCGGACAGCGCGCGCACCCGCTGCGGGGGATCCAGGTCCTCCACGTCCAGGGTGCCGTCCGCCAGGGCCGCGGACAGGCGGCGATGCGTGCGCGAGATCGCCTCGGGGGTAGGGGTTTTCGCGGAATCCGCGAGCGCGTCGAGCAGTTCCTCGGCCAGGTGCGCGGTCATCACCTCGGGGTCGGCGAGCACCGCGCGCAGCACGATCAGGTCCTGATACCCGAAACCGTCGAGCCGGGGTAGCAGGCCGTCGAAGTCGGTGTCGTCGGGATGTCTGTGGAAACCCAGTGGGACGCCGTCGATATGGGCGTAGCGGCGCAGCCACCAGGCGGTGTAGCCGGCCCGGTCGGCCAGCAGCGGGCGGGTGTCGGGATCGGACAGCAGCAGCTCCAGCGCCCGCGGCCACGCGTCCTCGTCGATCAGGTCGAGATCGCGGACCGCGCGCAGCTCCGGCGGATCCTCGGCCAGGCCCTCCCACCATTCCTCGGCGCCGTCCAGGTGATGGTCCGGGCCGGTCGGATCGGCTTCGGCGATCACCGTGAAGCCCCAGCCGACGCCGATCGCGCGCAGGGCCTGTTCACCGTGGCGCGCAACGGTTTCGGCGTCGACGGTGCCGAACGGGGAATCGTCCTCGAGCAGGGCGGTCAGCGGAGCGCCGGGCAGCAGGAGCTCGTCGGCGGGCAGCAATTCGCCGGTGCTGGAAGGCAATTCGATGAGACTCAGCCAGGTGGGCAGCGCGCCGGGGGTCGCGTCGGCGTGCCCGGCCAGGCTCAGCACCGCGTCGACGGTGTCCGGGTCGCTCGGGTCGTCCTCCAGGATCGCCTGCAGGCCGGGATCGTTGAGCAGATCCTCGGCGGTGGCGGGGCGGGCGCCGAGGCGGCCGAGGAGTTCGTGGGCGGCTTCGGGGTGCACCAGGCGCGCCCAGTGCACGGGGGCCGCGCTCTCCAGCTGGTCGTCCAGGACCACGGTGCGCGGTCCGGTCACGAGCCGGCCGTCGGCCAGGGGAACCGCCAGCGCGCCGAGTTCCTCGACCGCGAGCGGGTCCTGGACGAAGGGTTCCAGGGCGTCGTAGAACGAGTACCACCAGGTCGGCTCGCGCTCCAAGCTCGCCGAGAGCTCCGCGATGCGCGCGAGCCCGAGGCGGTGCACGTCCAGCACCGACAGCGCGTCGGCGGCGGCGCGGCCGGACAGCTCCGGCAGCACCAGCGGGCCGACGATGTCGGCGAGCAGCGCCGCCAGTTCCTTTGTCACACCGGTGAATACGCTCGCACGGCGCGGGCGCTCGACGGTGAGGGCCGAGACGAGGGCGGTGGGGGCGGAGGGCACGGCCCCGCTGACCACGGACCAGGAGTCGTCCTCGAACTCGTCGGCACCGGAGAGGAGGGGGGCGTCGGAGTGCACGGTGTCGTCGTGCGCCGCACCGTCGTGCCCCGCGGCGCCACCCAGGCCCGCAGCGTCGGCGCCCGCTACATCGTCCGCGCGCCCCGCGTCGTCCGCGTGCGTTGCGTCATCAGCGCGCCCCGCGTCGTCAGCGCGCGTTGCGTCGTCAGCGCGCCCATCGCCGACATGCGTTGCATCGTCGGCATACGCGCCGGCGCGGTCGTCGGAAGTCTCGTGGCCCGGCGACGTATCGCCCGCGCGGCGGTCCCGCTCGCCGAGCTCGGTGCCGGCCGGCGCGGCGGCCAGGGCGGCGTCGACGGCGAAGACCGGGTCGAGGACGGCGGGCCCATCGACCGTGAGCACCGGCAGCCAATCCTGTTCGCGCAGTTCGGCTATCAGGGCCTCGCGCAGCAGGTGGTCGGCCTCGCTGCGGGCGAAGGCCGGGGTCGGGACCAGGACCAGGCGGTCGGCGGGCGGCAGGGCACGGGCGAAATCGGCGTAGCCGGTGGCCAGGTCGGCCAGGCGCGCGCCCGGCAGCAGGCGGCGGCGGTCCGGCTGCATGGGAATGTCGGCAATGAGCAGGGCCGGGAGGGAGAGTTCCTCGTCCGAGCGGGTGGGCGCGCGCAGCACGTCCGGGCGCGCGGCGACCGGGCGCCCGGCCCGGATCGGCAGCAGCCAGCGGGCGTGTTTGGTGCGGTACTGCCACCAGCGGCGTTCGTCGGCGTCGGTCTGCGGGTCCGCGCCCGAGACGCGCAGTTCCTGGAGGCCGCCGTCGAGTTCGGTGACCGCGCTGGCGATCTCGTGGTCGCCGATGCGAATACTCGTCAGCGCGGGTAGCTCCAGCAGCAGATCGACCGCGTCGGCGCGCATGGCGTCGAGCAGCGCGACGGTGTCCACATCCTCGCGCAGGCGCAGCACGACCTCGCTGTCGAAGCCGACCGCGGGGCGCTCGTCGATCGCCCAGGCCAGCCGCAGCGCGGGCGGCACGAATTCCGCCTCGGTCTCCGGGATGGCGATGCCCTGCGCGCCCAGCAGCGCCCAGGTCTCGGCCCGCGAGAACCGCACCGAGCCGCCGCGCGAACGGAATTCGATCTCCTCCGACACGGTCAGCACAGCGGTGAACCCGACGCCGAACCGTCCCACCGCGGGCTCGGCCGCCGACTTGTTCGACGCGCGCAACGCCGTGAGCGCGTGCACGCCCGTAACGTCCAGTCCCACACCGGTATTGGCGACGTGCAGCACCCGGCCCTCGAGCCAGACCGCGACCCGCCCCGGCACCCCGGCCTTGGCCGCCGCGTCGGCGGCGTTCTGCGCCAGTTCGGTCAGCAGCCGGTCCCGGTATCCGGACCGCACGAGGTCGGCCTCGGTGGCCGCGTCCTCCCGCAGCCGAGTCGGCGACCCCTGCCACGCGGCCACCACCCCGGCCCGCAGCGCAGCGGTATCGAACGGATCCCCCACTCCCCTGTCGCCGTTCACTCCACGCACCCCTTCCGCTCCAGATCACACCGAACCGCGCACACCGCGGCAACTCTCGCACGAACCCGCCCGCCACGTACCGGACCGGTACCCGAGGCCCGGCCACGGACCCCACGCCCACCGGCCCGATAAGCCATAGACCCCGGCTTCGGCAGCTCCGCGCATCGGCCACACTCGGCGACCGGCGAGCACCTCGCCGCGATGCCCCGCGCGCGATCCGTGCCTGAGCCGAACGTCGAAGTCCGGGCCGCACGCGTTACCGCCGACACGCCCCGCACCGGTTCCTTCGAGGATTCGAAGGAGTGGACCTGGTGACGGGGATCCGGGCGGCACGGGGCACCTCGACGTCGGCGTCGCGACTCGGCATCGTGCCGCATCGTCACCTCTCGTGGATCTGGCAATAGGTACGCGGGGAACGAGTCGGGAGGGCACGACCAACTTCGGAGATCCCGTGTCGCGCAACCGCCATGGCACCCGTTCCGCAGATGCTCCGCGGAGCAGACGCCACGCATAGCAGCGATCGGGAGACGACAGCCACGCACTCTCGAGCAGGTGGCCGGATCGGCTCTCGCGACCCGCGATCCGGGCCGCGCCGCGGTCGGGCGGAGCTACTCGGCGGACGGATCCGACTCGGGTGCGGTGGGGTCGGCGTCGACCTTGACCTCGGTGACGGCCCACGCGTCGTCGTACCGGGAGTCCGGGTCGATGTCGAACAGGGCCGGGGTGGCGTCGGGGGACGCGGACGCCGGAACCTCGGGGGCCGGAACCGAGACGGGGGCAACCGCTTCGGACACCGCCGGGGACTCGGGGGCCGACTCGAGCGGGGCGGTGGGCTCGGGGGACGCGGAATTCGCCTCGGCGGCAACGGCAGTGGCGGTTTCCGGGGCGTCGGCGGCGGTCGCGGCCGGATCGGTCTCGACGACCGCGGCGGTCGCGGTGGACTCCTCGGTGGCGACCGCGGCGGTCTCGCCCTCGACGGCCATCTCGCCCGCTGCGGGGGCGTCCGCCACGGCGGGGCGGAGCTCGGAATTGGGGATCAGGTCGACGGCGGCGTCGTCGTAGGCCTCGTAGGCCGGGGAGCCCGCGCCGGTGGGGAGCTCGGTATCGGAGTGGGCGCCACAGCCGTACGCAGTGTGCACCACGCGCCCGTCGGCGCCCATGGCATTGGCACAGACGCCGAAAGCCGCGTGCAGGGCGCCGGCCAGGGGGACGAAGAAGCCGCAGCGGCCGCAGGTCGAGGGGGCGGCGCGGGCCATGTCGGTCTCGGGGCCGAACTCGGAGAACCAGCGGTCGGCGGCGTCCTCGCGGCCGACGCGGCTCAGCACCTGCGTGCGGCCGAATCCGAGTTCGAGCACCACGTCGTCGATCTCGGGATCACCGGTGGCCAGGTAGCCGGGCACCAGGCGCGGATCGTCCAGCGGCGGGGCGAGCAGGTCGCCGGGAGCCAGATCGCCGGGGCGAATGCGCTGATCCCACGGCAGGAAGTCGGGCGCGACCAGCGCCTCGGGCCCGGGTAGCAGGGCCGATTCGCTCACCGTCACGTGCCCGGCCTCCGGGGGCGCCGCCACCACGACCGCCCACTGCCAGCCGCGATAGCCCGCCAGCGTGGCCTCGAAGTAGTGCGTGGCCGCCGAATCACCCTCGGCCGTGACCCCGACATGCACGCCAACGCCGAACGGCTCGAGCTCCACGAGCGCACGGCGAGCCAGGTCGACCGCCTCCGCCAGGATCGGCCGTACAACGGACTCCGAAACTCCAACCGCGCTCACGCCCTACATTTTGCCGTATGGAGCGCAAACGTCATGCACCGGTAGCGAGCGTCCCGGTCACGGTGGCCGTCGCCGCGGCCTTGGCCGCCACGACCACCGGATGTTCCGACCCCGGCGACACGCCGAGCCTGCGTGTCGAAGTGGTCTCGACCCGTCCGCACGACACCGCGGCGTTCACCGAGGGGCTCGAGGTCGACGGCACCGTGCTGTACGAGGGCACCGGACTGTCGGGCAGGTCCTTCATCCGGACCAGCGAATTGGCCACCGGCAAGGAACTGGCCCGCGTCGACCTGCCGGCGCCGCTGTTCGGCGAGGGCATCACCCGCGCCGGAAACCTGCTGTGGCAGGTCACCTATCGCGAGGAGATCGCCATCGCCCGCGATCCGGCCACGCTCGCCGAGATCAAGCGGACCACCTACGACGGCGAGGGCTGGGGACTGTGCACTCGCGACGGCCGCATCGTCATGAGCAACGGCAGCGACACCCTGACCTTCCGCGATCCGGTGACCTTCGAACCCACCGGCACGGTCACCCTGACCAGCCGCCGCGGCACCCGTATCAACGAACTCGATTGCGCCCCGGACGGTTCGATCTACGCCAACGACTTCCCGACCGAGACCATCGTCCGCATCGATCCCGACAGCGGCGACATCCTGGACATCATCGACGCCTCCGGCCTGCTGCCGGACAGCGAGCGCACCCGCGACACAGACGTCCTCAACGGCATCGCCCACCTGCCCGGCACCGACCGTTTCCTGTTGACCGGAAAGAACTGGCCCATCAGCTACGAAGTCCGGTTCGTCCCGGCCTGAGCGGGTCGTACACCCGAACTGTGGCGGGTCGCACCGCCGGTAGTGCAGCCGCACTCCCCCGGCACTGCAAGAATTGGGTACGTGCCAACTCCCCGTGACCCGAACGCCGACGCCGGTCGGTGGGGGGACGAGGAGTCTCCCGTCCTCGATCGCCACCCCGGCTTCGACCGCTACCCACCGGCGAACACCCCGGCCCCGCGCACCCCGCCGGGCCCGGACGCGCCCGAAGCCCGGCCCGCGTCCCCGGGCGGCGCGCCCCCGCGCGGGACCACGACGCGCTGGTCCCGCCGCCGCGCCGAGGCGCCGCCCACGCAGCCCTTCGCCGGGCGCCGCGACGCCCCGGACCACCTCCCGCGCCCGGCCCCGGACGCGAATCAGCGTGCGCGGGAGCAGGATCCTCCCGCCGCGCGCCGCGAACCGCATCCCACGCGCCCGGAGACCGTGCCCGGCCAGGAGCTCGCGCAGGGTCACGCCGCCGAGCCCGCCGACCCCGAGTTCACCGGATTGCACAGGCCGCCGCGCAAACTGACGGTCACCCGGGTAGCCGCGCGGCGCAGCCGGGAACTGACCGAACGCGGCATCGCCACCTTCCAGCGCGCGGCCAAGGCCGACGGCGCGGAGGAATCGGGCCTGACCGCACTGGTCTATGCCACCATGGCCAACTTCGCGACCGACGCCGCGGTCGCGGTGGCGCTGGCCAACACGCTCTTCTTCGCCAGCGCCACCGCCGAATCCAAGACCAAGGTCGCGCTGTACCTGCTCATCACCATCGCCCCGTTCGCGGTGATCGCGCCGCTGATCGGGCCCATGCTGGACCGGCTGCAGCGCGGCAGGCGACTGGCGCTGGCGGGATCGTTCGCCGTGCGCGTGGTGGTGGCGATCCTGCTGATCTTCAACATCGACAACTGGGCGCTGTATCCGCTCGCGCTCTGCATGATGATCCTGAGCAAATCGTTCTCGGTGCTCAAGAGCGCGGTGACACCGCGCGTGCTGCCACCGGGAATCGACCTGGTGCGCACCAACTCCCGGCTCACGGTGTTCGGCCTGGTGGGCGGCACCCTGGGCGCGGGCGCCGTCGCGGGCCTGATCGCGGTGATCGCGCATTCGCCCGGCGTGCTCGTCTACGCGGCCTGCCTCGCGGCACTCGGTGCGTATCTGAGCCTGCGGATTCCGTCCTGGGTGGAGGTCACCGAGGGCGAGGTCCCCGCGACCCTGACCTACCACGGCTCCGATTCCCGCACCGAGGTGCTCGAACCGGGCCAGTCCGTCACCGTGCAGCCCGGCCGCCGCCGCCAGCCGCTGGGCCGGGCCGTGGTGACCGGCCTGTGGGGCAACGGCACCGTGCGCATCCTGACCGGCTTCCTGACCTTCTACGTGGCCTTCGTGGCCAAGGCGACCGAGCACCGCCCGGCGCAGCAGGCCGCCATGCTGGGCGTGGTCGGCGCGGCCGCGGCCATCGGCAACTTCGCGGGCAACGCCAGCGGCGCGCGCATGAAACTGGGCCGCCCGACCCCGATCGTGCTGGCCTGCACGTGCGCCTGCGTCGGCGTCGCGGTGGCGGCGGCGCTGCTGAACAACCTCATCGGGGCCGCGGTGGCGACGCTGGTGGCGGCGGGCGCCAGCGCGCTGGCCAAGGTCTCGCTGGACGCCTCGATCCAGGACGACCTGCCCGCCGAATCCATCGCCTCGGGCTTCGGGCGCTCGGAGACCGTTCTCCAATTGTCCTGGGTGATAGGCGGTTCCATGGGCGTGCTGCTGCCGACCGTGTGGTGGGAAGGTTTCGCCGCGGTCACGGCGGTCATGGCACTTGGATTGATACAAACTGTCGTCAGCTACCGTGGTCATTCGCTACTGCCCGGTTTGGGCGGTAATCGACCGCAACACGCGAAGCAGGAGATCCCCGGCGCACACGGCGCCGGCGAACCCACTCAGTGACGGACAGGAACCAACGGTGAGCACACCCAAAGCCCGCACGATCGTCGGACTGCTCGCGGCCCTGCTCGTGGCGGCCGTGGCCTATGTCGCCGTCATCGTCTACCTCGCCCGCGACGTGAAGGCCCCGGACCCGCAGATCACCGCGTACGCGCACGGCAAAACGGTGACGGTGGACCCGTTCATGTACTGCACCGTCCACGTCGAGAACAACATGCTCGATCTGCGTGACTGCGAGGAGAGCCAGTTCGTAGCGAGCCTCGACGTGCCGCCGGGCTACCCGCTGCAGCTCTCGCTGCCCAAGCAGATCTCCGACGCCCCGTGGCAGATGGTGATGGTCTACGCGCTGCCGGACGGCTCGGCGGTGAAACAGGTTGCCACGCACCGCGACTACCCCGAGAACGCGCGCGCGATCACCGTGCAGACCCCGCCAGACCCGCGCCTGCAACTGGCCGTGGTGGAGATCCAGCTGCCGGTCCCGGCCCGCGACGCCGACGGCAACGAGGGCTACATCCCGCACGCGGTCTGGTCGATCCAGAACATCCAGAAGGATTCGTAGACTCAACCCCACCTACACACAGGCCCCGGTGAGCGTCAGCTCACCGGGGCCTGAATTGCTCTGTCGGCCACGGTCAGTGGTCGAGCTCCCGCGCCACGCCGCGCACCACTTCCGCGATGCGCTGGGACATCTTGCGATCCGGGTACTTGCCCCGGCGCAGGTCCGGCTGCACCTTGGTCTCCAGCAGGGTGATCATGTCCTCGATCAGGCCGTGCAGTTCGTCGGTGGACTTGCGGCTGACCGGCGCCTCGGCCGACCGGCGGCGGTCGCCGCGCTCACCGCGTTCCGCGCCGCGCTCGTTGCGCAGCGGCGGCGGGGTCTCGAGCAGCTTGAGGCTCAGCGCCTGCGGGCCGCGGCGACCGGCGGCCATTCCGAACTCGACCCGCTGGCCGGGCTTGAGCGCCTCGACACCCTCGGGCAGTGCCGACGATCGAACGTAGACGTCCTCACCCTCATCCTGGGAAAGGAAACCGAAGCCCTTGTCGACGTCGTACCACTTCACCTTGCCGGTCGGCACCGCGCTCACCCGTTCGTCAATTCGATGCCCGGCGATATCCGGGCACAAGTCCTGGTTGTCGGACCAATCGTCCGCAACCTTTCCATTCGCGAAAAGAACGCGCCCCGCAGCTAGGCAGGACGCGAATGACATCGAGTCTACCCCGGTGTGAATAGCGCGAGCACATCAGTTTTACGGTCTTCACGTGTCCGACTCTTCTTCGCAGCAGGCTCCGCGCAGGTCCGGCAGCTGGCCGCTCACGATCATCATCGGTTTATTCGCGGTGGGATTGCTGGCCATCATCGCCATCTTCGGTATCGGGCTGCTGACCGATACCGAGCCGTGGTTGTGGCTGTATCTGGTCGCGATGCTCTCGCCGCTCGCGTTTCTGCTCGGCATCGGCTACGCCCTCTGGTCCGGCCGCCGCGCGCGCTGAGCCGGCGGGCCCGGAACACGGGCGGCAGCCGGTTGTCGGTGCCCGCGCGTAGCGTGCGGCACGCGGCGAACAGCACTGCGCATTTCGTCGCGGAAACCGGCGCCGACACGTCGGATTGCCCCGTTCGTTACGACGGCACACCTGTGACTTTGGTCACATAACGAAAGGGTCACGGCGCGGTGACGGACCCCTATCGTCGCGGACTCGCCGCAACCACCTGCACAGAAGCTAAACGGAACCCGTTGCGCCGGATAGCGCCCCGTCGGACACGACGGTTACCAAATGGTGATTTTTGACCGAGATCACCGTATGGTCACTCATCAGCCGGGTCAGCCCGGCGCCACCGGCCCGCCGCACCAACCTCACCCCGCGGGTACGGACCCCCAACTGGACGAAGGGGTGAGGGCGAGAAACAGCGCGCAACAGCGCGCCGGGCCGGACGACCTCTCAGTTCGCCCCCGGTAGTCGGTCTCGCAGGAGCGTACGAGAGGAACGACCCGAACATGAGTGGACGCCATCGCAAGCCGAGTAACACCGGACGCACCGTCGCCAAGGTCGCACTGACCAGCGCGATCGTCGGCGGTGCAGGAGTGGCCCTGGCCGGAAACGCCAGCGCGGCACCCGACTCCGACTGGGACCGTCTCGCACAGTGTGAGGCCGGCGGTAACTGGGGCATCAACACCGGCAACGGTTACCAGGGCGGGCTGCAGTTCTCGCCCAGCACCTGGAAGGCCCACGGCGGCGGCGAGTACGCCGCGTCCGCCAACCACGCCACCCGCGAACAGCAGATCGCCGTCGCCGAGAAGGTGCTCGCTTCCCAGGGCTGGGGCGCGTGGCCGTCCTGCTCCTCGAGCCTCGGACTGACCAGCGGTCCCACCGAGCGCATCGCGCCGGCTCCCGCGCAGGAAGCGCCGCGCTGGAACCCGAACCCGGGTCCCGCCCAGGCCGCCAACGCCTCCCAGGAAGTCTTCCAGGCTGTCGACCGCGCCGTGGAAGTCGTTCAGCAGCAGGGCATCGCGATCCCGCAGCCGGTGCTCGACTTCTTCAACGCCACCAAGGCGGGCGGCCAACTCGACCCGCAGATCGTGAACTTCTACGAGGCGAACAAGGGCCTGCTCCCGCACTGAGCCGACACCTTTCGCACCGAGCGAACGCCCCGCATCAATGTCGATGCGGGGCGTTCGTGATTCGCATGCCAGAATGAGGCCGTGGTGAACAAATCGAAGAAACCCTACGTCGACAATGGCTGGCCGGAGACGGCCCAGGGAGACCACGCGGTCACCGAGCTTTCCTCGACCCGCTCGGGTGGACTCTCGCCGTACGGCGAGGACACCGAGTTCCCGCTCCCGGTCGATCAGCTGCCCTACGTGCACCCGCACACGGTCATCAACCGCTGATTCGCCCCACATCCGACAACCATGCGGTTATCGGCGCGGCACACAGTCCGGCGGCCGCCGCGCACGCGACTCTCGTCGCCGCGGCGGCCGTTGAACCGCGCCCGATTCCGCCGTCTCGCCGTACCCGCGGCCCGGATCGGGTGACGTGACCGACACCGCCCCCAAGGCCCGGAAGAGCCGCGCCCCCAAGGCCGCTCCCATTCCGGCCACCCTGCCCGAATGGCTGGCCGCGCTCAGCGACGACCATCTCGTCGCACTGTTGCAGCTGCGGCCGGATCTGGCCGTTCCGCTCCCCGGCACCATGGCGGTGCTGGCGGGCCGGACCGAACAGCGGGCCTCGGTGCTGCGGGCCACCGACGAGTTCGACACCCTCGATTTCGCGATCATCGAGACCCTGGCGGTGCAGGGCGCGGCGGACACGCGCAACGGCGCCCCCGTGCCCCGGCCGCGCCTGCGCGAACTGCTGGGCGATCGGGTCACCGTCACCGCGCTGAACGCCAGTGTGGACAAGCTGCGCGCCCGCGCGATCATCTGGGGCGCGGACGCCGAACTGCATCTCACCCCGGCCGCCCAGGAGGCGCTGCCGTGGCCGCTGGGCAGCACCACCGAACTCCCCGGCGCGCTCACCGAAGCCGAGATCGCCGCGGCGCTGGGCGAATTGAGCGCGCAGGAACGCGGCCTGCTGGAGAAGCTGGCCACCACCGGACCGCGCGGGCGCACCCGCGACGCGGCGCCCGGCACCCCGGCGGATCGGCCGGTCCCCCGGCTGCTGGCGCTGCGGCTGCTGCACCGGATCGACGACGAGACCGTCGAGCTGCCCGTCTCGGTGGGTCAGGTGCTGCGCGCGGAGCCGGTCACCGATCCGCACGCGCTCACCGCGCCCAAGCCCGCGCTGATCAAACTCGCCGCCGCCGACGTGAACGCGGCGGCCGCGGGTGAGGTCGGAGAACTGCTGCGGCACAGCGCTTCCGTGCTCGAGGTACTGGGCCAGGCGCCCGCGCCGGTGCTGCGCTCGGGCGGGCTCGGCGTGCGCGAGGCCCGGCGCCTGGTCAAGCAGACCGGGGTGGACGAACAGCGGATCGGCCTGCTCGCCGAGGTACTGACGGCGGCGCGACTACTCGACCGGGGTACCCCGGAACCGGCCCCGGACGCGGGCGACGACGATTTCTGGGCGCCCACCGCGATCTCGGACGCCTGGCTGGCCGTGCCGCCGGCCCGGCGCTGGGTGATGCTGGCCCAGGCCTGGCTGGAGCTGGACCGCTTCCCGTGGATGATCGGGCTGCGCGACGCCAACGACAAACCGCTGGCCGCGCTCTCGCCGGAACTGCGGAACGCGCACGCGGTGCGCGACCGCCGCGCCATCCTGAGCCTGCTGGCCGAATACCCCACCGGCACCACCGTTTCCACCGCGGATCTGAGCCGTGCGCTGGCCTGGCGGCAGCCGCGGTGGCGGCGGCACTACCGCGCGGAGGCGGTGGAACGGACCCTGGCCGAGGCGCAGGCGCTGGGGCTGGTGGCGCGCGGCGCGATCACCTCGGCCGGCCGGGCACTGCTGCACGGTAGCCCGGAGGACGCGGAGTCCGAGATGACGGCCGCGCTGCCCGCACCCGTGGATCACGTACTGGTGCAGGCGGATCTGACGATCATCGCGCCCGGGCCGCTGGTTCCCGACCTGCAGGATCGGATGTCCCTGGTGGCCGACGTCGAATCCGCTGGCGCGGCGACGGTGTACCGGGTGAGCGAGAACTCGGTGCGGCGCGCGCTCGACGCGGGCGCGACCGCCGCCGAACTGCACCACCTGTTCACCACCCACTCCCGCACCCCGGTGCCGCAGGCGCTGACCTATCTGATCGACGATGTCGCGCGCAGGCACGGGCGGCTGCGCGCGGGCATGGCGCAATCCTTCGTGCGCAGTGAGGATCCCGCGCTGCTGGCCGAGGTGCTGGCCGCGCCCGTCGCCGGTGAGCTGGCGCTGCGCGCGGTCGCGCCGACCGTCGCGATCTCGCAGGCTTCGCTGGGTGAGGTGCTGGAGAAGCTGCGGGCCGCCGGCTTCAGCCCCGCGGGTGAGGATTCCTCGGGCGCGATCGTCGATCTGCGGGCGCGGGGCGCCCGGATCGCCGGGCGCGGGCAGCCCAGGCAGCAGTGGCGGCCCAATCCGCCCTCCCCCGAACAACTCCGGTCGCTGGTCGCCGAACTGCGGGCCGGTGAGCGCGCGGCCCATGCCCGGGGCGGGCAGACGGTGCGCGCGGACGGGTCGCGCACGACCACCACCGCCACGCTGAATCTGCTGCAGCTGGCCGCCCGCACCCGCCGCAGCGTGCACATCAGCTACGTGGACGCCGCGGGCGTGGCCACCCAGCGCGTGGTCGAACCCCTCAACATCACCAGCGGCCAGCTCGACGCCGTCGATCCGGTGAGCGGCGCGGTCCGCCAGTTCACCCTGCACCGGATCGCCTCGGTCGCCCTGGTGGACTGAGACCGGCCGGAAACGCCGAAACCCCGGCGGCCGCGTCGATGGGACGCTGCCGCCGGGGTTCGGCGAAACCGGAGTCGCGCGGGGTCTCGGCGTGCGGCCGCCCGCGCCTTCGGGGTTCGGGGGCCGAGCCCCGGCAGTCCCCGAGAACCGGGTCTAGCCCTTGGGGTTGCCGAGGCAGAAGGTGATCTTGGCTTCGGTCAGGGCGTGGAAGTTGGTGTCCGTGGCCGGGTCGCACAGGAACTCGTCGGCCTGGCCGTCGACCCGCTTGGTGACCTTGAAGCTGGCCTCGGGCGCGCTGCAATCCACGAACTTGTAACCGGTGGTGGGGCTTTCGTTGTAGCAGGCGCCCTCCTTGAAGTTGGGCGTCAAGCACAGGAACGCGGTGGTGCCACCGTTGAGCGTCTCCTCGTAGGAGGTCTGCTCCTCCTTGCACTCGGTCTTGGTGTCGAAGACCGAGGCGATCTTGTAGACCGCCTTCTCCGAGGAGCAGTCGATCGGCTCGGTCTTGGAGTCGACCATCGAGCCCTCGATGACGTTGATGCAGTCACCGACCTTCGACTTGGCGGTCTCGGATTTACTGGCGTCCTTGATCATGGAACACCCGGTGACGGCCAACATTGCCACGGCCATCGCCACCAGGGCGACGACGAGGCGCGTGATCAGCCTCGTACCTGCGAACTTCACGTGCGAAAACCTTTCTCACCGAACCATTCACGGCTGCCGTGAACGCGGTGAGGATACCTGTGCGGGATCGGCGGCCGCAGCACCGCGGCCACCTGTTTCCGACGTGGGAGCCGAAGATCTCAGAGCATGGACAGTCCGCGCATACCCAACCAGGCGTAACCGAGCATCATCGGGAGCAGTTGGGTGAACAGCTGCGGGCTGAAGGCGATCATGTGTTCCCTCTCGATCTGGGCGCGTGTCCAACAGAGGCGCTTCGCACGTGTGTCGTTCCCGGGCGAACGGTCGTTACACCCGCGAACCAGAAAATTCCCCCGGTCAACGACCGGATCCGCTGCCGCCCGACCCCGAGTCCCCGGAACCGGAGCCCGACCCCGAATCCGCGGACCCCGAACCGGATCCGGAATCGGCCGAGCCCGCGGACGAACCGCCCGAACCGGTGCCGACGGGCCCGGTGGGCACGGTCGCGCCCGGCGACCCCGGCCGGTTGATGTAGACGCTGACCGGACCCGCGCCGTTCGCGGTCACGGTCACCACGCGCGCGCCAGGCGCGGAGGTCACCGTGCCGCCGTCCACCCGCACCTCGTAGCCGCCCGGGTAGTGCAGATCCGACACGTAGATCTCGGTCGGCGCGGCGAGCGCGCGCGGGGTGTAGCGGTAGGCGAAATCGCCGTCCTCCGCGTCGAAGATCATGCGCCCGGGCGTGCCCGCGGTCGCGCGGGGATAGGTGCGCACGAGTTCGCGGCCGATGTCGCCGAGGAACGGGTCCGGGCGCGGGCCGCCCGCGCCGAACCGCGAGGAGTAGTGCCAGTACTGCCAGCCGATGAAACGCTCGTCGGCCCGTTTCATGGTGTTGCGCAGCACGGTCGGATCCCCGTCGCCGAATTCGGTGATCACGGTGGGTATGTCGGTGCGCGCGGCGAAGGCGTCGATGTTGCCCCAGGTCTTGTCCTGCTGCACCGGGCACAGGCCGCGCAGGAACGCGGGCAGGCCGAGGTAGATGGCGAGCTGACTCGGGATGCAGTAGTCGTGCGGGGCGAAGGCGATCTGCGGCGAGGTGATCGGCGGATTCTTGCCCAGATTCGTGGGCATGGTCTCGTTCCAGGTCACGTTGGGCTCCCAGAACACCATGATGTCGCCGTTGCGCGCCCGCACGGCGTCGGTCAGCTTCTGCATGGCCGCTTGATATTTGGCGTCGAAGCCCGGGCAGCCGTTGGGGAAGCACGACAGGAACGCCGTGCCGGGCCACGGCTCGTTGATGAGTTCGATGCCGAGCACCCCGGCGCGGCCCGACATCTCGGCAGCCAGCGCGCCGAGCGCCTGGCCCAGGTAGTCGAGCACGCCGTCGTCGTTGTTCCACACCTCGTCCCAGCCCAGGTTCATGCTGGGCATGAGGTAGTAGAGCGGGAAGCCGAGGTTGGGTTCGAGGGCGCTCGGCCGCGAGCTCAGCGACCATTCGGGAAAACCGTTGCCGCCCCAGATCTTCGACAGCCCGTCCTGATGGTTGTCGAGCAGGGTGTGGATGCCGTGCTGCGCCAGGGTGTCCACGACCGTGCCGACGCGATCGAGGTAGGCGGTGTCGATCACGCCGCGGGCCGGCATGAGGCCGTCGAAGGAGACCCCGAGCCGCACGGTGTTGAAGCCGTGCCCGGCCAGCAGCGCCGCGTCCTGATCGGTGAGGGTGAAGCCGTCGCCGAGTTCGACGTAGGGCGCGTCCTTGTCGACGTTGTTCACCCCGTGCAGCAGCACGACGCGGCCGGCGTCGTCGACGAAGTCGCTGCCCTCGATGCGCAGGGTCCCGGCGGCGGGTGTGGCGCTCGCCGGTGGTGGTGCGGTCAGCAGCGCGGCGCCGAGCGCCGCGGTTATCAGGCCCGCCGTCCATCGTCCGGCCCGGTGTCCCCTGCGCATCGGCTACCCCTGTTCACATGTCGCCGCCGGGTCTCGTGAACCGAGCGGTGTAGATCAATCGTCCAACTTGGACAGGTGCCCAAGTTGGGAGTGATCGTAGCCACGGAAACTGGGGTCTTGATCGTTTCGGCCGAAATACTCGCGGCGATGCGGGCGTTGTCCACCCTCGACGACGACGCCGCGGCCCTGCCGCCCGGCGCCCCGATCGCCGGCGGGGCACGCGCCCGGCGCGGATTCGGCCGCGCTCCCGCACGAGTTCGCCCCACCGCGCTCCGCGCGCGGGTCTGTCGGCGCGATCAGGAACAATGGACAGCGGCCCGATCGGGTCCGACAAGCCAGGAGGTGCCGTGACCGATTCGGTCCAGGGTCCGCTCATCGTTCAAAGCGACAAGACACTACTGCTGGAGATCGACCACGCCGCGGCCAACGCCGCCCGGCAGGCCATCGCACCCTTCGCCGAGCTCGAACGCGCACCCGAGCACGTGCACACCTATCGCATCACCCCGCTGGCGCTGTGGAACGCGCGCGCGGCCGGGCACGACGCCGAGCAGGTGGTGGACGCGCTGGTGAAGTACTCCCGGTACGCCGTCCCGCAGCCGCTGCTGGTGGACATCGTCGACACCATGGCCCGGTACGGCCGGCTGCAGCTGGTGAAGAACCCCGCGCACGGCCTGACCCTGGTGAGCCTGGATCGCGCGGTGCTCGAGGAGGTGCTGCGGCACAAGAAGCTCGCGCCCATGTTCGGCGCGCGCGTGGACGAGGACACCGTGGTGGTGCATCCCTCCGAGCGCGGCCGCATCAAGCAGATGCTCCTCAAGATCGGCTGGCCGGCCGAGGACCTGGCCGGGTACGTCGACGGCGAGGCGCACACCATCGACCTGGACTACTCCGGCGGCGACTGGCACCTGCGCGACTATCAGGAACTGGCCGCCGACTCGTTCTGGGCGGGCGGGTCCGGCGTGGTGGTGCTGCCCTGCGGCGCGGGCAAGACCATGGTCGGCGCGGCCGCGATGGCCAAGGCCAAGGCGACCACGCTGATCCTGGTCACCAATACCGTGGCCGGGCGGCAGTGGCGGCGCGAGCTGCTCGCGCGCACCTCGCTCACCGAGGACGAGATCGGCGAGTACTCCGGCGAGCGCAAGGAGATCCGGCCGGTCACCATCGCCACGTACCAGGTGATCACGCGCAAATCGAAGGGCGAGTACCGGCACCTGGAGCTGTTCGACAGCCGCGACTGGGGTCTGGTCATCTACGACGAGGTACACCTGCTGCCCGCGCCGGTCTTCCGCATGACCGCGGATCTGCAGTCACGACGCCGGCTCGGGCTGACCGCCACGCTCGTGCGCGAGGACGGCCGCGAGGGCGACGTGTTCTCGCTCATCGGACCCAAGCGCTACGACGCGCCGTGGAAGGACATCGAGGCGCAGGGCTGGATCGCCCCGGCGGACTGCGTGGAGGTCCGGGTGACCCTCACCGACGCCGAGCGCATGGCGTACGCGGTCGCCGAGCCGGAGGAGCGCTACAAGCTGTGCTCGACCGCGCGCACCAAACTGCCGGTGGTGGAATCGATTCTGGCCCGGCACCAGGGTTCGCCGAGCCTGGTGATCGGGGCGTACCTGGATCAGCTCGAGGAGCTGGGCGAGCACCTGAACGCGCCCGTCATCCAGGGGTCGACCCGCACCAAGGAACGCGAGGAGCTCTTCGACGCCTTCCGGCGCGGGGAGATCCCGGTGCTCGTGGTGTCCAAGGTCGCGAACTTCTCCATCGATCTACCCGAAGCCTCTGTGGCGGTGCAGGTTTCGGGCACTTTCGGCTCGCGCCAGGAGGAGGCGCAGCGGCTCGGGCGGCTGCTGCGGCCCAAACAGGACGGCGGTCAGGCGCACTTCTACTCGGTGGTCGCGCGCGACACGCTCGACGCCGAATACGCCGCGCACCGGCAGCGTTTCCTGGCCGAGCAAGGGTATGCCTACCGCATCACCGATGCGGACGACCTGCTGGGGCCGACGTTAGGATAACTGGAGAAACAGCCTCCAGTAGGCGGGAGGGAACGCACGTGCGACGCTTCGAATTCGCGGTGGACCGTGAGCATGCCCGGGCGGTCAACGAAGTCGTGGCGGATCTGCGGCGCCTGCGAGTGGTCGCCATCGGCGCGGCCGTGCTGCTCGGTGTCGGCACCGCGTACCTGATCTGGCTGGATCATCCGTGGTCGTACCTGCTGGCGGTGGCCTTCGCGCTGGGCGCGGCGACCTCGCTGTTCATCGGACTGTGGACCCCGCACCGGGGGCGGGTCGACAAGCTGTACGCCGCAGGCGAACTCGTGCCCGCGGTGGTGTCGGAGATCAACGGCCGCGGGGTCGTGCTGCTGGCGCTGGTGAAGCTGGCCAAGGCCGGGCCGGACGGGCCGCGCTACGCGCTGGTGACCCGTTCGGTGCGCACGCTGCCCGGCCATCACGCCCGCGCCGGGGAGCGGGTTCCCGCGGTGACGGTCCGGGTGGACCGGGCGCCGGGTTCGGTCGATCTGCGCCAGACGGTCAGCGCCATGCCCATCGCCTGGGGCACGCGGGATCTGAACGTCATCGACCGCGCGCGCACCGCCATCCGCGAGGTGGAGTGGCAGCTGCTCACCGACAATCTGGATCTGGCCGCCAAGGTCCGCCGGGTGGATGCCAAACGGCTGCTGCTGGATCCGCAGCAGCTGCCCGGCGAGCTGCGCGGGTAGCCGGCCGCCGTTCCAGCGAAAAGGCTTGTGCCGCTGAGTAGCATCGAGAGGATGATCCCCGGTGCGAATCTGGTGGCCTTCTCGCTGGCCGCCGTGGCCCTGATCGTCATTCCCGGCCCGGGCGTGCTGTTCGTCATCGGCCGCGCGCTCACCCACGGTCGCCGGGCCGCGATGTTCTCGGTGCTCGGCCATTCCGCCGGGGTGCTCGTGGTCCTGCTGTTCGTGGCCGCCGGCCTCGGCGTGGTGATCGCGGCCTCGGCCATCGCGCTCACCATCGTGAAGCTGGCGGGTGCGCTGTATCTGATTCACCTGGGAATTCAGGCGATTCGGCAGCGCCGGTCGCTGCGGGAGGCGTGGGAGTCGCCCGCCGATCCGGGTGAGGGCAAGCGGATGCTGCGGCAGGCGTTCCTGGTCGGGGTGAGCAATCCCAAGGCCATCATCTTCTTCTCGGCGGTGCTGCCGCAGTTCGTGGCGCCCGAGGGCGGGGCGGTGCCGCTGCAGCTGCTCATCTTCGGGTTGATCTTCATCGGCATCGCGCTGGTCTCGGACAGTTCGTGGGCGCTGATGGCCGGGCTCGCCCGGGATTGGTTCGCGCGGTCGCCGAAGCGGCTGGAGGCCGTCGGGGGCGCGGGCGGGGTGATGATCATCGGGCTGGGCGCGAGCGTCGCGGTGTCCGGCAGCGGCGGTCACTGACGGCCTCCGATCGCCCGGGATCCGTGGGCCGCGCGGCGGCGGGTCCCGGGCCCGGCCGTGCGCGGCGGCTAGCATCGGGCTGGTCGGCGATGAACGCCGGAAAGGGGGTTGCGCGGCGCATGAGCGGTAGCAGGTGGCGGCGGTACACGGTGGTCGGCGTCGCGGCGCTGGCCGTGGCGGCCGCGAGCCCGGCGCGGGCGGAGGTGAGCGATCCCTTCACCGGCGCGGCCGGACTCGGGGACCCCTACTATCCGCTGGACGGCAACGGCGGATACGACGCCCGGCACTACGACGTCACGCTCGGCTATGTACCGGAGACCAAGGAGCTGACCGGCTCCACGCGTATCGACGCGACCGCCACCCAGGCCCTGCGCACCTTCAATCTCGACTACAGCGGTCCGCCGGTCTCGCGCGTGCAGGTCAACAATCTGCCGGCGTTCGCCGAGCGCACCGGCGAGCACGAACTGGTGATCACGCCGCTGCTGCCATTGCTGCCGGGGCTGCCGTTCACGGTGCGCGTGGACTACGCGGGGGCGGTGACCGACACCGAGGGCGAGGGCTGGGTGCTCTCCCCGAGCGGCGGGGCGTTCACCGCGGGCGAGCCGCATTCGGCCAGCGCCTGGTATCCGCTCAACGACACCCCTTTGGACAAGGCCACTTTCACGCTGCACGCGACCGTGCCCGCCGAATGGGAGGTCATGTCGATCGGGGCGAAGGTGCGTGACGAGGTGCGCGGCCCGGATCGCACCGTGGATTTCGAGATGCGCCAGCCGGTGATCGGCTACCTCACCACGATCGCCGTGGACCGGTTCGAATTCCTCGAACAGCGGCGCGCCAACGGCACCCCGCTGCTGAGCGCGTTCGCGCCCGAGGCGATGAAGGCGATGGAGACCGAGCGGCGGCTGCCGGAGATCCTGGATTTCAGCGAGGAGTTGTTCGGGCCGTACCCGTTCGACACCGCGGGCGGGATCTACGTGGACACCGAGCTCGAGTTCTCGCTCGAGACCCAGTCCCGGCCGATCTACGCGCCCTGGACCGAGCTCGACACGGTGGTGCACGAGATCGCGCATCAGTGGTGGGGCGATTCGATGTCGATCGAGCAGTGGTCCGACATCTGCCTGAACGAGTGCTTCGCCAGCTACACCGCGGACTACCTGTGGCCCGAGCGCAAGGAGGGCAAGGATGTGGACGCGATGTACCGCGAGACCCTCGACGAGTTCTACGGCAATCCGAAGTTCTGGCGGAACCCGCTCCAGAACCCCGGCGCGGGAAAGGAATTCACCTCGGTGTACTACCGGGGCCCGCTGTTCCTGCACGCGCTGCGCCGCACGGTCGGGGACCCGGTGTTCTTCCCCGCGATCCAGGAGTTCGTGAGCACGCACCGGTTCGGCAACGCCTCGATGCCGGAGTTCCGGAAGTTCATGCAGTCCAGGACGACTCACGACCTGACGGGGTTCTTCGAGGCGTGGCTGGACCGCGAGGAGCCACCCGCCGACGAGTACCTGTACCCGGGCAGCCTGCACCTGTAGTTCCCGAATACGTTCGGCCGCAATGTGATCACCCGGTACGGGTCGTGGGGCTCGTGCCGGCCGAACCGAAGCAGATCGGCCCGCACCGGAAGCCGCCGCGGGCGTGGCCCTCTCAGGCGGGCAGCGGGCGGGTGCGGTCGGTGGCGACCAGCGCGGCCATCGCGCCGAGCACCGTTCCGGTGACGTAGCGCTGGGCGCGCAGCCAGAGCGGGCGGCCGCCGAGGAAGGTCGCGACGGCGCCCGCGCTCAGCACGATGAGGGCGTTCACGGTCAGCGCGACCGCGATCTGCACCGCGCCCAGCGACAGGCTCTGCAACCACACGTGCCCGTTGGCCGGCGCCACGAACTGCGGGATCAGCGCCATGTACATGATGGCGATCTTGGGGTTGAGCAGGTTGGTGACCAGGCCCATGGTGAACAGCCGCCGCGCCGGGTCGGCGGGCAGCGCAGCCGGCGCGAACGCCGAGACCCCGCCCGGCCGCAGCGTTTTCCACGCCAGCCAGCCCAGGTAGGCGGCTCCCGCCAGCTTGAGCGCCAGATACAGTCCAGGCACGACGGCGAACACCGCCGTGATTCCGGCCGTCGCCGCCGCCAGGTAGACCGCGAATCCCACCGCGACCCCCGCCAGCGAGACGAACCCGGCCCGCCGCCCCTGCGACACGGTCCGCGACACCAGATACATCATGTTCGGCCCCGGCGTCAGCACCATCCCCAGCGCCGCCGCCGCAACCCCGAGCACCGCCGCAGTTCCGATCATGGTTCGATCCTGCGCCCCCGGACCCCGGGCTGTCGCGGTCCAGTCCGCAGCCACTGGACCCGGCCCGTAGTCCGGTGACCGCCCCGTGGTTGGTCGCTACGGGCGGCATTCCGGCGCGCACCCCCGCTGGGGCGGGCGCCCGCGAACGCCCTCGAACCGCCGAGACCCACGAAACATCCGGCCCTGCCGGACGACGCCGGTTTACGCGTGATCGGTCGATTCTCTCGCCGTGACGGGCCCTCCGCCGACCAGGCGGAGGGGGCCCCGGACGCTCGGACGCGACGATCCGGTGACCACACGACGACGGATCGTCTTGCCCGACGGTCGATTACCTTGTCGCGACGGACTTTCCGGCGCGGAGGCGGCGGACGCCCTCGGCGATCGTCTCTTCCTTCTTGCAGAAGGTGAAGCGCACCAGGTGGTTCCAGCTCGGTTTGTCGTCGGCGAAGACGCTGACCGGGACCGCGGCCACGCCGAGGCGGGCGGGGAGCTCGCGGCAGAAGTCGTAGGCGTCGGTCGCTCCCAGGGGGGTGATGTCGGCGCAGACGAAATAGGTTCCGTCGCTGCGTTTCACACCGAAACCGGCCTCGGCCAGGGCGGCGGACAGGCGCAGGCGCTTCTCGGAGATGGTGTCGCGCAGGGCCTCGACCCAGTGCTGTTCGTGGGTGAGGGCGTGCGCGATCGCGGGCTGGAAGGGGCCGCCGCCGACGAAGGTGAGGAACTGTTTCGCGGCCAGCACCGCGTCCAGCAGCGGGGCGGGGGCGCAGGCCCAGCCGATCTTCCAGCCGGTGACGCTGAAGGTCTTGGCGGCGCTGGAGATCACGACGGTGCGCTCGTACATGCCGGGCAGGGTCGAGATGCTGTGGTGCGCGTGCCCGTCGAACACCAGGTGCTCGTACGCCTCGTCGGACATGACGTAGAGGTCGTGCTCGATGGCCAGCGCCGCGATGGCGGACAGGTCTGCCCGCGAGAGCACGGTCCCGGTCGGGTTGTGCGGCGAATTCACCAGCAGCATCCGTGTTTTCGGGGTGATGGCGGCGCGCAGGCTGTCCAGGTCGAGGGCGAAGCCGTCGCCGTCGGGCACGAGCCGGGCGGTGCGGCGGTGCGCGCCCGCGAGCGCGACGGCGGCCGCGTAGGAGTCGTAGTAGGGCTCGATGAGCACCACCTCGTCGCCGGGCTCGACCAGGCCGAGAATGGTCGCCGCGATCGCCTCGGTCGCGCCGACCGTCACCAGGATCTGGCTGTCCGGGTCGTAGTGCGTGCCGTAGCGCCGGGCCCGGTCCACCGCGATGGCCTGGCGCAGCGCGGGCACCCCGCGCCCGGGCGGGTACTGGTTGAAGCCGTCGGCGATGGCCTGGCGCGCCACCTCGAGCATGCCCGCGGGCCCGTCGGTGTCCGGGAAACCCTGTCCGAGATTGACCGCGCCGTGCCGGACGGCGAGCTCGGTCATCTCCGCGAAGATCGTCGACGCGTACGGGCGCAGCCGGGCGACGGTGGGAATCTCAGGCATGTCCGGAGAATAGTCGACTCGGGCGCCCCGGCTCGCGGCCCCGGGGCGGCTCGTCACCGGGTGGCGGCGCTCGCACCGCAGCTCAGCGCACCGGGACCGCCGGTTCCGGCACCGCGCGCCGGGTCCCGATCAGCGCGAGCTAATTAGGCAGCCGGATGCCCTTGAGCTTGGCCGGGTTCACCAGATCGTAGATGCCCCAGACCTTTCCGTCGCGGACCGTGTAGCCGTAGATCCGCAGCGGGGTGCCCGGGTAGCCGTTCTCCGAGGCGCGCTCGTGAATGAGCATGCCCAGCTGTCCGTTGACCAGCACGGGTTCGAAGCCGCCGGCCAGCCGTTCGGGGTCGTGGAAGCCGTACCGGGTGCGCAGGCCCAGCCACAGGCGGGTGTTCTTCTCCGCGCCCTCCACGATGTTGATGGCCGTGCCGGTGGTGCCCCCGGCGTCGCCGATGGTGCGCGCGTCCGGATGCAGCGCCGCGATCACGCTGTTCACATCGCCCCGCAGCAGCGCCTCCAGGAATCGCTGCACGGCGAGATTGTGTTCGTCGTCCGAGACCGGTTCCGGCGTGTGCGCCAACGCTTTCCGGGCTCGCACCGCCAATTGCCGGGCGGCCTCGACCGAGATGTCGAGCACGTCGGCGATCTCGTCGAACGGCACGCCGAACCCGTCGTGCAGCACGAAGGCCACCCGCTGCGGCGGGGTCAGCGCGTCCATCACCACCAGCGCGGCGAAACGGCAGTCCTGTTTGCGCACCAGCGCGGCCAGCGGATCGGGGGTGCTGGACGGCGCGGCCGAGGTGACGATGGGTTCGGGCAGCCACTGGCCCACGTACTGTTCGCGGCGCGCGGCGGCGCTGCGCAGCCGGTCCAGGCAGATGCGGCTGACGACCGTGGTGAGCCAGGCCCGCAGGTCCTCGATCTCCGATTGCCGGGCCACGGCCAGGCGCAGCCAGCCCTCCTGCACCGCGTCCTCGGCGTCGGCGACACTGCCCGTGAGCCGGTAGGCCACCGACAGCAGGTGGGACCTGTGGCCTTCGAACAAGTCGGCGAGCAGAGCGGCAACCATCGCTCCGATGCTACGGAGGCGGCCCGGAACGGCCCGCACCGGACCCGCAAACCCGGTGCGCCCGTGCGCGGTTCCGTGTCAGCATGGCCCGGTGGATCCGCAGACGCTCTCGGACGGCCCGCTCCGGCTCTCCCCGCCGACCGTGCACGACATCGACGACATCACCGCCTGCTGTCAGGAGCCGTCGGTGGGCCGCTGGACCACGATGCCGGTCCCCTACCGCCGCAGCGACGCCGAGACGTTCGTGTGCGACGCGGTGATTCCGGGCTGGGCCGCGCGCACCCCCACCTGGGCGCTGCGCCTGGGTGCGCACGGGGCGGTGCGGGGCATGATCGGGCTGGGCCCCAGCGAGTCCCGGCGCGACGACGGCGCGAGCGAGATCGGCTTCTGGCTGGCGCCGGAGCTGCGCGGGCGCGGGCTGATGACCAGGGCCGTGAACCTGGTCTGCGCGGCCGGTTTCGATCCCGGCTTCCTGGGCCTGGTGCGCATCGAATGGCGGGCGCTGGCGGGCAATCACGCCTCGGCCGCGGTGGCCAGGCGCGCGGGCTTCCGCTACGAGGGCCTGCTGCGCGGCGGCACCCTCCAGCGCGGCACCCGCCACGACTGCTGGATAGCGAGCCGCCTGATCAGCGATCCCCCGGGCCCCGCCCCCGCCTGGCCGATCCCCCCGCGGCCGGCCCGATGACCGGCGAGGACCGGTTCGAATGGATCGCGCGGATGATGGACATCCGGGCGAGCGATCGGATCCTGGAGATCGGCGCGGGGTCGAGCCCGTCGGCGGCGTACCTGGCCGCTGGGCTGCGCACCGGCACGCTGGTGGCCGTCGACCGGTCCGCCACCGCGATCGCCCGGTCGGCGAAAAAGCATGCCGCCCTGCTCGATTCGGGCAGGCTGCGCCTGGTCCACGCGGATGTGCCGGACCCGGGCGCGACCGCGCTGCTCCGGGCGGCGGGCGGCCCGTTCGACCGGATCCTGGCGTGCAACGTGAATCTGTTCTGGACTCGCGACGCCGACGGCGGACTCGCGATGGTGCGCGAGCTGCTCGCGCCCGGCGGGATCCTGTATCTCGTGTACGGCTACGGCGGGCCCGACGATCCCCCGGAAAGCCCGAAACCCGCCCCGGCCAAGCTGTTCGGACACTTGTCGGCGGCGGGTTTCGATCAGCGCGTGGTGCGCGCCGGGGACCTGCTGTGCGTCATCGCCACCCCGCGGGGCGGCGAATAACGCTCGGCGGCGCGGGTTTTCAGGCCTGCGCGCGGCGGCGGGCGACGGCGTCGGCCAGGCGGTCGAGCTGCTCGGCGGTGACGTTCCAGTCCAGGCAGGCGTCGGTGATGGACTGGCCGTAGGTGAGTTCCTCGGCCTTGCCCAGGGTGAGATCCTGGCGGCCGGCCACCAGGAAGCTCTCCATCATCAGGCCGACGACGGTGCGCTCGCCGCCCGCGATGCGCTCGGCGATATCGGTGACCACGTCGACCTGCTTGTTGTGGTCCTTGTTGCTGTTGCCGTGGCTGGCGTCGACCACCAGGCGCTGGGGCAGCGACGACTTCTCCAGGCGCAGCAGGGCTTCCGCGCACGAGTCGGCGTCGAAGTTGGTGCCGTTGCTGCCGCCGCGCAGGATCACGTGGCAGTCCGGGTTGCCCGCGGTGCGGATCAGCGCCGAGCGGCCGTCGAGGTCGGTGCCGGGGAAGACGTGGCTGGCCGCCGCGGCGCGCACGCCGTCGACCGCGACCTGGACGTCACCGTCGGTGCCGTTCTTGATGCCGACCGGCATGGACAGCGCGCTGGAGAGCTGACGGTGCACCTGGCTGGCCGCGGTGCGGGCGCCGATGGCGCCGTAGGAGACCAGGTCCGCGATGTACTGCGGGGTGATGGGATCGAGGTATTCCACGGCCATCGGCAGGCCCAGCGCGGTGATGTCCACCAGCAGCTGCCGCCCGACCTGCAGACCGGTGTTGATGTCGAAGCTGCCGTCCAGGTGCGGGTCGTTGATCAGGCCCTTCCACCCGAGCGTGGTGCGCGGCTTCTCGAAGTAGACCCGCATGACCACGTGCAGCCGGTCGCCCAGCTCCTGCGCCTTGGCCGCGAGGCGGCGGGCGTAGTCCATCGCGGCATCGGTGTCGTGCACCGAACACGGGCCGACGATCACCATGAGGCGGTCGTCATCGCCGTTGAGGACATCCACGGTGGCCTTGCGGCCGGCGCGCACGACATCGGCGAGAGTGTCGTCGATGGGATGCGCGGCCCGCACATCGGCGGGCGAGAGCAGCGGGCTCACGCTCAGCGTGCGCTGGTCGTCGAGATCGGCATGCCGTGTCAGATCCGCGGCAACAGTCATGATCGTGGGTTCCTTTTCTCAGGCCGACCCACGCAGAGGATTTTCTTGCGAAACCCCGTGGAGCCGGTCTTGTATCCGGCTCGGGGTGGAGGAAGTCAGCGCAGGTTCACGCCGCTCGGCCCACCCGGGGCCGGCTGGCTAAACCAGAAATACACGCGCTGCATGCCCAGCACCGTACCAGAGATGACATTTCGTGCGTATGGCGTACGACACTGTGTCCATTGCCCTCCGCTTCGCTCCGGGCGGGGGCCGCGGCCCCGAAGTCTCGGCCCTTCGAGCTGGAGCATCGGCCAGGTAGTCGGCGCGGGTGAGGCGCAGAATCAGCGGCGGGTGAAAGGGAAGGTGACCTTGGTCAGTTGTTCGGAGATCTCCCAGAGGCGGCGGGCGGTCACCTCGTCCTTGGCGGCGGTGGTCGAGCCGCTGGGGGCGGGATAGCCGCGCTGGCCCAGGAAACCGCCGGGGCCGTAGAAGCGGCCGGGCTCGGCCTCGGGCGACGTGGCGGCGTAGAGGGTGGGCAGGGCGCCCATCCGGGCGCTCTGGGCGAGAACGCGATTGCCCACGGCCATCAGGACGTCGTAGAAGGAATCGGTGTGCGACTGCAGGCCGGTGGCGGCGTAGCCGGGGTGCGCGGCGAGCGAGAGCTTGGCCGACCCGGCGGCGGTCAGGCGGCGCTGGAGCTCGTAGGCGAACATGAGATTGGCGAGCTTGGACTGGCCGTAGGCGGGCCAGCGCTGATAGCGGCGGCGCTCCCAGTTCGGGTCCGCGAGATCGATCTTGCCGATGGCGTGCAGACCGCTGGACACCGTGACCACCCGATCGCGGATCCGGTCCAGTAGCAGCCCGGTCAGCGCGAAGTGGCCGAGATGGTTTGTGCCGAACTGGGTTTCGAACCCGTCGACGGTGCGCCCGGCGGGCACGCCCATGACGCCGGCGTTGTTGATCAGCACGTCGACCGCGTCGAGCGAGTCGGCGAACTCCCGGACCGAGGCCAGATCGGCCAGATCCAGGCGGCGCACCTGGGCGCCGTGGCCGATCTCGTCGGCGACGCCGCGAGCCTTGATCTCGTTGCGGCAGGCCATGATCACCTGCGCACCCGCTCGCGCCAGCGCGCCCGCGGTGACCTTGCCGAGCCCGCTGTTGGCGCCCGTCACGACGATCGTCCGACCGGTCTGATCCGGGATGTCCGCGAAGTCCCAACCACTCACCGGATCGAGTTTAGGGGGGTCCGGGTACCGCCGCCGGGTGTCGAATCCAACAGGCTCGCGGGTGTCGGTAGCCGACTATTCACCATCGGATTCAGAGTGCGGCACGAGCGGCGTGTCCGCACATCTTTTACCGGCCTGCACCAGCAGGAGATGTAGCGTCCGCGACATGGACACGCTCATACTCGCGGGTTTGCTGTGCGTGCTGTTCCTGATCTTCCGGGAAAGTTCCCGGCGGTCTGTTCTGACCGGCTGGTTCCTCGCCCTCCTCGCGTGCGGCCTCCTGCTGAAGCTGCACATCACCAGCTCGCTCGGACTGGGGCTGACATGGTGACCGGCACCGCCCCCGCGACCGACGCCGGGGCCACCGGCGCGCTCGGGCAGGTGCAGTACTGGCTGGCCGTCATCTTCGTGATCGGCTGGGCGGGCGTGGTCTGCGGCGGGCTCGGCTTCCAGTTCGGCAACTGGGAGTACCCGTGCCCGCTGTGCATGCTGCAGCGCTACTTCATGATGCTGGCCGCACTGGGCGGGGCCTACATCGTCCGCAAGGGCATGAACGGGCGTATCGCGCAGCGCGACTACGCGGTCGGCTGGGGCCTGGCGATCGTGGCGTGCTTCGGTGGCGGCTTCACCGCCTGGCGCCAGACCATGCTGCACATCCTGCCGGGCGACAAGGGGTACGGCGGCGCGTATCTGGGCCTGCACCTGTACGTCTGGGCGCTGGTGCTGTTCGTCGCGGCCGTCACCACCATCGGTGTGGTGCTGGCGTTCTCGCACAGCACCGCCGCGACCGATATCCCATCGCGTCCGCATCGCGCGATCGGCGCGGCCGCGCTCGGCTTCCTGGCGCTGCTGATCGCGGTGAATCTGGTGGCGACGTTCTTCCTGGAGGGCTTCCACTGGAAGCTGCCCGACGATCCGGCTTGCTATCAGCTGCCGCACGATCTCGGCCTGCTGCACGACGGTTGCGTGCTGCCCGGCAACGCACAGTGACCCCCGCGCCGAAACAGGCACGGGGATCACCGTTTTCGCAGGAGAGTTGTCAGCTCTCAGGAGTGTGAGAGCACCTCGTCGTCGGTCATGGCGGCCACCTCGAGGTAGAGCGCGGCGACCTGGGCCAGGCGGCCCGCCTGGCCCGCGCGGCGCTCGCGATCGAGCAGGCGCGCGGTCAGGCCGGTGACGGTCCGGGCGGCGAAGAAGTCCGCCACCACCGCGTCGGGCGACTCCAGCCAATCGCGAACGCGGGCGATGACGGCGGTGGCCAGCACCGAATCGCCGCCCAGGGCGAAGAAGTCGTCGGTCGCGCCGACCCGGTCGCGATCGAGCACGGTCGCCACGATGTCGGCCACCGCGCGCTCGGGATCGGTTGCGGGCGCGACGAATTCGCCGACCTCGTCCTCGACCGCGAGCAGCCCCGCGATGGCCTTGCGGTCCGGCTTGCCGTTCGAGGTGAACGGCAGCTCGGCGAGCAGCTCCACCCGACTGGGGATCATGTACGCGGGCAGCAGCTCGCCGACCGCGGTCAGCAGCTCCGGAACCGCCAGGGCCACACCGTCGTTGGGCACCACGACGGCGCTCAGCTTCGGCGCGGCGGTGCCGATGATCGCCGCGATGGCGTGCCGGACGCCGGGCAGCGCGCGCAGGGCGCTCTCCACCTCGCCCAGCTCCACGCGGTAGCCGCGGATCTTCACCTGGTGGTCGGCGCGGCCGAGGAACTCCAGCCCGCCGTCGGGCAGATACCGCGCGAGATCGCCGGTGCGGTACCAGTTCAGGCCCTCGTGGACGACGAAGCGGTCCGCGGTGCGCTCGGGATCGTTGCGGTAGCCCGCGGCCACGCCGTCGCCGCCGATCCACAGTTCGCCGGTGACCCAGTCGGGGCAGTCGTTGCCGGACGGGCCGACCACCCGGCAGCGCACGTTGCGCAGCGGGGTGCCGTAGGGCACCGCCGACCATTCGGCGGGCACCGCCGCGCCGACGACCTCGCAGATGGTGGAGTGGATGGCGGTCTCGGTCGCACCGCCCAGGCCCGCGAAACGGGCCCGCGGCGCCACCGCGGCCAGGCGGCCGGGCAGGGCCACGTCGACCCAGTCACCGCCCAGGATCACCATGCGCAGGCTGTCGAGCGGCTGTCCGGCGGCGGCCTCCAGCGTCATGTCCAGCAGGCTGGGCACGCAGTTCAGCACCGAGACCCCGTGTGCGCGCAGCAGTTCCACCCAGCGGGCCGGATCGGTGCGCTGGGTGTCGTTCACCGCGACGACCGCGCCGCCGACGCTCAGCAGGCCGAAGATGTCGTACACCGACAGGTCGAACTCGAGCGCGGACAGCGCCAGCGCCCGGTCCGCGACCCCGATCTCGAAGCGTTCGTTGAGGTCGTCGATGGTGTTCATGGCGGCGCGATGCGGCACCTCCACGCCCTTGGGCTTGCCCGTCGAGCCGGAGGTGAACAGCACGTAGGCGATGCCCTCGGGGTCGCCGATCACCGGCTCCGCCAACGGTTCCGGGTACACGCGGGCGTCGGCGAGGGCGAGGGTCGGCACCTCGGGCACCACGGCGCCGGCGGTCAGCGCCGCGACCACCGCGCCGGTGCGCAGGATCTCCGCCCGGCGCGCGGCGGGCTGGTCGAAGCCGATCGGCACGTACACGCCGCCCGCGGCCAGCACGCCCACGGTCGCCACGATCTGGTCCGGCCCCTTGGGCAGCTGCACGGCGACGGCGTCGCCGGGCCGCACCCCGGCCGCCCGCAGCGCGCCCGCGATGGCCAGCGCCTGCGCGGCCAGGCCGCCGTAGGTGAGCGTTTCCACGACTCGGTCCGCGTCGGCGGACTGCCCTTGCCCCGCAGCACCGTTCGTGTCGGCGCTGCCGTTCGAAGCCACACCGGCGTCCGAGGCCGCGCTGCCGCTCGCGGCCGGGCTGCCGTTCGCAGCCGCGCCGCTGTTCGAGGCCGGGCTGCTGTTCGAGGCCGGGCTGCCGTTCGCAGCCGCGCCGCTGTTCGAGGCCGGGTTGCCGTTCGCGGCATCGACCGCCGAGCCGGCGACGATCCCCGCCGCGGTCGCGTCGCGCTCCCAGATCACCGCGGGCGCGCCGGGGTTCGCCGCGGCGTGGTCGAACAGGCCGGTGTGCAGGGCGCGGCCGGTGACCGGGCCGTCGGTGGCGTTCACCTGAGCGCGAATCACGGCCTGTTCCAGGGGGATCCGGACCGCGGCGTCGGCGTCCCAGCCCGCGCCGCCGGCCGGGCCGAGTTCGCGGCCGTCGGCGTCCACCTCGGCCAGGCGCAGCACGGCGTCGATGTAGCGGGCGAACATGGTCTCGACCATGGCCGCGGGGAACGCGTCCGCGCGGATGTCCCAGTTCAGCAGCAGGCCGCCGCCGACCTCGGTGACCTGGGCGTCCAGCAGCACCTGCGGGCCCTGGGAGATGATCCAGACCGGGTCGCCGAAGGTCTCGGTGACCTGCTCGGAGAACAGCTCGCCGAGGTTGATGGCGCTGGTGTAGACGATCGGCGCGAGCACCGGCTCACCGCGAAGACGGCCCAGATCGCGCAGCACCTCGAGGCCGGAGTAGCCCGAATGCGAACCGGCGGCGTGCAATTCGCGCTGCAGGGCCTGGGCGCGCTCGGTGACGGTGGCGGGCGCGGTCACGTCGACCTCGAGCAGCACCGAGGAGGTGAAGTCGCCGACGACGCCGTCGACCCGCGGATGCACCGGTTCCCGGTGGAACAGCGGCAGATTCAGCAGGAACCGGCGCTGGGCGGACCAGCCGCCGATGGTCTCGGCGAACACCGAGGCCAGCGCCATCGCCGGGGTGATGCCGCGCGAGTGCGCGGCGGCGAACACCCGCGCCTTGGCGTCGGGCGAGAGCCGGCGGTGCAGGCGCACGGTGCGCGCGGCGGTGTCGCCCGCCGCGGTGGCGAGCGGAAGCTCGGGCGCGCCGGCGAGTTCGGGCAGTCGCCGCTGCCACCACTCCCGGTCGGCCTCGTGCTCCGGCGCGGCGGCGGCGTGCCGCTCCAGGTATTCACGGAAGGTGTAGTCCTGCGCGGGCAGCTGCTCACCGTGGTAGAGCCGGGCGAGATCGGCGACCAGGATGCGGTAGCTCATGGCGTCGGCGGCCAGCATGTCCACGTCCAGGTGCAGGCGGGTGCGCCCGTCCGGCAGCAGGGTCAGCGCGATGTCGATGACCTGGCCGTCCTCGACCGCCATGAGCTGGTGGGTGCGCTTGTCCCGCAACTGTTCCAGCGTCTGCTCGGCGGTCTCGGCGTCGGCGGCGCGCAGGTCGGTCAGGCTCCACACCGGGCGGCCCGGGCGGTCCAGGGTCTGCTGGGTGCCGTCGCCCAAAAAGCGGGTGCGCAGCATGGGGTGGCGCTGGATCAGGGCGGCGGCGGCGGTTTCCAGCCGACCGGCGTCCACGTCCGCGCCGTCGAATTCCACGTACAGGTGCGCGGCGACCGCGCCCAGCTGCTGGCCCTCGCCGCGGCCGACCCAGTACGCGTGCTGCATGGGGGCGAGGCCGAAGGGGGTGCCGTCGTCGGCAAGCGCGGCGGCGGGCTCGGCGGCAAAGGCAGGCTCGGCGGCGGCAGGCTCGGCAGCGCCGGCCGGTTCAGCGGCGGCCGGTTCGTCGGCAGCCGGTTCGTCGGAACCGCCCAGCAGCAGATGCCAGGCCGCGACGCTGGGCTCGGCGGCGAGCTGGGCGAAGTTCACCGGCAGCCCGCGCTTACGCCAGGAGCCCGCGAGCTTCATGGTGCGGATGGAGTCCAGACCGAGTTGAATGAGGTCGTCGTGGTCGGCGATGGCGTCCGGTTCGAGGCCGAGGTGCCCGGCGACCGCGGCCCGGATCTCGTCCCTGGCGATGGTCGCGCCCGCGCCCTGCGATGACTCCATTTCCGCTGGTACTCCTTGTCTCGTGCCAATCCCGAGCCGGGATGGCCGGATGGGTTCGGAAGGAGCCTAACCCATTGAGATAGGGTTGCCTAACCTTTGTAATGAGACCCTTATCCCCTTTACGCGAGGCCTGAGCAGTGACATCGAATCCCACCGCCGCACCGGATCACCGTGCCGGCTTCGTTCCCTTTCCCCCCGAATTCGCCGAGCGGTACCGGCGCGAGGGCTACTGGGCGGGCACCCCGCTCGGGGAGCTGCTGCGCGCCGCCGCGGCGAAGTGGCCCGAGCACACGGCCCTGGTGCCCGGCGCGGACGGCGCCGGAGCGACCTACGCCGAACTCGACGCGGCCGCCGATCGCGCGGCGCACGGGCTGCTCGCACTCGGCATCGCGCCCGGCGACCGCGTCGTGGTGCAGCTGCCCAACACCCCCGAGTTCATCACGGTGCTGTTCGGCCTGCTGCGCGCCGGCATCATCCCGGTGCTGACCCTGCCCGCGCATCGCCGGGCCGAGATCGAGCACCTCACCAACCTGTCCGGCGCGGTCGCCTACGTGATCGCGGACCGCGCGGGCGATTTCGACTACCGCGTCCTGGCCGCCGAGGTCCGGGCCGCGGCGCCCACCCTGCGGCACGTACTGGTGCTCGGCGATCCGGGCGAGTTCACCGATCTGAACAGCGTTCGGGCCGACGGGGATTCGCTGCCCGAGGTCGACGCCTCCGATATCGCGCTCATGCTGGTCTCCGGCGGCACGACCGGCCTGCCCAAGCTCATCGCGCGCACCCACGACGACTACGCCTACAACGCGAAGGCCAGCGCCGAGGTGTGCGAACTCGGTCCCGAGGACGTCTACCTCGCGACGCTGCCGGTGGCGCACAACTTCCCGCTCGCCTGCCCGGGCGTGCTCGGCACCATCGCCACCGGCGGCGCCATCGCCTTCGTCACCGATCCCAGCCCGGAGAACGCCTTCGCCGCCATCGAGCGGCACGGGGTCACCGTCACCGCCGTGGTGCCGCCGCTGGCGCAGCTGTGGTCCGCCGCGGTGGACTGGGAGGACGCGGATATCTCGACGCTGCGCCTGCTCCAGGTCGGCGGCGCGCGGTTGGCCGAAGTCAATGCGCGCGAAGTGGTTCCGGCGCTGAACGTGCGGCTGCAGCAGGTCTTCGGCATGGCCGAGGGACTGCTCAACTACACCCGCGCGGAAGACTCGGACGACCTGGTGTGCACCACCCAGGGCCGCCCGCTCTCCCCCGCCGACGAGGTGCGCGTGGTCGACGGCGAGGGCAACGACGTCGCGCCGGGCGAGGAGGGCGAACTGCTGACCCGGGGTCCCTACACCCTGCGCGGGTACTACCGTGCGCCGGAACACAATGCGCGCGCGTTCACCCCCGACGGCTTCTACCGCAGCGGCGATCTGGTGCGGCAGCTGCCGAGCGGGCACCTCATCGTCTCGGGCCGCATCAAGGACGTGATCAACCGCGGCGGCGAGAATATTTCCTGCGACGAACTCGAGGAGCATCTGCTCGCCTACCCAGGTGTGCGGCACGCGGCGGCGGTCGGACTGCCCGACGCGGTGCTCGGCGAAAAGGCGTGCGCGGTACTGGTGGTCGAGGACGCGATGCCCTCGCTCGCCGAGATCAAGACCTTCCTGACCGGGCGCGGACTGGCGACGTACAAGCTGCCGGACGTGCTGCGCCAGGCCGACACACTGCCCGTCACCGCGGTCGGCAAGATCGACAAGAAGGCGCTGCGCGGGGCCTGAGACCCGCGCCGGGATACGCGCGAGCACGAAACGCGCGCGTGCGTATCCCGATCGCCGCGCTTCGAATCTTTTGTGCGCGTGTGAATTTCCGCACCGCACTTCCACGGGCGCGCGAGCCCGGAGCGTCATAGAGTGATGCTATGGGCGGCTGGAACACAGCGAACATTCCCGACCTGACCGGGCGGACGTACATCGTCACCGGGGCCACGAGCGGGCTGGGCGCGGCCACCGCGCGCGGTCTGGCCGGGGCCGGCGCCCAGGTGATCATGGCCTGCCGCAACGAGGTCAAGGCCCAGGCGGTCGCGCACACCATCACCGGCGGGCGGGTCCAGATCCGGGCCCTGGACCTGGCGGACCTGGGCTCGGTGCGCGCCTTCGCCGACTCGATCGAGCACGCGCACGTCCTGATCAACAACGCCGGGGTGATGGCCGTGCCCCGGGGCCGCACCGCCGACGGCTTCGAAACGCATTTCGGCACGAACTTTCTCGGGCACTTCGCGCTGACCGGCCTACTGCTGGAACGGATTTCCGATCGCGTGGTGAACGTTTCCAGCCACACCCACTACATCGGGCGCATCGACCTCGAGGACCCGCACTGGGAACGGCGCGCCTACAGCCGATTCGGCGCCTACGCCCAGACCAAACTGGCGCTGCTGCAGTTCACCTACGAACTCCAGCGCCGGTTCGACGCCGCCGGATCGGCGCGGCTCGCGGTGGCCGCACATCCGGGCTACGCCGCCACCGAGATCAACTCCAAGGCCGAGAACTTCCTCGAGCAGTTCATCGCCGTCGGCAATCGGGTGCTGGCCCAGAGCGTCGAGATGGGCGCGCTGCCAACGCTGTACGCGGCCGCCGCGGCCGCCCGGCCGGGCGCGTACTACGGGCCGGGCTCCTGGTGGGGCTGGCGCGGGCATCCGGTCGAGACCGAGTCCAGCGCCGCCTCGCACGACGAGAAAACCGCCCGTCAGCTCTGTGAGCTGGCCGAGCGGTCGACGGGGGTGGAACTGCCGGTGTGATCAGTCCCGTTCGGGCGCGCGCACCACGTAGGGCGCGACGCTGCCGAGCTTCTCGCAGGTTTCCTCGAACTCGCGCTCGGGCCGGGACTGCCCGACCACGCCCGCGCCCGCGCGCAGCCACGCGTCCGCGCCGCTCTGGTAGACCGCGCGCAGCACCAGCGTGGCCTCGAGCGCACCGTCCGGCGACACCGTCACCACGGCACCGGAATACAGTCCGCGCGGGTCGTGATCCAGGCGGAACACCGCGTCGACGCCGGCGGCCTTCGGGATGCCGGAGGCGGTGACCGAGGGGAAGAGCATTTCCAGCGCGTCCCACGGGCTGCGGTCGGCGGCCAGCCGGCCCTGCACCGTGGAGGCCAGGTGCTGCACGCTGCCGCGCTCGCGCACCGCCATGAAGTCCGAGACCGCGGTGGTCTCGGGCTCGGCGACCGCGGCGATCTCGGAGAAGGATGTCTGTACCGAAATCGCGTGCTCGACAATCTCCTTGGGGTCGCTGAGCAGATCGGCGCGAGCCGCCATGTCGAGGTCGGCGCCGCGACCGAAGGCGCGGGTGCCGGCCAGTGGCTCAGTGGTGACCACGCGGGCGCTGTCGACCGAGGCGACCAGCTCCGGGCTGAACCCGGCGGCTTCGAGGCCACCCAGGCGCAGCAGGAACGACCGGGCCGGGGTGTTGTTGGCGCGGCCGAGGCGGTAGGTGGCCGGAACGTCCACCGCGAAGGGCAGTTCCACCTTCCGCGACAGGATGACCTTCTGGTACTTGCCGCTGTTGATCTCCTCTACGCCGGTGGCCACGCGATCGGCGTAGCCGGTCGGGTCCACGGTCACGTCGACCGGATGCGCCACCGGCAGCGCGGTGCCCTGCGAGGCCGCGATCAGCTCGTGGATCTCGGAGGTCTCCGCGGGCGAGGCGCCGGACACCCGCACACCGGCGGCGTCGATGCGGACCTCGATGCGGGGAATCATCAGGTGTGCCAGGGTGGCCCGGGGGTGCACGTGCGCGGTCGCGCCCAGCGACCACGCGCAGAACTCGAAACCGATCCAGCCGTACGCGTTCCGGGCGCCCAGCGGCAGTGCGGCGAGCGCGCGATCCACGGCCTGCGCGGGACTGCCGTCCCACGCGCCGGTGGTGATGTTCCCTTCCCAGGAAACGCGCAGCTCGTCCGCGTCCAGCTCGACTCCGCCGATCGGATCCGCGGCGAAAACCCATGCGCCGGGGCGTTCGTAGACTACGTATTCACCGAAACGTTCCGTAGCTGCCAGCGCGGACACCGCCGCGACCGGATCGGTGACGTACTCGCCCCAGCGCTGCTCGCCATCGAGCCGTACCCGTTCGTCCGTGGCCGACACCAGACCTCCAAGGTTATGCTTACCTTACTTTAAGGAGTGAGGTTAGCATTACCTTTCCGTTTATGGCGAAGTCGGCCGCCATGGGCAATATCACCTCTGCCCGAGTCCGCGCATACTTCGAACCGGCCGGTGAATTGTGCGACCTCCCACCCCGCGCTCGCGTTTCCGCTTCAATGGATTGCGGCGGTTCAGTTGCGGAGGGATCCAGAGATGCTCGATCACTACAGCCGGCTCCCGGCAGCGGCTACCACCCCGGGTTCGGTGGTGGCACTGGTCGACGCCGCCGGCCGGGTCGAACGGGAACTCATCGGTAACTGGCTCGCCGAGGGCGGCATCGCGCAGGAGTTCGGCACCACCGCGCCCGTCACCCAACTGGACCTCGATCCCGGCGCGGTGGGCACCCGGCTGGTGGGCCGACAGGACGATCCGCTCGTAGTCCCCGTCCGCGTGCTGTGGCTGCCGCCCGAACGAGACGGCGTGCGCCGCACCAGCTTCGGCGATCTGCTCACCATGTCCAACCCGCGCAAGCCCAACCGGTTCATGCAGCGGCGCCTGGTCACCAAGGCCCCGGACCGGCACCTGGTACTCACCGGCGCCCCCGCCCGGCTGAGCGAGCTGCGCACCAACAACCCGGGCGCCGCCGGGGCGCCCGAAGCGTTCGCACGCGCCATCGTGCGCGCGGGCATCGTCGCCCTCGAACGCGCCGAACGCGCCGTCATCGGCGACCGCTACAAGGTGCCGCGCCTGGTCGTCGAGGAAATCCTGGACTCCCCCGCGTTCCTGCGCAGGCTCGACACCGTCGCCGCCGCGGCCGACCTGCCCGCGCGCGAGGTGTACCGGCGCGCGGAGAAGGCGCTGCGGGAACTGGTCGCCGCGCAGAGCAGGCTCGTCTCGGATCTGTTCACCCAGGCCATGCGGCCGGTGCACGCCTCGACCTGGAAGGTCGACGACGACCCCGCCGGGCTCGACGGGCTGCGCGCGCTCAATCGTCGCTACCCCCTGGTATTCCTGCCCTCGCACCGCTCCTATGTGGACGCGTTCGTCCTCGGTGACATTCTGGCGCGCAACGACTTTCCGCCCAATCATGTCGTGGGCGGGGCAAACCTGAGTTTCTGGCCGCTCGGCTCCATCGCCCGGCGCACCGGAACGGTATTCATTCGGCGCAGTTTCGGCGACGACGAAGTGTACAAAGCGGTCGTCGAAGAATACTTCGCCTATCTGCTCGCCAAACGATTCAATCTGGAGTGGTACTTCGAAGGCGGGCGCACCCGCACCGGGAAACTCCGGCCGCCGCGCTACGGATTGTTGAATTACCTTGCGGCGGCCCTGCGTTCATCTCGCATCGACGATGTCATGCTGGTGCCGGTCTCCATTACCTACGAACGACTGAACGAGATCGGCGCCATCGCCGACGAACAGACCGGCGGCCGCAAACAAGCCGAGGGATTGGCCTGGCTCGCGCGATACATTCGCAATCAACAACATTCGGCCGGGCACGTGTACGTCCGCTTCGGCACCCCGCTCTCGGGCCGCGAACGCCTGGCAGCGCACGGCGATCCGCTCGGGGCGCCGGCCGCCGCGGAGAACCCCGAACAGACCGCGCTCGAACAGCGGGCCGTGCAGCGCCTGGCCTTCGAGGTCGCCGTCGGCATCAACGAGGTCACCCCCATCACCGTCAACGCCCTCACCACCCTGGTGCTGCTGGGCGTGCACGAACGCGCCCTCACCCGAGCCGAATTGGGCGCCGCCATCGCGCCGGTGCTCGGCTACATCGAGAGCCGGGACCTGCCCCGCGGCGAACTCGACACCCTGCGCACCGACCACGGCCTGGCGGTGGTGCTCGAACAGCTCGCCGTGGCCAAGGTCGTCACGGTGTACCGCGGCGGGCTCGAACCCGTGTACTCCATCGGGGCGGGCGCGCACCTCGAGGCCGCGTTCTACCGCAACAGCGCCGTGCACTGGTTCGCCAATCGCGCCATCCTCGAACTCGCCGTGCTCAGCGCCGTCGAAGCGCCCGAGGGCGATCAGCTGCGCGTCGGCTGGGAAGCGGCCTACCGGCTGCGCGATCTGCTCAAATTCGAATTCTTCTTCCCCGAGCGCGCCGAGTTCACCAGTCAGCTCACCGCGGAGATGCTGCGCGTCGATCCGCACTGGCACCGCCGCACCGCCGCCGGCACCGTCGGCAGCGAAATCCTGGCCCAGCTCGCCGATTCCGGCTTCATGATGGCCCACCGGGTGCTGCGCTCGTTCTTCGACGCGCAACTGGTGATGGCCGAACGCCTGGCCGCGCACGACCCCGCCGTCGCCGTCGACAAGAAGACGTTCCTCGACGAATGCCTGCAGGTCGGCAAACAGATGCTGCTGCAACAGCGATTGCACAGCCCCGAATCGGTGTCGTCGGAATTGTTCGGCAGCGCACTCAAACTCGCCGACAACCACGGCCTGCTCACCCCCGGCGACGACCCGGCCGACCTCACCGACCGCCGCCTGCGCTTCGCCGCCGAACTCCGCGACATCTCCGCGCGCATCTCCCGGGCCGCCACCCTGGATCCCTCCAACCGGCTGGACCCGCGATGAGTCACCCCGCGAGCGGGGATCTACACCCGGCCCTACCCGGCGCGGGCATCACCCGCGCGGCCCCCGGCGCGCAGGATCTGGACGCCGCGGTCGCCGCCATCCGGTCCGGCCCGCAGGGCCCGCGCATCGCCGCCGTCTTCGACTTCGGCGGCACCGTGGTCGCCGGCTTCGACCCGCCCGGCCTGCTGGCCCGCCTGACCCGCCGCCCCGCCGCCCGGCCCCTGGCCGCCGGCCTGCTCTCCAGCATTCGCGGCGCCCGCAGCGAGGGCGAATACGAGCGCTTCCTGCAGCAGGTCATGCACACCTGGGCCGGGGTGCCCGAATCCACCCTGTCCGAACTCGGCGCCGAGCTGTTCCGGCGCACCGTGCACGGGCACCTGTTCCCCGAGGCCTGGCGGCTGGTGCGCGAACACGAAACCGCCGGGCACACGCTGGTACTCGTCAGCTCGCTGACCCGGTACCAGGTGCGACCGGTCGCCGACGAGCTCGGGATCGCGCACGTGCTGTGCACCGCCATGACGGTGCAGGACGGCGTGCTCACCGGGCACGTCGACGGGAAACCGCTCTGGCGCAACGGCAAAGCCGACGCCGTCCGCCGCTTCGCCGCCGCCCGCGACATCGACCTGAGCCGGAGCTGGGTCTACGCCGACAGCGCCGCCGATCTACCGCTGCTCCAGGTGGCCGGACGGCCCACCGCGGTCAACCCGGATCCGCGCGTGGTGCTCGAGGCCACCGAAAGGGATTGGCCCGTCCTGCATTTCCGGCCCCGCCGCCCGCCGCGCACCGGAGACTACCTGCGCACCGCCGGCGCGTTCGGCGGCCTGATCGGCGGGGCGCTGTTCGGCGTCGCCGCCAAGGCCGCCACCAAGAAGCGCAGACAGATGGCCGATTCCATGATGGTGCACGCCGCCGACTCCACCCTGCGCGGCAGCGGGGTGCGCGTGCGGGTGAGCGGCCGCGAGCACACCGCGACGCCCCGGCCCGCGGTCTTCATCTTCAATCACCAGAGCCAGTTCGACATCATCGTGCTGGCCGAGGTCCTCGGCACCGGATTCACCGGCGTCGCCAAGAAGGAAGTCGCGGCCAACCCGGTCTTCGGCCCGCTCATGCGCCTGGTCGAGGTCACCTTCATCGACCGCGCCGACAAACTGGCCGCCAAGGCCGCGCTCGCCCCCGTGGTCGAGACCCTGCGCGGCGGACTGTCGGTCGTCATCGCCCCCGAGGGCACCCGCTCCCTGACGCCCCGCATCGGCCCCTTCAAGAAGGGCGCGTTCCACATCGCGCTGCAGGCGGGCGCGCCCATCATCCCGGTCGTCATCCGCAACGCGGGCGAAATCGCCTGGCGCAATTCGGCGGTCGTCCGCAAGGGCGTGGTGGACGTGGCGGTCCTGCCGCCGATCGACGTCAGCGCCTGGGACCCCGCCGCGATGGACGCCGAGATAGCGGGCGTCCGCACACTGATGCAGAACACCCTGCTGAACTGGCCGGAAACCTCCGCGGTCGCTCGACGCGACAACTGATTTCCCGGCCGTGTTATCAAACCTGCTTGCCGAACAACAGCTTCCACGGCATCAGGGCCGATTCGAGCTGCACCTTCAGGCTCATCTTCGAGGCGCCCAGCGTGCGCTCCTCGAATCTGATGGGCACCTCGGCGATGGCGATGCCCTTGCGCACGGTGCGGTAGTTCATCTCCACCTGGAACGAGTACCCGTTGCTCTTGATGGAGGACACGTCGATGGCGCGCAGCGTGTCGGCCTTCCACGCCTTGAAGCCCGCGGTGGCGTCCTTGACGCCCAGCCGCAGGATCAGGTTCACGTAGAAGTTGGCCCAGGCGGAGAGCGCCTTGCGGTACCACTTCCACTCCTCGGCCGTGGAACCGCCGGGCACATACCGGGATCCGAGCACGACGCCCGCGTCGGTGGTCGTCAGCTTCTCCAGCATGGCGGGAATGACCTCGGCCGGGTGCGAGAGATCCGCGTCCATCTGGATCACCACGTCGGCGCCGTCCTCCAGGGCGCGGGTGATGCCGGCGATGTACGCGCGACCCAGGCCGTCCTTCTCGGTGCGGTGCAGCACGCTGACGACGTTCGGCAGATCCGCCGCCAACTTGTCCGCTACCTCGCCGGTACCGTCCGGTGAATTGTCATCGACCACCAGCACGTGCAGGTCGTCGACCCCGAGCGCCGTCAGTCGCTCCACCGCCACCGGCAGGTTCTCCCGCTCGTTGTAGGTCGGCACCACCACGGTTACCTTCAAGGGTCGCCCTCCCGCTCGCATTCATGGCCATACGCCCAAGAAACCCTAGCTCACGCGCGACAACCTTTTCCCGCGGGTCGTCAGTCTTCTTCGGCGTCGGCGGCTTTGTTTCTGGCCTTTGCGATTTCGAGTGCGCGCTCGGCGGTGGCCTTGTCCGGGTACGGCCCCATGCGGCCGCCCACCCAGCACTGTTTGCCCTGTTCCGCCCGGTGATGCTCGATGCAGTAGTACCACTCGTTGTCATCAGACATGACCCAAGCATCTCACCAAGATCGCCGGCCTTGGGTGAACACACGAAAAAGGCCGCACCCGAAGGTGCGGCCTCTTCTCGATCTGGTGGCCAGAGCCGGGATCGAACCGGCGACCTTCCGCTTTTCAGGCGGACGCTCGTACCAACTGAGCTACCTGGCCGGGGCACCCGGAACGAATGCCTAGCATATAAGTCTTGCGACCCTGACGGGACTCGAACCCGCGACCTCCGCCGTGACAGGGCGGCGCGCTAACCAACTGCGCCACAGGGCCTTGCTTGCTCCAACTACAACGATGTCACCATCGTTGTACCCCCTACGGGATTCGAACCCGCGCTACCGCCTTGAAAGGGCGGCGTCCTAGGCCGCTAGACGAAGGGGGCCCGCCGGATTTCTCCGGACCGTTGCTCAACGGCTTCCGTTGGGAGCGGAGATAGCTTATGACAGCATCCGCGTGATTCCCAAATCAGCTGGTCAGATCGTCAAATTGAGATCTTCCAGCTTGGCGGACACCCGCCACCCCACCCGGCGGAACTCCTCGGTCCACTCCGGAGTCGCGGTGGCCTCCACGACCACCTCGAGCGCCTCGGTGAAACGGGAACGCAGATCCGCGGGACCGCCCAGGACGTCGGCGATGTAGCGCTGGCCCGCCAGGGCCGCCGCCAGCGTCCGGGTGAAGCGATCCGGGTCGGAGTCACCGCGCAGCTGTTTGTGCTCGGTGGCGCGCACCGCGAGCAGCCGGATGGACCGGCCCAGAATGCGCCCGCCACCCGCCTGGATGTCGCGGTAGAACTCGGGTTCGATGATGAGCCGGAACTCGGCCTGGATGATGATGTCGTTCTCCAGCCGCAGCGCGATCTCGTCGATCATGCCGTGCAGGACATCCAGGGGGCCGAGATCGCCTCGGCCGAGCCATCTTTCAGTGGACACGCGGTAGCGGTCGACTGCCGCTTCCAAGACCGCGCGGGCCAAATCCTCCTTGGAGTCGAAGTGAAAGTACATGGCGCCCTTGGTGGCGCGTGAACCTTCCAATATGCGGTTGAGCGATGCAGCGGCATAGCCGCTCTTCCCGAACTCAACGGCGGCGGACCTGATGATCGCCGCGCGTGTCCGGCGGGCCCGCTCTTGCTGCCGTGCCATGCTCGAAACGCCTCCGAAGCTAGCTACCGTCGCGGACGCGTTAGCTGTGTCCTCGACGCAAAGTTACGTGTCTTTCAAATACTTCAGAACGGGCTTTTGCCCGAATTACCAAACTCTTGGTACGAAAAAGCGCGAAAAACTTGAAACACACCAACTGGTATAGTTTTTCCCGCCCGGGTGCGCCGCAGGGGGTGCGCACCCGGGCGTTCCTCTTGTCTGGATGGGCCTCCCGCAGCAACATTCTGATGGAGTCGCGATCGGCCGGACCGTCCGCGACACGTTCGGGCACATCAACGATAAGCCGAATCCCGTGCGTCCGGGGCAATCCCGGTTCTTCAGGAATTCACCAGTCGGTCACCGTACCCGGAAAGTCCGCCCTGCGTGAGGTGTACCGGTGAGTCAGTTAGCCAGCATGCCCCCTAACACATACCGCAATTCCCCAGCTACCAGCTGGGCGATTGGTCTGAATAGCTGAATTCTTCGATATCCCACCGATGTTCGGCCCATCGATCACCCCTGCCGTACCGAGCCCCGCCCACACCGCATCCGCCGCCGGACCCCGCCGCGGCTTCCGCCGCGACAATGACCGGTCCCCACCTCCTGCACCAAATAGCTTGCCACACATCACCATTGGATGATATTCACACGTGCCCATATCGAAACAATCTGAGTGGCAACACGATTGCCCCGATGTCGCCGAGGGCACGTCAGCGCGCGCTCACCTCGCCCGCCGGGCGGCGCGCCTCCCCCGCGCCGGCGCGGGTGCGAACCCGGCCGAATTCCACCCCGCGCCCCGACAATTCCCCCACCGACCGGTCCGCACGCTTCGCACCGCTCGCACGCCGCCCCCATCCCCGCCCGCGCACCGCCCCTCCGCCCCGCACGGGCGCTCCCGCCGCCACTCGTGCCCCCGCCCGCCGCCACTCCGACCCACCGCCCCGCGCGCACCCGCGCGTCCGACACGCTCGACGCCCCGGGAACGCGCCCGGACAAACCACCATGACCAGCGCAAACCCGGCCTCGCCGAACGCAATCGGATACTCGTTTAGTACTTGCGCGCTCAACCCACTAAACTCACCGCCGCGCCCCTATAGCTCAGTTGGTAGAGCTACGGACTTTTAATCCGCAGGTCCCAGGTTCGAGCCCTGGTGGGGGCACCTTTTCGTCGGAGGTTCGCCGCGGGCCCGGATGCCGAATCCGGGCCCTCCGACACATCCCGCACATCCGCGAATCCGTGGCAATCTGTCCGGATTTCGCCTACCGTGACCCGGTAGGGCTTTTCCGGGATGCCAACACACAGGCGGAGTTCATGACTTCCTTCGATGACCTGCTCTCGAACGTCCCCGTCGCACAGATCGCCGCCAAACTCGGGGTGGACGAAGCGACCGCTACCACCGCGATCAACGCGGCCGTCCCCGTTCTCCTCGGCGGCTTCCAAGCGCAGGCCGGCAACCCCGACGTCGGCCTCGATCTCGAGGGCGAAGTCGCCAACCAGCCGGCCACCCTGCTCGACGGCGGCGTCGACATCGATCAGGTCGACGTCGGCAACGGCAGCCAGATCGTCGACCAGACCTTCGGCGCCGAGAAGAACACGGTGATCAGCGCGCTCGGCGGCGTCGGCGGCGGCAATGGGCAGGACCTCATGGCGAAGCTGCTCCCCATGCTCGCCCCGATCGTGCTCGCCTACCTGAGCAAGAAGATGCTCGGCGGCGGCGCGGCGGGCGGCGCGCCCGCGACCGAAACCGCCGCCGCGGGCGGCGGCGCCGGGCCTTTGGGCGACATTCTCGGTAGCCTGCTGGGGGGAGCCACCGGAGGCAAGGGTGGCGCCGGCGGTCTCGGAGACATTCTCGGCAAGGCCGTCGGGCAGAACGCGGGCAGTGTCCTCGGCAACGTGCTGGGCGGCCTGCTCGGCGGCAAGAAGTAGGTCGCACCCGGACACGATGTGCGGCTAACGAATTGCGGCCCGCGGCGATAGACCATCGCCCCGGGCCGCAGTTCTTATGACATCCATCACTGGCCACGCAATGGCAACCGGATGAGTTTCACATCACCCTACGGTGACGTAAGGTATGGGCCGCGGCGGCAGACCAGCGAGGGTACGACCAGCTAGATCGCACGATACGAAGGGCTTATGTATGGCAAAGGATCTGACTCAACTCGAGCTGCTCACGGAGTTGGAGCCGGTTGCCGCGGCGAACGTCGATCGGCACCTGTCCCTGGCCAAGGAATGGCATCCCCACGACTACGTGCCGTGGGACGAGGGACGTAACTTCGCCGCCATGGGCGGCATCGACTGGGATCCCGAACAGTCGAAGCTGAGCGAGCTGGCCAAGGCGGCCATGATCACCAACCTGCTCACCGAGGACAACCTCCCCTCCTACCACCGGGAGATCGCGGAGAACTTCTCCCAGGACGGCGCCTGGGGCACCTGGGTCGGTCGCTGGACCGCCGAGGAGAACCGGCACGGCATCGCCATGCGCGACTACCTCGTCGTCACCCGCGGCGTCGATCCCGTCGCGCTCGAGCAGGCGCGCATGATCCACATGACCAACGGATTCGCCTCGCCCGCAACGGTGACCGAGGGCGAAGTCGAGGCGGGCTTCCTGTACTCGGTCGCGTACGTGACCTTCCAGGAACTCGCGACCCGCGTCTCGCACCGCAACACCGGGCGCGTGTGCGACGACCCCATCGCCGATCGGCTGCTGCAGCGCATCGCCGCCGACGAGAACCTGCACATGATCTTCTACCGCAACATGTGCGGTGCGGCGCTGGATCTTTCGCCCGACCAGACCCTCGAGGCCATCACCCTCATCCTGGAGAACTTCCAGATGCCGGGCGCCGGCATGCCCAACTTCCGCCGCAACGGCGTCCTGATGGCCAAGCACGGCATCTACGACCTGCGCCAGCACCTGGAAGAGGTCGTGAACCCGGTCCTGAAGAAGTGGCGCATCTTCGAGCGCGACGACTTCACCGCCCGCGGCGAGGAGACCCGCGATCGCCTCGGGAACTTCCTGGAGAAGCTCGGCCAGGACGTGCTCAAGTTCGAGGAGCAGCGCGACCGCATGCTGGCCCGCGAGGCCGCCAAGCGGGAGAAGGAAATGGCTCGGGTCTGACGACGGGTCCCGGGGGCTTCGCCCCCGAACCCCCGTGAGGGAGGAAACCGGGGGCCCAGCCCCCGGACCCCCGAAGGACGGGTCATGCGCCGGTAAGCGGGACGTGTCCCGGGGCACTTTCGCGTGGAACCTACACTGGTCGGCGTGACGACCTCGCTCGATACCTCGACGACCGCGCTGCGGATCGGCCCCTACCCGGTTGATCCGCCGGTCGTGCTGGCGCCGATGGCGGGGATCACCAACGTCGCCTTCCGGAAGCTGTGCCGCGAATTCGGCAGCAGCACTTCGATCTACGTGTGCGAGATGATCACCGCGCGGGCGGTGGTCGAGCGCAACGAGAAGACGCTGCACATGATGGCGTTCGACGCGGACGAGAGCCCGCGCTCGATGCAGCTCTACGCGGTCGACCCGAAGACCGTCGGCGAAGCCGTCAAGATCATCGTCGGCGAGGGCTGGGCCGACCACATCGACCTCAACCTGGGCTGCCCGGTGCCCAAGGTGACCCGGCTCGGCGGCGGCGCGGCCCTGCCCTACAAGCGGCAGCTGTTCCGCGACATCGTGCGGAACATGGTGAGCGCGGCCGAACCCGCCGGCGTCCCCATCACGGTGAAGTTCCGCATCGGCATCGACGACGAGCACCACACCTACCTCGACACCGGCCGCATCGCCGAGGCCGAGGGCGTGGCCGCCGTGGCGCTGCACGCGCGCACCGCCGCCCAGCGCTACTCGGGCGAGGCCGACTGGACCGCCATCGCGCGCCTCAAGGAAGCCGTCACCACCATCCCCGTCCTGGGCAACGGCGACATCTTCAGCGCCGCCGACGCGGTCCGCATGATGGCCGAGACCGGCTGCGACGGTGTCGTCGTCGGCCGCGGATGCCTGGGCCGCCCTTGGCTTTTCGCCGAGCTACAGGCCGCCCTGCGCGGCGAGCCGCTGCCCGCCGCCCCCAACCTGGGCCGGGTCGGGGAGATCCTGCGCAGACACTCGGAACTGCTCGTCGCGCACGACGGCGAGGACAAGGCCATGCGCGACATCCGCAAGCACATGGCCTGGTACCTGATGGGCTTCCCGATCGGCGGCGATCTGCGCCGCAGCTTCGCCACGGTCGGCAGCATGAACCAGCTCGTCGACCTGATCGGTCAGCTCGACCCGGAGGTGCCGTTCCCCAAGGACGCCGAGGGCCCGCGCGGCCGCCAGGGCTCCCCCGGCAAGGTCGCCCTGCCCGACGGCTGGCTCGACGACCCGGAGGACCCGACGGTCCCGTGCGCGGCCGACGTCATGCACAGCGGCGGCTAGTATCCGAACCCGCCCGGACGGGCCGGGCCCGCTGATATCCCGGTGACCGGGATACCGCCGAACCGGCCTTCCACTGCGGCGGAGTGCTATATCGCCGAACGGATTTCGATCTCCCCCGCGCGGCGCGCTCGCCGCCGTCCGGCGCTTTTTTCACCGATTCACACTGGTAAACGCGGCGACCCGCCACGATTTACGCTGCACCGCCCGCGCACGACTCGATCGCGTTCCCGAACCGATCGCGCAGACCCTGGCAGAATTTCCTCGGCGGGACCTTCCTGTCCACCGTGGTACGGCCCGAATTCCGGGCCGGAAGATATGTGAGTTGCGCACGATGGATCACCGTTCGAGTGGTCGATCGTGGCGGAATCGTTATCATGACGGTCGGCATCGAAAAGCAAAGTGAGGTTCGTTGGTGGGTGACGATCGGTACGGGCGTACGCCTCGGCCCGGAGGTCGCGCCCCGTGGGAGCGCTACGCCACGGACGACGACGCGGACGACCAGCCATCCACCTCGCGCCGTGCCCGGCACAACGACAACGCGTCGCCCGGCTCCGCGCCCATCTCGGTCCAGGATCTGGTCGAGCGCGTGGACAGCGAGCGCCGCTCCCGGCGCCGCCGCCGCTCCGACCCCGCCGCCCCCGCGCCCGCCAACTCCGCCGGCTGGCCCGAGGCCGACCGCGGCAGCGGCGACGCGAACAGCACCGGCGCGCGCCGCGCGCTGAGCCCCGAGGCGGCCGACAGCGCCGCCACCCGGCGGCCCGCGCCCCAGGACCCGGTGAACTCCACCGGATCTCGCCGCGCCGTCCCCCCGGAAGCCCCAGGCACGACGGGTTCCCGGCGCGCGGTACCCCCGGATCCGGTCAATTCCACCGGATCTCGCCGCGCGGTACCCCCGGAGGCCCCGAACCCGACCGGCTCCCGGCGCGCCGTACCCCCGGAACCCGCCGCCCCCAACGCTTCTCGGCCCCCGCTCGAGACCGCGGGCGGCGCCCGCCGGGCCGCCCCGGCCGACCCGCCCACCGAAGAGCTACCCGTCATCACCGACCCGCCCCGCGAGCGCGTCAAGGCCGTGCGCCCCGCGACCCGGGCGGTCGAGTCCCCCGCCGACTACCCGACCACCGCGTTGCCGACGGCCATCGGAAAACCGTTGTCCCGCCTGGCCGCCGGACGCAGCCGCCGCAACCGCAAGATGCAGCTCGCCGGGCGCGCCACCCTCATCGTGGTCGCCGCCATCGCGCTGCTCATCACCGGCACCGGCTGGAGCTACCTGCACGTCAAGGACAACGCGTTCAACACCGTCGACGCGGTCCAGACCGACTCCGAAGACATCATCGACCCGAACCTGCAGTACGGCGACGAGAACTTCCTCATCGTCGGCACCGACACCCGCGCGGGCGTCAACTCGCAGTTGGGCGCCGGCACCACCGACGACGCCGAAGGCGCGCGCGCCGACACCGTCATGCTGGTCAACATCCCCAAGAGCCGCGACCGCGTGGTGGCCGTCTCCTTCCCGCGCGACCTGGACGTCACCCGGCCGCAGTGCGAGGGCTGGGACAACGACAAGGGCTCCTACACCAAGGAGACCTTCCCTGCCGCCCCCGGCGACAAGCTCAACGCGATCTATGCCCTCGGCGGGCCCAAATGCCTCACCAAGGTCATCCAGAAGATGTCCGGCCTGAGCATCAACCACTTCGTCGGCATCGACTTCGCCGGCTTCGAGGCCATGGTCGACACCATCGACGGCGTCGAGGTCTGCAGCACCAAACCGCTCGTCGACGAGATCCTGGGCACCATCCTCACCACCCCCGGCAAGCAGATCGTCAACGGCTCCACCGCACTGGACTACGTCCGCGCCCGGCACGTGGTCGGCGAGGAACGCAGCGACTACGACCGCATCAACCGGCAGCAGCGCTTCCTGTCCTCGCTGCTGCGCGGCGCCATGTCCAGCAAGGTCCTGTTCAACGCCGGCAAGCTCAACAGCGTCATCAACGCCTTCGCCGAGCACTCGTTCATGGACAACGTCACCACCAACGATCTGCTCACCCTGGGCCGCTCGCTGCGCAAGGTCGACGCCGGGGCCATCACCTTCCTGACCGTGCCCACGGCGGGAACCACGTCCTACGGCAACGAGATTCCGCGCGAATCCGACATCAAGGCCATCTTCCGCGCCGTCATCGACGATCAGCCGCTGCCCGGCGAGAAGAAGGACGAGACCCCCGAGAGCACCACCGAGGCCCCGCCGACCAAGCCGACCCTGACGGCCGTCGACCCGAGCACGGTCTCGCTGCAGGTCTCCAACGGCTCGGGCACCGCCGGTCTGGCCTCGACCACCGCCACCAAGCTGTCCAACAAGGGCTTCCAGATCTACAGCACCGGCAACAACCCCGACGGGACCATCGCGACCACCAAGGTCCGGTACTCCAGCGGCCACGAGGCGGCCGCGGCCACCGTCGCCAGCGCGATTCCGGGCGCGACGCTGGAGTCGGCCACCGGGCTCGGCAGCATCGTCGAGGTCGTGATCGGCTCCGACTACAGCGGCACCGTGCGCACCCCGACCGCCTTCGGGCAGGTGCTGCCCGATACCCCCGTCGACGCCTCCCCCGCGGCGCCGGTCACCCTGCCGTCCGACCTCGAACACCTCAACGCCGCCGACGAGACCTGCAAGTAAGCGGTCCGCCGGCGGCGGCCGAGGCGGCACTCACGATTCACCTGCCGTTGGTGACTTGGTCAGGCGCTACCACTACTGTCTTGACTCATGCGTGTCATCTACAACGAACAAATGGCCGAACTCGCCGATCTGCTCGGCGGTATGGCCGGGCTCGCCGGATCGGCGATGGAGCGGGCGACCCAGTCGCTGCTCGACGCCGACCTCGAGCTCGCCGAACAGGTGATCACCGAATACGACCGCATCGCCGAGATGATCCAGCTGGCCGAGGAGAAGGCGTTCGCGCTGCTCGCCCTGCAGGCCCCCGTCGCCGGTGATCTGCGGCAGGTGGTCAGTGCCATTCAGATCGTCGCCGATGTGAACCGGATGGGCGTGCTGTCGCTGCACGTGGCCAAGATGACCCGCCGCCGCTTCCCGAACCACGCGGTTCCGGAGGCGGTCAACAGCTACTTCGCGGAGATGGGCCGCATCGCGGTCAAGATGGGCGCGACCGCCAAGGACGTCCTTGAGACCCGCGACCCCGAGCGGGCCGCGAAGCTCAACGACGACGACGAGGCGATGGACGATCTGCGCAAGCACCTGTTCACGCTGATCATGGACCGCGACTGGCAGTTCGGCGTGGCCTCGGCCGTCGACGTCGCCCTGCTCGGCCGCTACTACGAGCGCTTCGCCGACCACGCCGTGGAGATCGGGCGCCGCGTGGTGTTCCTGGTGACCGGCGTGCTGCCGCCCGACCCGGATTCGGAGAAGGAAAACATCTGAGGCGCTGAGTCTTCCGGGAATCGCCCGGCGGCTCCGGCGGTGTGCGGAAACACCGCGAGACCACGGAACCCCGGCCCACGCACACGACACGGTGCGCAGGGCCGGGGTTTCGCTCGTTCGGGCCCGGGGAGATGGATCGCGGGCCCGGCCGATCAGTCGCGCGCCTCGGATTCGGCGGCGGCGGAATCCTTCTCGCGCCAGCCCAGCAGAATCGACTGCCCGCGTTCGGGCCGCCAGGGCAGCGCCACGGCGACGATCGCGGCGCAGACCACCAGGGTGCCCACCGCGACGTACGACGCTGCCGTGGCGCCCTGCAGCGACGCCACCTTCATGGCCTGGATCAGATCGGTCTTCGCCTGTGCCACCAAGGGATTCACCGGCGTCTTGATGATCTCCAGCACGCTGATCGGCGTATTGCTCGCCAGTTCCTTCTGCCGGTCGTTCATGATCGTGGCCGGGATGGCGGCGATCCGATCGCCGACCTTGCTCGCGTACACCGAGGTCATGATCGAGCCGAGCAGCGCCACACCGAGCGCGCCGCCCACCTCGCGGGTGGTGTCGTTGACCGCCGACCCCGCGCCCGCCTCGTTCAACGGCACCGAGCCCATGATGGATTCGGTCGCCGGGCCCTGCACCACCGCGAAGCCCAGGCCCATGAGGATCATCGACACCACCACCGGTCCCAGGTACGGGGTGTCGACCGTGGTGCGGCCCGCGATGTACATGGCCACCGCCAGCACCAGCAGTCCGCTCACCAGCATCGCCGTGGTTCCCACCCGCTGGGCGAGCATGGTCGCCAGCGGCGCGCCGATACCCACCGCGACCGCGAAAGGCAGGGAATGGATACCGAATTCGAGCGGGCTCAGTTCCTTCACGCCCTGGAAATACTGGGTGATGAGGAACAGGAATCCGAAGGCGCAGAAGTAGGACACGGTAATGGCCGCCGACGGCACCGCGAAGCGGCGAATGCGGAACAACCGCATATTGAGCACCGGCGACTCCACCCGCAGCTCCCAGGTCACGAACAGCGCGAGCGCGATGGCCGAAAGCAGATATCCCGCAAGGCTTTGCGCGGCGAACCAGCCGTATTTGGGCGCCTCGATGATGGACCACACCAGCGCGGTGATACCCGCCAGCGACAGCACGATGCCGACCCGGTCCAGCCGGCCCGGATGCTCGCCCCGGGATTCGGGCACCGTCACCAGCACCGCGACGATGGCGATCAGGGCCACCGGAACGTTGATCCAGAACACCGAGTGCCAGGAGAAGTACTCCAGCAGCCAGCCGCCGACCGTGGGTCCGATGGCGATGGCGATACCGGCCATGGCGGTCCACAGCGCGATGGCCGCCGCCCGCTCGCGCGCCTCGGTGAAGATGTTGGTGAGCAGGGCCAGGGTGGCCGGGAAGACCACCGCCGCGAACACGCCCATGCCGGCGCGGGCGGCGATGACCTGGCCGAGCCCCGAGGCCAGCGCGCCGGCCGCGGACATGGCCGCGACGCCGGCCAGGCCGATGATCATGAACTTGCGGCGCCCGAAGCGGTCGCCGAGGTGACCCATGGCGAGCAGCAGGCCCGAGAAGGCCAGGGTGAACGCGTCCACGATCCACTGCAGGCCGCTCATCTGGGCCTCGAGCTGCACCGCCATCGACGGCAGCGCGACATTCACGAGCGTGTTGTCCAGGACCACGAGCAGTTCCGCGAGACAGATGGCCACCAGCGCCGCGAGTTTGGCGCGCTGACTCATCCCCGCGGTCCCGGCCTCGTGTTTCGCCGTTGAAACCGTCACCCGACACCTCCTACTAGACCAATCGGTTTACCTCTTGAAATAGGTTAGATGTAACTGACAGTTGCACACAACAGACACCGGCAGCTATGACGCAGCACACATCGCCGAACGTCGGTCCGCACGCGCGAAAATGCCCCCGGACCATGCGATCCGGGGGCATGCCTACACGAGCGCGAGCGGGCGACGACCATGCCGCGACGCCATCGCAGCCCTCATCTATAGCCGTCGGCTCTGACGAGAACGGCCCCCGTTCCACCGGAACGGGGGCCGCGATTCGACGCCTCGACTACCCGAACCGACCCGAGATGTAATCCTCGGTCGACTTCTGGGTCGGGTTGGAGAAGATCTTCTCGGTCTCGTCGATCTCGACCAGCTTGCCCGGCTTACCCTGCGCCTCCAGGTTGAAGAAGGCAGTCTGATCGCTCACGCGCGCGGCCTGCTGCATGTTGTGCGTGACGATCACGATGGTGAACTCCTTCTTCAGCTCGGAGATCAGATCCTCGATCGCGAGCGTGGAGATGGGGTCCAGCGCCGAACACGGCTCGTCCATGAGCAGCACGTCCGGCGACACCGCGATGGCGCGCGCGATGCACAGGCGCTGCTGCTGACCACCGGACAGACCGCCGCCCGGCTTGTCGAGGCGGTCCTTGACCTCGTTCCAGAGGTTGGCGCCGCGCAGCGAACGCTCGGCGACCTCGTCGAGCTCCTTCTTGTTGCGCATACCCTGCAGCTTGAGCCCGGCCACCACGTTGTCGCGAATGGACATGGTGGGGAACGGGTTCGGCCGCTGGAACACCATGCCGATGGTGCGGCGCACGCCGACCGGATCGATGGTCGCGCCGTAGATGTCCTCGCCGTCCAGCAGCACCGCGCCCTCGACGCGAGCGCCCGGGGTCACCTCGTGCATGCGGTTCAGCGAGCGCAGCACGGTGGACTTACCGCAGCCCGACGGGCCGATGAAAGCGGTCACGCTGCGCGGCAGCACGGTCAGGCCCACGTTGGAGATGGCGTGGAACTTGCCGTAGTAGATATTGAGGTCTTTGACGTCGATGCGTTTGGCCATCAGTCTTTTCCGTTCCCTCTATCGATTCCGCGTCAGCAGCTTGTTGACCGCCGCAGCGGCGAGATACAGGAGTGCGATGAGCAGGATCAGCGTCAGCGCCGCGCCCCACACTCGCGCCCGGCCGGCCGGCTCGGGGTTGGCGAGCTCCTGGTAGATCATCAGGGGCAGCGAGGCCATGTTGCCGTCGAAGATGTTGTAGTTGATCGACTTCGAGTAGCCGACCAGCACCAGCACCGGGGCCGTCTCACCCATGACACGGGCCAGCGACAGCAGGATGCCGCTGATCATGCCGGGCGCCGCGGTCGGAATCACGATCTTCACAATGGTTTTCCACTTGGGAATACCGAGAGCGTAAGAAGCTTCCCGCAATTCGTCCGGGACCAGCTTGAGCATCTCCTCGGTGCTGCGCACCACCACCGGCAGCATGAGCAGCACCAGGGCCAGCGAGACCGCGAACGCGCTCTGCGGGGCGCCGAAGGTGGCGATCCACAGCGCGAAGATGAACAGCGCCGCGACGATCGAGGGCACACCGGCCAGGATGTCCACCATGAAGGTGGTGGTCTTGGCCAGCCAGCCGCGACCGTACTCGACCAGGTAGACCGCGGCCATCACACCGAGGGGCACCGCGATGACGGCGGCCACCGCGGACTGGGTGATCGTGCCGTAGATGGCGTGGTAGACACCGCCGGCCTCGACCTCGGGCAGCACGCCCTTCTGCGACTTGAACCACCAGTCCGACGAGGCGATGGCGCTGACGCCGCGCTCGATGACGGTGTAGAGCACCCACAGCAGCGGGACCAGCGCGATGCCGAAGCAGGCCCACACGGTGCCGGTCGCGAGGTTGTTCCGAATCCGGCGGCTGGTGCTCGTGTGCCGGAAGGTGGGGGCCTTGACCGGCTTGTCGAGTGTGGTGGTCATCCGTTCACCTTCCCGCCCGCGGCGAGCCGCGCCAGGGCGTTGACCACGAAGGTCAGCGCGAACAACACGAAGCCCGCGGCGATGTAGGCGCCGGTCGGCAACTTGGAGCTGAATTCGGCTGCCGCCGAAGCGATCTTGGAGGCGAAGGTGTAGCCGCCGTCGAAGACCGACCAGTGCCCGGCCTGCGCCGAGGTGCGCAGCACCACCAGCACGGCGATGGTCTCACCGAGCGCGCGGCCCAGGCCCAGCATGGAACCGGCGATCATGCCGGAGCGGCCGTACGGCAGCACCGTCATGCGCACGACCTCCCACTTGGTGGCGCCCAGGGCCTGCGCGGCCTCGATGTGGGTACGGGGGGTGAGGCCGAAGACCTCACGGCTCACCGAAGTGATGATCGGCAGGATCATCACCGCGAGCACGATGCCCGCGGTGAAGATCGTGCCGCCGCCGGCGATGCTGACATTGCCGTCGGCGAACAGGAAGAACCAGCCGAGTTTGTCGTTGAGGAAGGTCTGCACCGGCTCCAGTTTCGGAGCCAGCACCAGAAAACCCCAGAGACCGAACACGATCGAGGGCACCGCCGCCAGCAGATCGACGATCATCGAGAACGGCCGGGCCAGCGCCTTGGGCGCGTACTGCGTCAGGAACAACGCGATGCCCACACCGATCGGCACGGCGATGATCAGCGCGACCAGCGAACTCAGCACCGTGACCATGAACAGGTCCTTGATACCGAACCGCAGGTGGTTGGCATCGGAGGTGTTGAACTCGGTGCTGGTGAAGAAGTTCGCGTCGTTCGCCAGTACCGACGGCACCGCCCTGATGAGCAGGAACAGCGCGATCAGGGCGATCGCACCGACGATGACGGCACCGGCCGCGGTGGCCGCGGAGCGGAAGACGAACTCCGCGCCGAATATGGAGACGCCGCGCCGTGCGGCCGGCTTCGTGCTGGGTTCGGTCGGCATGAGCGCAGTATCCCCCGGCGGCTGGGCACGGTTCCCCCGCGGGCCGGTCGAAACGGACTGGCCCGCGGATGCTATTTCGTCGTGCACGGTCATGGTGTGCTCTCGATCAGGGTGATCAGGAGATGGCGTTGATCGCGGTGGTCAGCTTGGTCTTGAACTCGTCCGGGATCGGCACGTAGCCGGCGTCCGCGAGTCCCACCTGGCCGTTGCCGACCGCCGAGGTCAGGAACGCCTTGACGGCGGTGGCGGTGTCGGCGTCGCTGTACTTGGAGCACACGATCTCGTAGGTCGCCATCATCAGCGGGTAGGCGCCGCCGGTGGTCGGCTTGTAGAACGAGGAGGTGTCCAGCACCAGGTCGTTGCCCTGGCCGGAGATCTTCACACCGGTGATGGACTTGCCCGCGGTCTCCGAGGTCAGCTCGACCGGCTTCGGATCGTTGGAGGTCGTCACGGTGAGGATGCGGGCCACGGACAGCCCCTGCGCCTTGGCGAAGGACCACTCGTTGTAGGTGATCGAGAACGGGGTGTTCTTGACCGCGGCCGAGGTGCCCTCGTTGCCCTTGGCGCCTTCACCGACGCCGCCGGTGAACGCCTTGCCGGCGCCCTTGCCCCACGCGCCGTCCGAGGCCGC